>JBCCXH010000069.1:0-15723 GCA_039192005.1 Bacteroidota bacterium
ACCCTGACGAAAACATGCTTTTAGAATTCATTTACGAATCACAAGCAACATTTCTGGTGGAAGACACTGCGAGGTATTACAACATCTTTGATGCATATAGTTACGATAAAAGTGGCTATAACGATACCATCGCAGCTCATTTGCAGTTTGCCAGATCATCCTTGTATTTTCAGGTATCACTTTACCCCCTGGCCCTTTCCAACTACCGGAAATCCCTGGAATGGTATCGCAAGTTGGGTTACGATGAAATGATTGCGTTCTGCTACTACTACTTGTCGAGGCTACACCGGAACAGTCCGCAGGAATTTTTCGATTATGCCCAACAAGGTTATGAGCATTTTGCGCCATTGCCAGCCAATGGGAGAAAATGTGCCGTTATTTCGAATAAGGCGTTCGCCCATCTAAGGAAGAATGAGAAGGATTCTGCGTTGAAATACTACTATGAATATTATAACGTAGCCAAATCCATTAATCATCCCTGGCACCTTCCCCAGGCGATGGGTAAGATTGGCAATCATTATTACCACAGAAAGAAGGAAAGCCTAAAGGATTCCGTTAGAAAATACTTCTACCTTCAGTGGGAGTATGCCCAACTTGATGCGAGTCAAAAATCGATGATGAATGCTGCCAAGGACATGGCGATCCTGGCTCGGGACGAAGGCAGGTATGAAGAATCCCTTGCGTATTTTGAGCAAGCCTTGAAACTCGCAGAAAGATACAATCAGGTTTTCGAGATCAGAACATTTAAAAGAAGGATTGCTCAGGTTTACAGGCGAATGGGGGATTTTGAAAAAGCATTAGAAAAAGCGGTTGAGTTTTATTCCTATCGGGACAGTATAAGAAAGAAGGAAAATGAAGTCGAAATAGCTGCGCTGGAAAAGAAGTATGAGACCAAGAAAAAAGAAGCGGAGATTGCCACACTTCAGCGGGATAAAGCCAAACGGGACGTAGTCATTTACCTGGTAGTGAGCTTTATGATGATGACGGTCGTGATTGCTTTGATCCTTTGGCGGAATAACCAACTGAAGAAAAAGATCAACTTGGCGTTGACGTCAAAAAACTCGGAATTAGAAAAAAGTTTTGCCTCTATAAGAGAGCAGAAAAACCAGATCCAACATCAAAAAGATCGGATTGAGCTTTTACTCAAAGAGATACACCACCGCACGAAGAATAATTTGCAATTGGTTTCTAGTTTACTCAACCTTCAAATGAGTGAAATCGATCATCCTTTGGTCTTCGAAGCCATGCTAAAGAATAAAAATCAGCTGAACTCCATGGCGTTGATTCATCAAAAGTTGTACCGTGACGATAACCTGACATCCATCGCGATGAAAGACTACCTGCTGACGTTGTGCGAGGAAACCAAAAGTACGTTTGGGTTAAAGGCAGAGCACATTCAGCTGATTTGTTCGTTTGAAGACCTTGAGCTGGACATAGATACAGCCATTCCCATCGGGTTAATAGTCAATGAATTGGTCACCAATGCGTTAAAGCATGCTTTTTCCGGAAAACAGGAAGGTACAATCAATATCGGGTTGAGAAGAACGGGTTCAAATCAATTCTACCTTACGGTAAATGATGATGGAGTTGGTCTATCCGGATCTGAACTCATATCAGAGGGGAAAAATATTGGGTTTGGCTCACGTTTAATCAACCTGTTGACCCTTTACTTAAATGGAAAAATGGACATTTCAAATCAGCAGGGAACAACCATAGAAATACAGTTTGAATCGCTAAAACCTAAAGCAGCATAATGGAACCCTTAAAGCTACTTGTCGTAGAAGACGATACCATAATAGGCGCAGATATTGCCTCACAACTAACCTCTCAGGGATATCACGTATTGGGCATCATGTCAAAAGGTGAAGATGTGATCTCTTATGTATCTGCTAATTCCTGCCCGGATCTCGTGTTGATGGACGTACGTTTAAAGGGCCAGTTAGCCGACGGAATAGAAGTAGCCCATCAGCTAAACCTTGAATACAACATTCCGATTGTTTACCTGACTGCCAATATTGACGATTCCACTTACAACCGTGCGAAGATGACCAATCCCTATGCATTCATCGCCAAACCATTCAGCCAATTAGAACTCTCGCGAACCATCGAACTAGTGAGCAATAAAATAGTTGAGCAAAAAAACAAACACCAGACGAAAGAAGATGAAAGTACATCCGATGTAGGTAACGACTGTTACCTGTTAAAAGACTGCATCTTTATCAAAGAGAAAGAAAAGCTGATTAAAATCAAATTGAGCGACATCGTTTACCTGGAAGCAGATAGAAACTACAGTCGATTTTTTACCACTAGTCATACCTATGTCTTTTCTATGCCGTTAAAAGCACTGGAAAAACGCATTAATGCAAAGCAATTTGTTCGGACCCACCGTTCGTTTGTAGTTAATCTCGACCATCTGGAAGAGGTGTTGGAAGACTTTGTGGTGCTTGCGGGTAAAAATGTACCGTTGAGTAAGGCCTTTCGATCTGAAGTACTAAGAAGCATTAAGTTGGTTTAGTGTACCTCGACGCACTGAGTTTCTGAAAGTTTTCAGATACCTACATGAATTAATCCTTTTTGAAATCACCTCCGATCAATAAACCCCGGGTTTTGATCAATAAATATTATCCTTTGTGAAAAAATAATGGCACATAGTAAACATAAAATATAATTTTACTAATATTGCAGAACCAAAAAACAACATCTGAATACCACACCGGAAAAAATTGATTGAAGACAGTAAATCCCGTGTTTTTAGCACGTGAAAATGGTCTGTTGACTACCTAGTCCGGTTTCAGAAAACATACGAGTACTTAGTAAAATTTGAAAATGACAAATAAAGAAAAAGCTTTCGCTATGGAGTTTTTATCAAACGATTTTGGCTCCAACTATGGCGTAGACCGACCTAAACCTGATAACTATGAACGTGCGAGTTTTCAATTGGATGAACTGTTTATGGTCATCCATTTTAACTGACTTTTGCCATTACAGCATATGAGCTTCCTGACCCGACACCGAAGTTCAATTAAAAACAAAAAAGGCCATGACTTTCTCATTTCATGGCCTTTTTTTTGTGCAGAAGGTGAGTTAATGGTCTAACAGATTGCCTCCCGTAAAAAGACAATAGTTGTTCATCGGATGACCCCCATTTGGTGAAAAAAAGGTGATTTGATCCCACGGGCGCGTTTGAAAATCAATGGAATCAGGAACGATGATCTTAGGAAAATTCCCGGTACTTGGTATGTCTGAAATGGCACAAGTTGTCTCTTCGTCAAGATCATCTCCTATCGTAACCTTAAGCTCCGTGGATCGCGCATTTTTCTGTTTAGGTGTCACAAAATAAGTACCGCAACCCTTAGGACACTTCAGGTGTAGAACAATTTTTCTTGCATAGAGGTGTGCGGAATAGTTCTCATGAAAAGCATCTGGAAATACGATGATTTTTCCAGCATCGTAACCAAATACCATTCCGTCAAGGTCTCTGTAAATCCCTGATACTGCTCCACTACGAACCCAAATACGTTGAAACGATAGGCCAGGATAATCCGAATGACAAACCAGTTTGCCATTTGAAATAGTAAGTGCCTGTCTAAACCTGTTTGCAAAAAAGAAATTTCCTGTAGTGATGTTTCTACTGAATAGGTTTTGCAGGGGATAAATGGGTAAGGTTTGTGTAGTATCTGCTGCCCTAACTAGTTCTACTGTTGATAATTCCATTGGAACAGGTTGGTTTTCAGGGTCTTCACATGATATAATAATGCACAACATCATCATCATTACTGGTAGTTTTTTCATTTTCATGTCTGTTGAAATTTTTAAGTAACGGTTGAAAAGTTAGCTGTCTTCACATTCATAAATAGGCCTCCTTCTGCTTAGGTAAGCCGTTTAGTGTCCAGACAGGGTACTATACTGTCCGAAGCGTACCTATTATTTATCAGCACGATGAGTAATTGGGTTATGAAGAAGGGCACTTTTGCGGTGCACTCACCCTGTGTTCATTTTTTGCTCCGGATTTTGTAGTAGTTGATCCATTACAAAAGAAACCCATGACCTAAACCTAAACTTTAATCGATTGAAGTGGAACATTCGGAACCAATGCTTGGTTTTACCTTCATTTAAGCATCCATGATAGCAGTAGTTTCCCCAGCCAAAAGCCTGGATTTTCAAACGTCGATTGACGTTGAGCATTCTCAGCCGCGCTTGTTGACCCATACAAATCAACTAATCGACGTGCTCAAAAAGAAAACCCCTGATGAGATTAAAGGACTGATGAGCATCAGTGATAAGTTAGCAGAACTGAACGTATCCAGGTACCACGATTTCAGTTCTACGCACAGCTTGGAGAATGCCAAACCCTCTGTTTTCGCTTTTCAGGGAGACGTATACCAGGGTCTGAAAGCAGAAACATTAAATGCACGTTCGCTGAGTTTTGCTCAACGACACTTAAGAATTCTTTCCGGTTTATACGGCCTACTACGACCCCTGGACCTGATACAACCTTACCGGTTGGAGATGGGAACCAAGCTGGCTTTTGACGATTACAAAACACTTTATGCATATTGGGATGCTACCATACAGGATCTTTTGGTCGAAGACCTGAAAGAACAAGGGGACAATGTGCTACTAAACCTGGCCTCTAATGAATACTTCAAATCCATTAGTCAGAAAACAGATGAGGTAAACGTGGTAGATGTAGAGTTCAAAGACTTTAAAAATGGCCAGTATAAAATCATCTCTTTTTATGCCAAAAAGGCCAGGGGGTTGATGTCGCGGTTCATGATCGATCATGAAATCAATGATACCGAATCACTTAAAGGTTTTGATTACGAAGGATACTATTTTGATGAAGAAGCTTCCAGTGAAAAGAAATTGGCATTTAAAAGGGGGTAAAACCTGATGGTTCGTTTATTCGTTTTCGATTGGGAAACACTAACAGATCAACGCTATGAAACCTTCTTTTTTCATTCTTTTTTTCCTTTTAAGCAGCCACATCACGTTTTCTCAAAACCCGTCATTCAGCGAAATCAATGAACAGGTTTGGGTTCCTTTTATTGAGGCATTCAATGCAGAAGACCAAAAAGCGTTGAGCAAGGTACATAGCAAAGACTTTATCCGGGTGATACGAGATAGTCAAAAGATATTCGGATATGAAACGGCATTTGAGGAACAAAAGAACAGTAAGAAGGCGGCATATCCAGAACAGAAAAGAACCCTGGAGTTGCGATTCATTGAACGCATTGCATCAGATAAAGAAGCGTTTGAAGTAGGGTATTACAAAACTTCTTATGCAAATCAGAAAACAGGTGAGCAACGTACAAATTATGGTAAATTTCACGTGCTTTTGCGTAAAGAAAACAATCGCTGGAAAGTGATGATGGATGCCGATGGCAACCTCGATGTGGATGAAGTTACTTTTCAGTCTGGTAAAAAGATGGAAGAACTTGTCAGGTAGTTTTCTATGGTGCAACAGTTACCTGATTCAAAAAGATATACAGCTATTTAAACTATCCAATAAACAAGATGCACAAGATATTAATACCAACGGAGCTAACGTATTTAAGTAAATGCGCGTTGCAGCTGGGCGTGGAGCTTGCGGAGTTGGCAGAAGCCAGTATAGAAGTTCTGTCTGCCATCGCAACGAACGAAAGCGTCTACATGGAGGGTGGCGAGCGGTATCACGATGCGCCACAATCTTCGATAAAAAATATATCACTGACAGAAAGCGCCAGGGCGAAAATGCACCAACGCGTAGAAGAGATTGCCTCGATTGCTCCCGAGCTGGAGTTGACACCTAAAATTCTGTTTGGAGATCGTTCCAATATTCTCATAGAAGAGGTGGCGAACCAGCATATTGACCTCGTAATCATGGGAGGTGACTTGTATAATCCGGCGGACAAAGAAGCAAATAAATTTCTCAAGGCAGTTGAAGTACCGGTCCTTGTACTGAAATGTATGATCAGTGGCTTATCGAAGTTTAAGGACATCATCTTTTTAGTGGATGCGAATAATGACAGCAGCCAACTAGTGAAAAACCTGAAAGTTTTGCAGCAATTACTAACAGCAAAGATTCATTTATTACACGTTAAGACGCCAAAGAGGGGCTTTTTGCCACTGGAAAAAGAAGCGGAACCATTGGAGCAGTACGCTGAGCGAAATGGGTTCGAAAACGTGGTGCTGGTGGAGAAAGAAGCAAAAACAGAAATAGAAGGATTGCGCGAGTATTGCGAAACAATTCAGGATGCTTTTGTGGCATTGGGTATCCATGAGCGTTCTTTCTTGCAGTCGCTGATCAGTGGTGACAAAAACTATGGGGAGATCATTGCCAACTCCATTCATCCGTTGTGGTTGTTTAGGAATTAGTGGTGATTGGAACATTAGCACTCGGTATTCCTTAGCGAATAGAGTAGACGGATATCGGTGACCCGATTTGATACAGATTATTTTCACCGTACTCATGACTATGCTGTGTGAGTTGTTATGCTGAATCCAGCAGCCATTTTATTAAGTCGTTTATCTCTACAATAGACCAACTATGCGGGTGCCTCTGACCATTCGCTCTATAACCCCTATTTTTAGTTGGGATGTATTCAACATTTGAAAACCCGGAGCCTTTCAATTTTTCAGATAGTTTTTTAATCGCGTAAGCATTCATCTGCTCATAATCTGCCATACTATTCTCTTTCCACCAAAGTGTATCTGGTTCCGTATACATTCTGATCTTGGTTTTCTTAAGGTTTTCAATATTGCTGATTCTCCCTGTTTTTAGGATGAAGACCGAATGCTTTTCATATTCACTTATGTCTTCATGAGGATTGCCAAACCTGTTTCCAAGTACATCAACGAGCCACATACTTTCCAGAAGAGATGGCTCTGAAAAGCTTCCATTTAGTTTTTTTTCCGAACTTATATATAGGTGTGTCAGATCTACCGGAGTATCTACGATGAAGATACCTTTAGGTACTAATCCAATTTCCTGATTTTTAATTAAATAATCACTAAGTAGTAAAGCAACGATTCCACCGCTAGAAAAACCACCAAAGAATACATGGTCATTGGGTAGTAGATGATCGGTAAAAATCTTGCGCAGTTTCTTTGCCAGGTCGTTGAGTTCGTTTGCCTCAAACCAAAGCGTTTTATTGTAATTGGAGAATACGACTGCTATTTCATTCTCTTTGGCTTTATCGAGTATTTGAAATTCTCTTTTGATGTCTTCTGCAACTTCTGGATAGCCACCAAATAGGATAAGAACCGCATTCGGCTTACCAATCGGTTTTTCTAGTTGATACCCAGGGGTAGGAACCTGTCTATATGTTACCTTTCTCTCTTTTTTTACCTTGTTCCCGCTTTCTCTTTGCGTACAAGCATAGCAGAAGAAGATGAGTAATATGATTGCTCTATTTTTCATTACGCCTACTGCAAATTAAAAAAATTAGGTTGAACCATTATTTCCTAATTGCTGAGAAACATAAGTTCTGCTCACAATGGTTATCAATGATCGTTATTTACTAACCATTTAGTTATAGGATCGTTATTCTTCGTATAATGAAGATAAAAATATCCAGTTCCGGAATGAGGGGTGAGCTGATCGCATTTCTGATATTAGCATGCGTCTCTATGCTGATCTCCGTTATTGGTTCGTTGTTTTAAGCGTTTCAATAACGTGTTCATAAAGAAGAACCTCCTGATTTCGCCCCCTGAAAATAGGGGCAAATGGGCACTCTGAAGGAAATAGAACTAAACCCGCTCCAATTTCAACGGAGGTGTTTTGTTTGCATTCCACTGGCAGACATAGAGGTTTTTATCTTCATCGACACAAACGTCATGACCATGCAGGATGGGTTTGTCCGGCAGTTGATACGACTTCTGAAGTGTCCCGTTTTCATAAACCGGGGCCGTACCTCCGGGATTGGACACTACTTTATCCCCTTCCAATATGGTGGTAAATCCGGTATGTTCTTTCCAGTTGAACTTTCCACCTTTAGGAGTAGACCAGCATACACCGGCATACAGGTTGTTATCATCAAACACGGCACGACAAACGAATAGGTTGGGCAAATGCACCGTCTTCACCCATTTTCCGTCCAGTGTATAAAATTTAAATGCATTTTCCTGTCTCGAAGTGCAAGCAACCAGTGGTTGGTTAGGATCTCGGTAGTCGATCGCTACGCCATGAGCAGAGACCAGTTTGTAATTAGGGTCTGGGTTCTTATTTCCTCCCCAATGACGTATGTACTGACCTTTCGAATCGTATTGGATGATGTAGTTCATGCCGTAGCCATCTGCGACGTAGATGTCTCCATTGGGACCCACCGCCACTTCAGAGGGACAAAAATGATCACCTACCTCGTAGATACCAATGGTCTGCGGGTGCCCGATATCGAATAACACGCGACCATCTGTTGTCGTCTTGGCAACACGCCCGTTGTGACGTACCCACTTGCCGTTTTTATCCAGAAACCATCCGCTGTCAGTCAGGTATAAAAAATCTTCTTCTCCTTCCTTGGAAAGCGTGAGTCCGTGACCGCCCGGGTAGGCAGTACCCCAATAGTTGAGCAGCTTTCCGGATTTATCAAAAATCAGAACGTTATTGTCCGTGTGATCACCCATCATGATCAATCTTCCTTTGGAGTCCATCACCATCTCGTGACAGTTCAGAATCGGGTTTCGGGTAGCACTCATCTCCGCCCAGTCCCGGATGAGCCGATATTGATAGTCTCCATGTCCCAGTATCACATCCGACTTTTGCCTGGCCATGATGATGTTGAAGCCACCCAATGAGGAGGCGAGTACGGCACTTGTAGCCAAGCCGGTTTTCTTGATGAAATCTCTTCTTTGGATCATTTGGTATTTTTATTTGTGGGTTGTTGAAAAGGAATTGTAAAGCAAGCACACTATGCCAAAATGCCTTTGACGACATGTCCGTGAACATCTGTCAGACGGTACCTCCTGCCCTGGTGTTTAAACGTCAGTCGTTCGTGGTCTACGCCCATCAAGTGCAGCAGCGTGGCATGAAAATCGTGCACACTGACGGGATCTTTCACGATGTTGTAACTGAAATCGTCCGTTTCTCCGTACGTCAGCCCGGGTTTTACCCCTGCTCCGGCCAGCCACATGGTGAAGCACCGCGGGTGATGGTCCCGGCCGTAATTTTCGGGGGTTAGTTTCCCCTGAGAATAGACCGTTCGTCCAAACTCGCCTCCCCATACGACTAACGTATCGTCCAGTAACCCTCGCTGTTTCAGGTCCTTGATCAGCGCAGCATTTGCCTGATCGGTCATCTTGCATTGCCTTTTGATGCCGCCGGGCAACCCTCCATGCTGATCCCATCCCCGTTGGTACAATTGAACAAACTTTACATCCCGCTCCAGCAGCCTGCGTGCCATCAAACAGTTCGCGGCATAGGACCCGGGATCCCTGCTTTCTTCGCCGTAAAGGTCGAAGATGTAGTCAGGCTCATCCGACATATCCGTCACCTCCGGAATGGAGGTCTGCATCCGAAACGCCATTTCATACTGTGAAATCCTGGCGTTGATTTCCGGGTCTCCATAGGTGTCGTGCTGAAGTTCGTTGAGTCCGGTCAGGTAATCCAGCATTTCTTCTCTGTCAGGTCCATCGTAGCCTTTGGGATTATTGAGAAACAGAACCGGATCTTTTCCAGATCGGAATTGCACGCCCTGATACTCCGTGGGTAAAAACCCATTGCCCCATAACCTGGAGTAAAGCGGTTGACCTCCTCCTTGTTTGGAAACCAAAACCACAAAAGCAGGCATGTTCTGGTTATCAGACCCCAGTCCGTAGTTGAGCCACGAGCCGATGGAAGGACGGCCGGGCAGCTGATGTCCGGTCTGGAAAAATGTAATGGCCGGGTCGTGATTGATTTGCTCCGTATACATGGACTTGACGAAACACAGGTCGTCGACGACTTCCGCAGTGTAAGGCATCAGTTCACTGACCCAGGCACGACATTCACCATACTGCTGGAATTTGTAGGCAGAAGGCGCAATCGGGAAAGAAGACTGCTGTGCGCTCATGGCTGTCAGGCGTTGATTGCCACGTACGGATGGAGGCAGGTCCTGGCCAAACAGATTTTGAAGTTTAGGTTTATAATCATACGTTTCAAACTGAGAAGGGCCACCGCTCTGAAACAAGTAGACGATCCGCTTGGCCTTAGGCATAAAGTGTGGCAGTGAGGTTCGGATGTTTTCCAGGTCATTTTCGTTTCCTATCCCAGCGATTCCTGCCAATGCTTTTTCCGCACCAAATAGCGAACCAAGAGCGGCCGCTCCTAAGCCAAGAGAAGTCTTGGTGAGAAATTGCCGCCGATCCAGTTTATGTTCCTGGCTTTGTAAATCTTTATTCGATGATCTTAGTGGGTGCTTATGACACATAATTTTTGGGTTTTTTTCTAATAAAAGACAGACGGTTGAGGCGTGGGATTTGAACCTTATAACACTTCATCGTCATGGGTTATTTATCGTTTCATAATGGTAGCATCCGAATTCATAATGACACTTGCTACCACTGCATTTGCAGCCAGTTCATTTTTATCAACCTGTTGGTTGGCGGCCCGATACCTTCCGAGTTCCAGCCATCCTTCAGATCGGGATGCATCTGCTTCAAACTTTTTCAACTCATTTGCTCTCAATCGCAGCAGGAGTTCCAGCTCTTCTTCCCTTATGACCCTTCCGGTTAGCGACATAAAGGCGTTCGTAATGCCAAATTCAGGGGAGTCAGCAATGGAAATATCGTTGCCAATTTTTCGTGAGGCTTCGATATAAGCCGGGTCGTTCATTAAAACGAGGGCTTGTAAAGGCGTATTGGTTTCCTGCCTTCGGACGATGCATTCATTCCGGTCCGGTTGATCAAATGTTCCCAATGTTGGATTGGGGTTAGATCGCCTCCAGAAAACGTAAAGACTGCGTTTATAGACTGCGTCGGTCGTGTCTTGCTGGTATTTTCCATGCCCAAAAGCGTACAGCCCACTTGGTTGATAAGGTTTGATGCTTTTTCCCCCGATTTCTTCTTTCAGGAGTCCACTTGCCCTCAGTGCATTATCCCTCATCATTTCACTGGAGAGCCTGCCCACTGGCCCACGAGCCAGCAGCCTGTTCTCTTTGTCCAGGGCTCTCAGCTCTTCTGAACAGAAAGAGGACTGCCTGTAGACAGCAGACATGACCATCTTTTTCTGCAGTGCTTTTACGTCCCAACCGATCGCTATAAATTCCGCAGCTAACCAATCCAGAAGTTTTCTATGGCTGGGCAGTTCTCCCTGGTTACCAAAATCTTCTGTGGTTTTGACGATTCCTTTGCCAAAGAAATTCTGCCAGTACCTGTTCACAGTCACCCTGGCTAATAATGGATGATCCCGGCTGGTCAACCATTGCGCCAGGCCCAACCTGTTTTTAGGATAGCGTTCATCAAATGGCAGGATGTGGGCAGGCACTCCCGGAAAGACTTCTTCACCCGGAGCATCGTAGGCCCCTCTTTCCAAAAGAAACGTTTTTCTGGGTTGGTCCATCTCTTTCATGACCATCACTTCTTTGACCTGTTCTTCTTCCATTGCCAACTCGTATTGAACTTTCAACCAATCTTCTCTGGCATTATTTACCATTTTGGAGTTACGTAGCCAATAGTGCTCCTTTAGTAGTATTTTTTGCTGGCTGGAAAGCATATGAAATGGCGTACGAACCAACTTGTGGTAACGTTCCTGATCTGCCAATGCCAGCACATCCAATGCGCTCAGCTGGCGGTCAAAGACCCGAATTTCATCAACGGAGCCTCCTTTGAGCCCCAAACCTCTCCAACGGCCACCAATCTTTAGACCAGGTTCAAGCGGTTTGGGATGAATCACATCTTTATACTCATTGAATTTGAATTCTTTGTAGAGATTATCGACAATAACGTGCATGTCCAGTGCTTTACCATTGAGGTAAAGCTTAGCTCCGGAGGCCTTACTGGACCCATCGTAGGTCATTGCTAGGTGTATCCACTCATCTTTAGGTAACGTGTCCTTAGCCGTTTTGATAATCGCGTTGTCAGGGTAGGTGTGAGCAAGAATTAACTGTAGCTTGTTGTCTTTCAGGTACACATTGTATCCTTTCTGGCTGTAAAGACGGTACCCTTTGTTTTTGTGAAAAATTACCCCTTCCTCCAGTTCTTTTGGAATCTTTACCCAAAGCGCGATACTAAACTCGTCTGCGCGGCCATATATTCCGACAGGTTTCAGGTCCAGCCACGCGTCACCATCCATGAGTAGTCCTGAACCCACTTTCCCTTTGGAAAAATTGGGAACCTCCTTTTTGCTTCCGTGACGCTCCATTTCCCCCTTTTCACTACCCAGCGTATTTTTCAACTGCTTGTCTAACGGGAAATAGGCAACTAAACCCTTTTGAGATGAAGAGGTACGGGTATATTGCTCCTGATTCAGCCATTGTTTGAGTTCGTCGGCTTCCTTTTTTTTGATACGTTCCATGTTGTTACGCTTCGTGGAGGCCAGATCTTTCAGGGTATTAATTTTCTGTTGCTGCGTAGCTGTTGGTAGCATCATCGTGGGTACGGGCATGTCGTTATTGTTCCAACTGATTTGTCCCGTTTCATTCACACTATTGAAAAAACTATATAGCTGAAAGAAGTCTTTTTGAGAGATCGGATCGTACTTATGGTCGTGGCACCTGGCACATGCGACGGTTAGCCCCATGAAGGCTTGTCCTGTGAGTGCAGCCCGATCGGATACGTATTCCACCCTAAACTCCTCATCCACAATTCCTCCTTCTGCATTTTGAGGGTGCAGACGGTTGAAAGCGGTTGCCAGTCTTTGTTCTCTGGTTGCATTTGGCATGAGGTCACCAGCAAGTTGCCACGTGACAAACTGATCGTACCGCATGTTCTGATTGAAAGATCGGATCACCCAATCCCGCCAAGGACTCATGTCCCGGTAGCGATCAGTAGAGTACCCGTGGGTATCTGCAAAACGTGCCAGGTCCATCCAGTCCGCGGCCATTTTTTCACCATAATGCTCGGAGGCAAGTAGACGATCTACCTGTTTTTCATAAGCGTTATCGCTGTGGTCTTCGATAAATTCCCTGATCTCTTCCACGGTTGGAGGAAGACCGGTGAGGTCAAGCGATAGCCTTCTTAACAAAAGGTGCTTCTCAGCTTCTTTACTTGGCTTGAGGCCTTCCTCTTCAAGACGGTGAAGGACAAAATGGTCGATGTCGTTGTTTGTCCAGCTTTCGTTTGCTACTTCAGGTACTTCCTCTTTTTCAATGCGGGAAAATGACCAGTGTGGTTCATAGTAGGCGCCATCTTTTATCCACTTGGCGAGCGTTGCCTTTTCCAGTGCCGTGAGTTTGACATTGAATTGGGGCGTTGGCATTACGTAGGATGGATCATCCGAAATAATTCTTAGAAATGCTTCGCTTTTTTTAAGGTTGCCGGGAACAATGGCATATTTCCCCGGACTTTCAGGAAGCTCGGCATAAGCGGTAGCTCCATCGTGTAACTGCAGTCCTGCTTCGATTTTATTGTTATCCGGCCCATGACAAGCAAAACATTTGTCCGAAAGGATCGGCTTGACGTGTAGGTTAAAGTCCAATTCCTGAGGGAGCGATTCATATGCATCGGCAACGTCTTCTGGTAAGTTGGGGCTACAGGAGATGACCGAAAGTAACAATAACAGATAGGAACATTTATTAATCATCCAGTTGTCATTTTTAAATCTTACATTTTGGGAAATAGGATTCAAACAAAAGTGATCAAATTGGATGCATTTCCACTAAAAAGGACAATAGACTCTATATAGACTGTGGTAAGTTATTGGTCATGATGTACTTTTAAAATAGTTGTTTTGACGGTATTTTGAATTGATTTGGAAGACAACCTCATGCATAAAGTCGCTATTTCGTATAGACTTATTTGTTTTACCACCTGTATTACTTACAACTGTTTATTATTTGCGAGTACCTCCATAGGTGTGCCGGAAAAGGATGAGTGGATGGCACTTATTTCGCCGGAATCCATCGATCAGGATACGGTTGTAATCGGAATCAATAAGGAACTTACGAGTTACAAAAAAAAGAAGGACACCATAGGCCTTATCCAAAGCCACCTGAAACTTGCACACTTCTACTCCAATCGTGTGATGTATGGGAAATCGTATGACAACTATTGGCAGGCACTCTTTTTGGCCGAAGCGTCGCATTTGCCTAAGCATGTGGCCAATTGTTACGGAGGCCTAGCCACGCTCTACAGCCTATACGAGCGGCGCGCTGAAGCTCGGGAATATTTATTCAAATCACTTGCTATTTTGAAAGAACAGGTGGTGCAAAACCAGCTGGACTCCTCAGCACTACTGACCAGCTATTTTCAATTGGTCGTTCATTATCGATACAACAAAAACCCTGTCATAACTCAAGCATACCTTGACACGTGCAAAATGCTTTCTCCTGATGGATTATTGATACAGGTAGAAGCGGGCTATCTGGAAATTTTAAAGAAAAACTATAGCGCAGCGGAAAAAATGCTGCTTGTGGTAGAAGCGGACTTAACCCATCACTTTCCCAGCTACATGGTGATTTACTATTCGCTCCTTGGGGAGATGTACGAGGCGATGGAGCGGCCTCGACTTGCAATGGAGTGCTATCAAAAAGCCATTCTTAAAGCACATAAATACCTGAAGCACCTCAATTTTGTGCCGGATATCTACCTAAGGCTCTCCGAAGTCGCTGCAGTGGATGGGAGGTACAAGACGGCCAATGAGTTGCTTAAAACCGGAAATTCGATTAACCGACTGCTCTATAGCAGCCGAAGTGAAAACAACCGATACCTGTTGGAAATTAAGGATCAGGAACGAATTGAAAAGGAAAAGAAGGAAAAGCTAATCCAGCGACAACGTATCGCACAATTGGAATACGAAGAGCAGGTTTGGACATTGAGAGTGGCGGTTTTGGTGGTGACAATCTTGCTGCTACTTTTTGCGATAAACGTGTACGTACGAAGAATTCGCAGGAAACATTTACAACGGCAGCAGGAGCTGAAACAACAGCAGGAGATGCAGCAGCAAAAGAATAGAGAGATCCTATCCATTAAAAACGGGGAGTTAACCAACTCGACTTTACAGATCATCGCTAAAGATGAACTGTTATCCAAGTTAAAAAGGGATCTGGTGGTGCTTCAAAAAGAAAAGAACCTGAAAGAAGTACAATCGTTGATTAACACCATACAGCTGAATAAGGACATGAGCTGGCTGGAGTTTGAAAACCGGTTTACTGCAGTCAACAAAGATTTTTTTGAGCGCTTGAAGCATCAGTTCCCCAATCTGCAACCCTATGATCTCAAAATCTGCGCACTGATCAAACTCAATTTTTCTGGTAAAGAAATGGCCCGCCTTCTTGGGATCACGCCGGAAAGCGCCAACACTTCCCGTTATCGCCTCCGAAAGCGCTTAGGATTAAAAAAAGAAGAGAATTTGGTAGCGTTTATCGATTCGGTTTAGGTACGTAGACTAAAGGGTATAAAGTCATCAGATGCATACGCTATACTTAAGAGTTTGACGGTATTCGGCCGAAAAGAACAACTACTCATTTTGGTTCTACTAGATTTTGTGTGGGTTTACGATATTTGAATAAAAACATTTGGACTTATCAGATCATTATAAAATTCTATTGGATTTAGATTCAGACTGGGGAGTTTCCTCAATAGATTTTGATCATAAAAAAGAGGAAGTAG
>JBCCXH010000070.1:0-15654 GCA_039192005.1 Bacteroidota bacterium
AGCCAGTATTCCCAAAAGGGTCAATACGTTGGTTTGGGGACAGTTCCCCATCCATAGTCCGGGAACATATAACATCAGAGCATCCTACTTCCTGCCCGGTAAAAAACGACCGGTGAGCGAAGTGATGCTCAGAACCATTTATTCGGAATGAAGCCCTATTTTAAAAATATCGAACGTTTGATGGTCATCCTGATGCTACTCGGGGTGCAACGTGTCACGGCTCAGAATGACGTAGTCGTACTTGCGCGAGCGAACAATACGGCCATCAACCTGAGGTGGGCGCCTACCAGTTCACTTGTATGGGAGCTGGCCAACAAGTATGGCTACACAGTAGAACGGTATACCATTGTAAAGGACACACAACGAGTCGCTCCCCGGGATTACAACCTGTTGACCTCTCCCGTTTTGAAACCGGCACCTGAAGCAATCTGGGAGCCTTTAGTAGATGAAGATGACCATGCGGCCATCGTAGCTCAGGCCATTTATGGAGAGACCTTTGAACTGACTGAAAGCTTTGACAAAGACATCTTTCAGGTTGCACAAAAGACGCAAGAAAGAGATCAGCGTTTTTCCTTTGCCTTGTTTGCCTGCGATCAGTCTTTTTCGGTGGCTAAACTTTCCGGATTGGGCTATACCGACGAAGCCATAAAAAAAGGCGAAAAGTATTTGTATAAAGTATATGCAAATATTCCTTCATCGGTGCTTGCAGTAGATACAGCCGTTATTTTTCTGGGTGCCGGGGACCAGCCGCCGCTACCGGAAATACAGGATTTCAAAGCCGTCTTTGAAGACAAAAGGGTCGTACTCTCCTGGGAGAAAACCCTGACCGACCGATTTTATAATGCATTCTGGATAGAGAAATCGACGGATGGAGGACAAACATTCCGGTCGATTTCCGAAACCCCGATTATCAACGCATACAGTGAAGATAAAAGCACAACCGGTAGTTATTTTAAGTTGGATACGCTGACCTTAAACAACCAGGAGACCTACTACCGGATCAAGGGGGTGAATCCCTTTGGAGAGACCGGTCCTTTTTCCAACGTGGTGTCAGGGAAAGGCCGCCCAACGATCACGACCTATGCAACGATTCGTTCTCATGACCTGACAAAGGAGGGCGAGGCAACGATTAGGTGGGAGTACCCTTCTGCTCAGGAACGGTTGATTGAAGGGTTCATTCTTAAAGTAGCAGGGACTCCGAAAGGCCCTTTTTACCCGGTCACCGGGCAAATGATTTCCAAAAAGGAGCGAAGTTATACGCTTGTCACCCCCCGAAGTACGGGCTATTACAGCTTGGGGTTGATGGCAGGAGGAGAGGAAGTTAATTTTTCCTTTCCGTACCTGATCCAGCTCGAAGACAGCATTCCTCCGGCGGTGCCTCAACAGGTTGAAGCGTCCATCAGTTCGGAAGGAAAGGTAGAGATGAAGTGGAAAAGCAATACAGAAGATGATTTTTTGGGGTACCGGGTTTTTCGAAGCAATTTCCGACAGGCAGAGTTTAGTGAAGTCACCACCTCCCTGCTCGCTACCAGCCTCTTTGAAGATAGCCTGTCTCTGGACAACCTGACCGAAAAAGTTTATTATAAGGTGGTAGCGGTAGACAAACGGGACAATCGCTCCGAAGCCTCCGAAGTCGTCGTACTGGAAAAGCCGGATGTCGTGCCTCCGGCCCCTCCGGTATTTAAACGAACGGAAGGAATGGAGCAGGGTGCGTACCTGGAGTGGGCGCCCAGCGGAAGCAAAGACGTCGTTACGCATCGCATTTATCGAGGTGTGAGAGGGAACTCGCAATGGGAGCTGATTGCCATGGTTGATTCACTCCGTTTTTTCCTGGATACTGCCATAGAGGCCAACCAGCCACACCTGTACACAATGGTCGCAGTAGATGATGCCGGCCTGGAGTCTGCTCCTGCAAAACCTGTACGGGTAAGTAAAAAAGCCACCACCCTTGAGGTTTCCTATGAAGGGTTTTCCGGGAGGTCTGAAAGAGAGAATAAGCGGATCATTCTTTTCTGGAAGTTGGAAAATAAGGAAGTAGAAGAGATTAAAATATATCGGTCTGCGGGCGAGCAACCCATGAGTCTGTATCGGACGCTGGGGAATGCTACTCAGTTTGTAGACGAATATGTTGTTCAAAATACAACCTACAGCTATCAGTTAAAGGCGGTCATGAAGAACAAACTGGAAGCTGGGTTTTCAGAGAAAGTAGAGCTGAAGTATTAGCAGGTCTGCCAATGAATGAAGTGGTTTTAATGAATAGAAGGTAAAAAGTACAAGATGCAGTCAAATAAGATACCGGAAACAAGAGGGGGTTTCCCGAAACCAGGGACGTCGTCATCAAAAAAAACCTGGATGAGGAGCCTGATTTTTTTGGGGTTGGGTTTCATCATCCACACCGCTGCTTCTCAGCTGCCGGGTGGGGGCATAGGTAGCGGGCCCACCTATCAGGTGGTTATTGAGAGAAATACCAGGGCAGGGCTGGCAGACATACAAATTCACCATGCGGGTGGTATTACCACCATTGCGGCCGGAAGCGCATTTAACAGGCCCTTAGTGAACCCCAGGAGGATGGTGGTCATCAATAGAGACGATGCATGTTACATCGATCCGGTCATGGGTACGGTGTGTGATTTCGATGACATTACGCGGACCTTTTCACGTGGGTGTCAAAGCCATACAATCAATGTTTACCGCCCCGGTACGCCCCTTCACTATCAGATCAACATCTCACTGACTCCGAGTCTATCCATCAGCAACCTCGATTATGCATGTGCCTTAGATGACGTACCGCTTCGTCCCAGGATGCTGGCTACCGAAGGCTTTAACAGCTACACTTGGCAATACCAGTTTGATGGCAAAGGATGGAGAAGCCACCCCACAACGACCAATTCGGTTTCTTTAGACGAAGATGAGTTTGGGACCCTGCCCGATTTCGAATGGAATACCCCTGTACGCATGCGTTACCGGGTTTTAGGTTGCGACTGGGTAGCCAATTCCCGCCCTTTTGAGTTTAGAAGAGCACCTCCCAAGATCACGACAACTCCCACTCCACAGGCACCGCAGTGTGCCGGTGATAATGGCACGATTACATTCCGTGCCGCCGATTTGAGCCGGGATCCCATCACCGATGAGACGTTTACCTTTATGGTCTATCAGGGTACGTCCGCCCCAATGTTTCTTGGATCAATTAATGAAAGTACAAGTCTTGGCGATTTGCAAGGCTTGGCAACTACCGTGCCCGGTGGTAGCCAAACCTACAACGACAGTTTAGTCACATTTAACCTGCCTCCTAATAGTGGAAGCAATAAGTATTACTTGTTCATTTTCCCTTCTATTAGTAATAATTCCACGATCCTGTCGTCCGGGTGTGGAATGGCTGATTTTCATGATTTTAAGGTTCCTAATGCTGATACGTTAAAGGTAGACATAAGCAGTATCCCGCCTGTTTGTAACAATGAAGATGCGACCATCTCTTTATCCATTAGCAACGGTGTGCCTCCTTATGAGATAATCATGTATAGTGGTCTGGGTACTGATGAACAATACACTGCATCGAGTAATAATTCTTCAGTTGACTTAAAAGTACCTATCGGTGTTGTAGATGCGGATTTCTTTGTAGAGGTTAAAGATAAGAATGAATGTGATTTTCGCACAGCTGATGCAATTTCAAAATTAGATAACCCGCCTTCTTTTAGCGTATCAGCGGGGATCGAGCCATCTGCCGATGTACAATGCGACGGAGGTACAGCCACTGTCACTACAGGAGCCTCACTGCCCGGGACCTATACCTACCGCCTACACCGGTCTTCCGATGATGTCGTCATCGACAGTGAGAATGCAGATGAAACCGGCGCTGATTTGACGGCTCCGGAAGGAAGCTACTACGTCACGGCCCTCAATGCCAGCGGCTGTCCGTCTTCGAACGAGGCACCTGTGTCAACCGCCGATCCGACGGCTGTAGTTGCCCAGGTTATCAATAGTACGCCGCCGAAATGCCTGGGAGAAGATGGGAGTTTTATCGTGAGCGCCTCCGGTGGAAGTGGGAGTGGGTACGAGTTTTCAGTCGATGGCGGGCCTTTCCAGGCTTCGGGAACCTTTAATGCCCGAACTCCCGGACGGTATGAAGTAACGGCGCGTGATGGTGTCGGCTGTCCATCTTCCATTTTGAGTGTGACCGTTTTGGATGACGCAACACCTCTGGGGTTTACTGCGACACCCGCTCCGCAAAAGTGTTCTTATCAGGAAAACGGAGAGATCGTCGTGACCAATGTGACCCATGCCTTAGGAGTACTGAGGTACTCGTTGGACGATGTAGTGTATCAGTCTTTGGCCACCTTTTCCAACTTAGCTACCGGGTTGTATACCGTGTACGTAAATGACGGTACCTGTACCGCTTCCCTTTCCAATATCAATGTAGGATCACCTTCACCATTGGCGGCCAGCTTTGACATGACTCCGGTACCGTGTTTTGGACAGTCCAATGGAAAGTTGCGCGTGAACCCTTCCGGAGGGACAGGGCCTTATCGCTACCTGTGGAGCAATGGGAGTACGACGAGGGAGATTACCGCAGGGGCTGGCACCTACACCGTGACAGTTACGGATGCGAACGATTGTGAGTTGCTCAACCAAACCTCTGAGATCACCGAGCCTGAAGAATTATTTGCGGATTTTATGAAGACGGATATTACCTGTCATCTTGCGAATGATGGTGTGATTGAGCTAACCGATGAAAGCGGGGGCAACGGAAGCAACACTTATACCTGGTCGGATGGAGCCACGACCAGGAACCGGAGCGGACTGTCAGCAGCTGTTTACAATGTAACCATCGAAGACAGTAAGGGGTGTTCCTTTACAATCAGCGGCATGGAGATCATTAATCCCGAGCCGCTGGAATTAACGATTTCGCAGCAGGTCAATGTAAACTGTAAAAATGAAACAACCGGTTCGTTGACCATGAACCTCACCGGGGGTACGGGGGCTTATGAATACCAGCTGAATGGAGGTGCTTTTCAGACGAGCAACACGTTTTCCAACCTACCGGCCGGGGATTACATCGTTGTAGCGATTGACGACGAAAACTGTACGGATGAAGTGAGGACAAGGATCACCGAACCTTTGGAAGTACTTTCGCTTACGTTTGAAGACAACATCAATGCGACCTGCGACACCAATGGGGTGATACGTGCCGTGGTGAGTGGAGGCACACCGCCTTATCGCTACTCCTGGGTGGATAACATTCGAAATGAGACCCTTCCGGCAACCGGGGAGCAGATTACCGTTCCGGCAGGTCAGTACGTGCTTACGGTGCTGGATGACAAGGACTGTGAGGTAGGAGGCACACGAAACCTTACGAGTGACGACGGAGCGATGGTCACCATTTTGAATCAAACTCAGCCCACTTGCTCTTACCTGGCAAATGGATCAGCGACCATTAGTTTATCAGGTGTTCCTCCTTTCACGACGACATGGGACCACGGAGAGACAGGAGCAAGCCCAACCCGCTTATCGGTGGGGGATAACTGGTTTAGTGTAGTGGATGGAAATGATTGCCTGATACGGGAACGAGTCAGTTTCGAAGAACCTACGCCTCTGGTCGTGGAAATGGTAAGCCAGACCCTGCCAACCTGTCGGGGAGATCGTGATGGGACATTGGCGATAGCAGTAGCAGGAGGTAATGGAAACTACCGCATTCGCTGGGATCATGGTCCCACAGATGCGACTTTGACCGGTTTGCCTGCCGGAGACTACACCGTACGCATAGAAGATGACAAGCAGTGTGAACTGGTCGAGACCTTTACGTTGCCAGACAAAGAATTGCTGGAAGTGACCCTGCTACCACTGGACCCATCGTGTGAAGGTACGCTGGATGGCAGAATCGAAGCGGTAGCTACCGGAGGAAACGGAGCGTATAATTTTAGCTGGTCCAATGACCTGTCGACACCACTTATTGATGGGTTGGCAGCAGGAAGCTACCGCGTAGTGGTTACAGATGCCCTGGGTTGTACAGCCACAGCTGAAGTGACGCTGGACGACCCGGCCCCAACGCTGTTTACCATGGAAGACCTGGCGATCTGTAGCGGCCAGTCTTACCAGTTGAGTGCCCCGGTCGAGGCCTTAAACTATCGATGGGTAGGGCCGGGCGGCTTTGAGGAGACAGGAGAAGAAGTGGTTGTATCCGTACCGGGGACGTATGACTTGCTAATTGAAGATCTGGTTGGCTGTCCTTCACAGGCCCAATTTGAAGTGGTGATCGATGACGATGCGTTGATGGCAGACTTTTTAGTAGCCACAACTTCCTTTGTGGGAGATACACTGATCCTGATTGACATCAGCTGGCCGATACCTGACAGCGTCCGTTGGGAGTTGCCCGAAGCAGCACGAGTGATCAGCCGGACTCCAGACTTTGCGGAGTTGGTGTTCGATGTTCCGGGGACGTACAACCTTACGATGTTCAGTGAGCTGGGCGGTTGCAACGCCAGCTACCAGCAGGTCATTACCATTGAAGAACGATCTGAGATAGACGTTCAGGGCTTTGTTTTTGCGGCTCCTCCTGAGTCGGCTATTAAGAAGTTAGCGGTGTACCCCAACCCGGCAATCGACCGGTTTACGGTGGAGTTGAGTTTGAGGGAAGCGGGCCAGGCGACGGTGCAGCTGGTGGATGTGGGTGGAAATACGATTCCTTATAATGAGACATTAAAGGGAAGAAAGGACTATGCGATCAGGCTGGATACCCGATCGATGTTGCCGGGTATTTACTTCTTACAGGCAAAGGTTGGAGAGGAACAGAAAACCATAAGAGTGATGGTGAAATGAAAAAGTACCTGATCATAGGGATCATCCTGTCTGTTCACATGATGTCCCTGGACGCACAAGACCTTTCGGCAGTGGGAAAAGCCAACCCACTGAGCATCAACGGGAGCATATCCATTAACCAGATTGCCTATGGGGCCATCGGTATCGATAGCAGAAGGGACCCTTACTCCTTTTTTGCCTCCGGGGGGCTTACTTTTAATTTATACGGATGGAGCGTTCCGGTAAATTTCACCTACTCCAATCAGGAAGCTTCTTTTAGCCAGCCGTTCAACCAATACAGTTTGAGTCCCACTTATAAGAATTATACAGGTCATTTTGGGTATACCAGCATGACGTTTTCACCCTATACACTTTCAGGTCATGTTTTTCTGGGAGCAGGTGTGGAAGCGTCCTTTGAAAAATGGAGAACAGGAGGGATGTACGGGCGGCTTCGAAAAGAAGTGGAGCCGACGGCAGAAGCGCCGGAGCGCGCCGTGTACCGACGGATGGGTTATGGAGGGCAGGCGGTCTTTTCGCATAAAGGAACGACCCTGGACTTTTCTTTCTTCAGGGGAAAAGATGACGCGGGCTCCATCACCTTTGATCAGGTAGATTCGGTGACGGTTACCCCTGAAGAGAATCTCGTCATGAGCATCGGCGGGACCCGGCAATTGTTTAAAAAGATTTCGCTAAGCATTAACTACGCTTTAAGCGCCATAACAGCAGATACACGGTTTGGTTTTCAGTCGCTTGAAAGCAACAGGTTCTACAATAACCTGGGTGGCTTTTTTATAGTAAATGGGTCTACTTCATTTTACGACGCGGTCAAGGTGGGCACCAGCTACGCAGGGCAGGGGTACACCGTAGGTTTTGGGTACGAACGGGTAGATCCGGGGTATACTTCTCATGGCGCCTACTATTTCGTCAATGACCTGGAGAACATCACGATCAATGGGTCTAAAGTTTTATTGGGAGGCCGGATGAATCTGAATGCTTCCGGCGGGGTGCAAAGAGACAACCTGAACGGAGAAAAGATCAGCACGATGGAACGTTTTGTCGGGGACGTTTCTGTAGGGTATACACCCAGTTCACGACTAAACCTTACCACTTCCTATTCTAATTTTCAGACGTTTACCAACATTCAGTCGCAATTTGTCAATATCAATGAGTTGACACCTTTTGATAACCTGGATACACTTGATTTCAGACAAATCTCACAAAGCATCAGTGCCAGTGGAAATTACATGATTTCCTCCTCAGAGACCCGAAGGCAAAATGCCGGACTCAATGTAACGTTACAAGATGCAAAAGATACACAAGGAGAGGCAGAGCAATCTTCCGGCAATCTTTTTTACCTGATATCAGGCAGCTACTCCGTGAATTATGTCCCCCAGAAAATCAATGGGGCCATTTCATTTAACTACAATAGAAGCACGACTGCAGACCTGATGACCGAGACGTTGGGGCCATCGGTCTCATTTGGCAAATCATTAAAAGAGAACAAGATGAACATTTCTGCCGGTTTGAGTTGGAACCAGTCCAGGACCGGAGGAGTCTCTCAGGGAAGCGTTGCCTCACTGCGTTTGGGGGGTAGGTACTTATGGAAGGAAAAACACAACTTCAACCTCAACCTGACTACGGTCAATCGTTCGGTACCCGGTACAGAAACGAGCAGTGCTTCGGATTTTACAGAGATTACAGCAACACTTGGATACAGCTATTCTTTTAGTAAATCCAATTTTTTTACTAACCAGTCTAAAGAAACCGCCACGCCATGATACGGAAAGAAAGTGTGATGCATTTCAGAAGTAACGTGCTACGACCAATGATGTCATTGGTTTGTTTTCTGAGCGTTCATTTAAGTTTATTCGCTCAAACCTTCCCGGTACAGTCCAGCCTTCAGTTGGTGCCGCCCTATTCGCTGAAACTACCTGATTATGTGGCTCCCGGCTCAGAAAAACTGGTACTGAATGCTTCTCTGATCGATTTTTCCAAAGCGCAACTGGATGTGGAGTTACGTGTTCTGATCGAAGGTCAGGGGATTCGAATCCAGACGAACCCGTCGTTTGACCCTCCGCCTATAACGCTTATATCTGGTATAAACAGCCGGTTGACAGGGCTGGATCTGGAGCCCTATTTCCGAGCTGAAAACCTTAATTTTTTTGGTATTGGCAGGCAACAGTTTGGTACCAGTGGAGGAGCTTTACCTGAAGGTATTTACCGCATTTGCATAGACGTAGTGGAGGCTAACCGTGAGGTGCCAATAGCTACGCGGGCCTGTGGCACCGCGTGGCTGGTTTTGAACGATCCACCCATTGTCAACCTGCCCAGGGAAAATGAAAAACTGGAGCCAACCGACCCACAGTTTGTGAGGTTTCAATGGACACCCAGACACACCGGCTCCCCCAACTCAGCATTTACCACCGACTATGATTTTCAGCTCGTGGAAGTATGGCCTACAGGCCGAAATCCCAACGATGCGATGTTAACTACCACGCCCATTTATGAAACCACTACATCAGCGACGTCGCTCGTCTATGGCCCTTCTGAGCCGGCGCTGGTCAGAGGTAGACGATATGCTTTTCGTATCCGTGCCAGGAGCCTGGACGGCATCGAACAACTGGACCTCTTCAGGAATGAGGGTTTTACTCAGGTACAGTCGTTTATTTATGGGGACGAATGCCTCGTACCTCCCAACGTCTCGGTCGAGGCGGTCAGTAGCAGAAAGCTGGAAGTCTACTGGGATACCGCCCCGGTTCATAGCGGTTTTCTGGTCAGGTACAGAAAACAAGGAGAAACCGATTGGATCGAAGAGCGAATCTTGTTTAATGGCCATACCCTTGAGGGGCTACAACCTGATACCAATTATGAAGTACAGGTATTGGGTATTTGCGGTTTTTCCAGCAGTCCGAAGTCGGGGGTGATCCGCTCAAAGACGCAGGCTGAAATCGTCGGAGACTTTTCGTGTGGGAGTCCACCGGAAAGCTTTAACCTGGACAACAGAAACCCCCTCCCAAGTCTAAATCGTGGTGACGTCATCATGGCCGGTGACTTCGATGTCAGCATGATCGAGGTGACTGGAAGCAACGGTACTTTTTCAGGTTCCGGGCAGGTGGTCGTCCCTATGATGAACAACGTAAAGGCAGGAACGACCTTTTCGAACATCAAAGTCAATGATGAATACCGGATGTACGATGGAAGCATGCAGTTTACCGGCGTTACCGTACAGGCGTTGCCAGATGATGTGCTGGATGATATCAACGACTTTTTTGATGACGTATTGGCACTTGAAGATAACATCGTCGATCTGCTGGATGTAGGCGAACAAATTGCCGATTCGGTCAATAGGCTGGTAGAGGAAATTCAAAATACCGATGTCTTTACCGAACAGGAGTACGAGGAAATCATCAGTGAAGAAACAACGGTCCAGGACCTGGAAGATGAAGTAAAGGAAGCGTTGGGTGAAGCTGTCGATGCGGCAAAAGGAGGCAACATCGTAGAGGCCGCCAGGCAGGTATTGAAGGCACGTACGATTAACAGCAGGCTAAAGGCGAAAAAGGAACAGGCGGTTCATGCAGACAGTGTGAAAGTAGTAGCAGTCACTTTTACAGCAGGTGGAAAAGGGTACGACTTAGGCCCCGGCCACGATGGAATAGCACTGAACTACTACAAACTCATCACCGATGACGGAGACGCTTATGGTCCCTGGTTTTCCATTCAGGCCAATCAGTCTGCCCGAATAACAGCCGAATGGGTTTCATCTAGTGAAGTGCCAAAAGACTCCATCGCGTTTACGTTGGGAGATCAGGCCATCTCTGCCACTCCCTCCGCCGATGGATGGGAATTAACCATTCCTGCAGGGAAAGCAGGTGAAAAGATGGTATTGAAGGCGGTATCCGGTACCAGGACGGTCGGCATTGCGGCAATCGCTTTTTATCAGCAGGAAAACAGGAAAGTGACCCTGGTCAGTGTCAACGGAGAGGAAATACCGACAGCTACCGAAGCTGCTGACTATTTGAATGACGTATTCGGCTCCGCTGTCGTACAATGGGAAGTCAATGTGGCTTCCGTAACCATCGGTGATGACTGGGACCTGAACGGAGACGGCAGTCTTTATCTTGGAGAAAATAATGACCTGTCCACCTACCCGGATGAGGCCAAAGCATTCATTCGGTTGGTAAAGAACGCTCCCGGTATGTCCATCGCAGATGATCGTTACTACATGTTGTTTACGGACGCAGTAAACTCATCGGGTGCTGCCGGCTTCATGCCCCGCAAGAAGCAATTCGGGTTGGTATTTGACGGCAGGTTACATACGCTGGCCCACGAACTCGGTCACGGTGCTTTTCGTCTGGCACATACGTGGGAAGACCACCCCAACCTGGAAGAAGGGAACACTGACAACTTAATGGATTACGGGCTGGGGAAAGACCTGCGCCAGTACCAGTGGGATGAGATTCACGATCCTAAATGGGTGATCAGCCTGTTTGACGATGAGGAGGAAGCAGGACTTGGAGGACAAGTCTGGCTTACGCCTGATTGGAAGCTATTTCAGGTGGACGGGACCAACACATTGAGTGTGAGGCTGGCATCTACCAAAATACCGGGTACAGTACCGGGCTTTAAAAAGGATGGCATCGTTTATTATGCAACGTTTGAAGGCGATTCATTTCTGGGGTATTTTTCTGATACCGATGATCCTACCAGGTTTCAGGTATCCGAGATTGATCCCGCTAGTCACGGTAACAAACCTGTATTCTTATATGAGCACAATGGAGGTTGTGGCTCTGCTAAGTACTACCAGACCACTTACGCCTATGTTAAAGAGAACAACCATTTAAATGTATTGGCAGGCCTTAATGGTGGAAAGCTCATTGCTTGTACGGAAGAACAGGACCTGGATAATTTATGTGAAAAAGGTCGGGAATATTACGAGTCGTATGAGCAGGTCCTGAGCCTGTCACAAAGCGAGAAAGACTTTTTATACAAAATTTCTAAACTAATATGTGATACCCGTAATAAAGAATTAATAGCGGCCCAAATGGCCCAGTATAGAAGATGGGAGGATAGCGCTAAAACGATTTCGGAAATCTTAGCTGGCAATCCATTTTCATTTGAAAGGTATTACCGTGCTTTGGTTGAACTGGAAAAGTGGAGGGATACAGGGTTGGCTCTTTTTACAGACGTAAACTTAAAGGGATTTACAGAAGAAGAACGTGAACAGCTTCGCGAACAGATTTTTGACGTTGCTTTTCAATTAGATACTGAGGTCATTGCCCTTCTTCCCTTAGAGCGAAAAGTAAAAATGCTGACGGTAATGATGGACGGAAGACTATTCAGTTTTTCGAAAAATCATGAGGCCCTGGTTGTTAAACTGATAACGTCAATAAAAGACTCAGAAGCATCGGAGTTTCTGGATATTTTGACTGCGGCAGAATATAAGAATAGCGATGGAGAACCATTTATTTATCAGTTAAAGGAAAACTTAGGGGATTTTATTGGCAAAGACTACACCGCGTTTTTCAGGCAAATAAAGCGACTTTCAGATGCAAGGAGCAGGTTGTCTGATGATAAGCTGGATGTGAAGGTGTATTTAGAATGGGATGTAAAACAGGAGGAATACATCATCATTTCAATGGTTAAAAACCGAAACGATTACACATTTACTTATGATGAAAGTGATCACACCGTTCATGTCAGTACATGCGTTACCTGCTGTTCCAGAGGTAGAAAAAGTTGCAGTGCCAGGAATGATTACCTGTTACCCCAAGGGTCATCACCTTTTGACCTCGTCGGGTTAACAATCATCAACGATGTGTCTCCTTTTGGAGCGGGCTGCAAGGATGGGAGTGTGTCTTTAGGATCAAATGAATATTGTGGAGAGACTCAAATCGTTCCGGCGATTTTTTTGGATTATCTCCAGGAAAAAGAAAGCAGCCAAATGTTATCCAACTTCGGCTGGAACGTTTTCAACGTAGTAATTACGGTAGCCACCTTTGGAGAAGGGGCAGCAGCCATTTCTGCCATTCGTACAGCATCAGCTGGTACGAGAATGTACGTAGCAGCTAAAAATGCCTATACCCTGATTGACTTTACCTATACGGTGACAGACATGGCCCTGAAAGCTGCGGATGTAAATACGCCTAAGGCATGGACGTATGTCGGGTATGCTTTTTCTGCTAAAACATCATACGATTTAATAAAAAATGGAGGGGCCAAAGGGATAGGCCATCTCAAGAAGCTATTGAGCAAAGGAAGTACGGATGAAGCGTTAGAAATAGTGGAAGAGCTAGGGGTCAAGGTAAACGGAGAGGCAATGACCCGGGCTGACCTGGAAACCTTTGTGAAAAAATCCAGCGACAAAATTGAGGCTTCCGGTAATCCGGAGTTAATCGATAACTACAAAGCCGGGTTGACCGGAAAGATAAACTCGAAAGGAACTACGTGGGACGAAGTCTTAGGTGCTGAGATCAGTAAGTTGGAAGATCCTCCAAAGGGGTATGAATTTTATAAGCGAGGCGAGAATGAGTGGATCCGTCGCATAGACGCAAACAACCCGGATACCCCCCGATTAACAGTAGATGGCGACGGAAAAATCATTCAGTACGTCTACTCCGATGCGCATCGACGGTTACTAACTAAATTGGATGAATTGTCTGTGGAAGTACCTTCCTTAAGAAGGTGGATGGAAGACCTGACGAACAACTCGTTGTTTAGCAAGCTGACGGAACTCGATAAGGCAGCACTTAACAAGCTGGAATCTGACCTCGCAGCAGATGTTACGAACACGTTGAGAGATGCCTTTAAAGAGAAACCGGATTTGGTCAATGCGTGGCGATTGCTGGATGATGCGAATGTACCAACAGCACTAAAACGTGATCCAGATAAGCTTACAAAGGTCAATCGTTACCTCGATAATAATCCGACTAAGAAAGACGGTTTTATTGATGACTTGAAGAACACTTCTAATCCTGAGAAATTTGTCGATAGGACTTCTTGGAGAGATGATATCCTTCAACAACACGGAGACGACATTAATCAGTTTCAAACCCAAGGTTTGTCAAGGTCAGATTTACCAGAATCACTTGTTGATGATATGGTTGATGCGTCAAGTGCACCTCCTTCTTTTATTGATCAGGCAATCAATGACGCAATTAATGCAGGTTCGGACATTCCAATAAAGAAAACTTTTTCACAAGGAGATGAACTATTTAAAATAGTTCCCAAGGACGGTACAGTATCTGATTTTACACCCTTTTGGGTAACAAAAGCAGAATGGGATAATGTTAAGAATTTATCAAACATGGAACAAAAATTGGGATTACCTATTAGTAGTCATGCGGTTGAATATGATGTGTATAAAATTACTGCTAACCAAACAGGTAACATATTTGAAAGTACTATTGCTCCAACCGTGCAAAATGGATTTGAAACTATTGGAGAAGCAACTCAGACTTTAGTTTTAGATAGAAATCTTTGGAGTACTCCTGTTAAAATTGGAACTCACTGGCCATGATCAAATCAATTGAAGATAACCTAGAAACTATTGATACGCTTTTAATAATGGATCAATACAGTATGATGCTTAAAATCGCAGAAGACACTAGAGCATTGATATTGCAAAATAAGAATGATTCTAGTGTTGTTTTATCAAAGCGGGTTTTAGATAAGATTCATGAGCTTAGGTACAAATTAGCCTACAATAAAGCTACGACGGATATGGGAGAACTTGATGTTAACCTTAAAAAGAGTTGGGAATCTCTTAAAGCATTAGTGGACTAACCATCCAACATATTAGAGACAATATCTTTTATTTGGTTTTAGAGATGGCCATATCAATCATCTTCAGAGTACATTTTTTCCTTCGCTTGTCTTAGCGTACCGATGAAACCTTTGCTCTATCAAGGCAATTGCATTTAAATTTCAAAAAACATGCTTATTACCTAGAATCCAGCTTTCAAAAAGATCTTTTTGGATTTAACCTTCCCCAACCCCTTCCAAAAGGGGAATAATGGCTTCTTTTTGAAAGCTGGATTCTAAATGCAATCGCCCTTTTGCTCTATGGATGATGATGTCATCAATCCTGCTTCTTTCAGGCATAAGAAATGCGGAAGATTAATAAATGGAAGCTAATTTTCTGCTGAAGAATTGATGTGATTTGAACAACCCATGAAATTCGTAGAATACCTTTTGAAGTTTGGTTTTATGTTTGGTCTGAGTATCGTATTGATGGTATTCGTTTCTTCTACTTTTTGGGAAACCGCCAGCGAAGAAAAGAACCCAACGAATATCCTGTCTGCTACCCGTATTCACGTAAGTTTTTGGACCGCATCTGATAAGTATCTGCAAATAGTTGCTATTTCGGAAAACAGAAATGATTTAATCAGGCGCTTATACATCCCGGATAGGGAGACTAAAACGTTCGTGCATACCCTTTTAGAGGCCGGTTTAATAAATTCAGATGACCTTTCAGCAGAGCTGCCCGTTGAAATAAACTGTCAAAAGCATGATTGTCTTTTCAAAGAAGAAGGGGGAGCGATTGGCTATCTACTTTTTGACGAAAACATACTTTTAGGAGGATCCTCCGTTTTACGAATAGCTATACTGTATTTGTTAGCAGTACTATTTGGGTTACTCGGTTTAGCCACCTTTCTTCTCAGTACACTTGCCTTTTATCAAACGGTGCTCACGTATCGAAAAACCGGTCGCTTCCCCGAGTTGTCTAATTCAGTCATAAGTAAAATGGATGGGATAAAGTACCTTATCCGGGGATTTAAAAACTAGTAACCTGAACTCGATTAAAAATCTCAACCTCAGCAAGTCATATTTATGGCAGGTTTGTTTTAAAAATTTTGAAGAATG
>JBCCXH010000071.1:0-15578 GCA_039192005.1 Bacteroidota bacterium
ATTATTCCTATATCCTGGCACTCCCTATTCATTTTGCTCCGTTCGCGTGGTACCACATTTTTATCGGGTTCCTGGTGATGCATTATGTGGCAGGTTTTACACTAGGTATCATTTTCCAACCCGCTAAAAATGTGGTACCACGCGAACGGAGCAAAAAGAATAGGGAGTGCCAGGATATAGGAATAATAAAATAATTTCGTGAGAATTAACCACACCCACGCCCTACTTACACTTTTGGTCTGCTTTTTTAACATGCCGTCTTTTGTGTACTGAACCAACTGTGTAATGTCCTTAACGATGATCCAACTCATGGTCATCAAACCGTAAAGTATCCAGGCATAAATGAATTGCCATTTGTGATGGGATTTTACTTGTGTGTAAGGATTAAACCGGAGAATATTTCCTGTGGGAGAGATGTCTTCATCCATTCCCGCCACATTCGTATAGGTATGGTGTTTTACGTTATGCTGAATTTTCCAATTTGTTGCATTACCTCCGATCAAATTCATGGAATACCCAATGACCTGATTCACCCATTTTTTCTTTGAATAAGCACCATGGTTAGCATCATGCATCACAGAAAGCCCGATACCTGCCTTACCAAAGCCCATCAGGGTTGCCATTAGGTAAAAGACAAGCACATGGTCAACTACACCAAAAAGAAACATAAAATAGGGCGTTAGGTACAGACAAAACATAAAAACGGTCTTAATGACCATTTCCGGGTTCGCGTACCTTCCAAATTTATTGCTTTTAAAATATTGATTGACTCGTTTGTTTAATGTTGAGTTAAACTCTTCATGAAGGCTGTTTCTAAATCGAATCACCTTACGACTCATCACGGTTGATGACATACTATATATTATTAGTTAAGGCCGTAAAAAAGGCCGTTTTTTTTATTTTGACACGCTTCAAAAATAAGCATAAATGATGTTTTAATCACACCTTACTTTAACGGTCTATCCAGCTTTTAAAATCATTTACTCTTTCTCTGGCAACGATAATTTGCTCTTCATCATAATGTTCGATGACAATTTCCAATCTCGAGTTAGTAAAGGAGATGATGTCTTTTATAAAGGCCATGTTCACCATATACTTCCTGCTGATCCTAAAAAACTGATTTCCATTCAAAAGCTCCTCCATTTTCTCCAGGGAGTAGTCGACCAAAAATCGTTTTCCTTCACGGGTAAACAAATAAGTCCCTTTATCCTGGCTATAAATCAATTGAACACTTTCTGTCTCTACCGTCCGGAGATGGTCCCCCAGTTTCACAATAAAACGCTCCTTGCCCTTTGGCTGCAAGGTTTTGATGAGTTCTAAAACCTGATCTGATGAAGATTCCATTTTATTTTCAGGCAAAACCACCCGAGTGCTTTCAAATTTCTCAATGGCTGCTTTAAGTTCACCCTCGTCTATGGGCTTTAAGAGGTAGTCGATGCTGTTCGTTTTGAACGCCTTAATGGCATACTCGTCATAGGCCGTGGTAAATATGATGGGGGTTTTAAGGGTGATCTGATCAAAAATATCAAACGATATTCCATCTGCCAGTTGTATGTCCATCAAAATCAGGTCATAATCCAGAACGGGTAGCGAGATGGTCGCTCCTTCCACGGAATCAAACTTGGATACAAATTCATAGTCGGGTCTAATCCGGGACATTAAGTCCCTAAGACGTTTTGCGGCCAGGAGCTCGTCCTCGATAATCACATACTTCATTTTACTACTTTTAAAATAGGTAAAGAAACAATGAATTTTTGATCTGTCTTTTCGATCTCAACTTTCCGATCGGTCAGGTATTTATACCTTTCTTTTAAGTTATTCAGTCCAATGCCCGTTGAGTCTTTGCTCAATTTTTCCTTAACGTTATTTTCTACAACACACACTTCATTGCCTAATGATATGACCACTTTCAGCGGGTAACGTTCACTCACCACATTGTGCTTAATTGCGTTTTCAACCAAAAGCTGAAGTGCCAGAGGAGGTAAAAAACCTTTCTCTTTTTCTTCATTACTGATGGTCACCTGTAAGTTCTCTCCAAAACGGATCTTCTGCAGAAAAATAAAGTCCTGAGCAAACGTCAACTCCTCATCAACCGTGACCAACTCTTGTTCTCTTTTATCTAAAACGTAGCGATATACCTGAGAGAGTCTCCGGATGAACTCTACCGCCTTTGCCTGATCGTCGTACACCAGCGAAGACAGCGCATTGAGCGAGTTGAATAGAAAGTGAGGATTTACCTGATTTTTAAGGCTTTCGTACCGGGTAGAAATCTGCTCTATTTTCAGTCGTTCCATATCGATGGAAGCTTGCCGCCACCCCAGTAAAAATCCACGTCCGTGCATAAAGACATTCACAATCAACGTAACCACCAATACATTTATATACGGTGCGCTGGACGCTTCCAGCGCCTGGGAAAGGGTTTTACCCAGAAAGAGGGTGTCAAAAAAGATGTCCAGCCCCCATACGACAAAAAAGACCACCAGGAAAATACCCATTAAACTGGCGATCAGCCTTTTCAATGGACTTTCCACCCATGGAACGAAGCGGTTAAGAATATCCACAATTAATTCACTCCCCTTCCATAATAAAACCCAGTTCAGCCCACTGTACAACCACCTGATAAAGAACATACTGGAAAAAAGGTAAGGCCGGGAAAGACATCCTGTACACAACAGTGCAATTTCAAAAATCCCTCCTAATAGGAAAACAATAACAATCGCAACTAAATTTCTTCTGGAAAATAACAAACTACAGCGTTATGATGATCTCTTCGTGATCCAAATCGATGGTAAACTGGCAGTCTTGAAAACTTGGAGGCCCAAAGGCTCCTTTTGCATTATTAGAAAATGCATAGGGCTCCTTAGGGATTCCAAAAATATTGGTATCCAGTTCATCGTTACCGTTCTCATCGTGATAAATGGAAACGGCATATACCCCGCGCTTGATGCCTTTGATATTAAACGTTACGGTGGATGACTCTACGTCTTTTTGAACGCCAATCACAGATTCGGATTCATTCAGGAAGTGACCAGGATTGTCAAACAAGCCAACTTTCATGTTTCCCTGACTTGACTTAATGTTTTCTACCCGGATCGTCAAATCGCTTAAAGCCGCTTGAGAATAAGAGGTAGCAGAGAGTACAATGGAAAGAAAAATGGATAGTAGATTTCTCATATTCGTTAAAGAAAGTGAATTCGTTAGTCCCACACGAAATAAATAGTCTGAATTGTAGAAATCAACTACTCAGTTGGAATTATTTCACGCTTAGTCGAATTATTACCATCAAGGTCGATTAACCAAGGTACTACCTACCCGGAGATTTTCATCTATCTCCGAGCAGGTAGCAACCAAGTATCATTTACTTTCCTTTTGCAAAAAGGTGATCTACAGACACTCCTTCTGAAGTAAACCTAATCAGGTAAATCCCTTCTTTCAGTTGACCTACATCTATCTGATTTTCCACCACTTCACCTCCCGAGATGACTTGTCCCATGAGGTTAATGATTTGATAGGATACTTGCGCTTTTAGCTGAGTCGTGTATAGGTAGTTTCCAACAACCGGGTTGGGATAAATATGGAAAGCATCGAAGGTTTGGTTCGGTACTTCATCGCTGATTTTATTCCCTTTAGCAACCCTGGAAGATGCCGTACGATTTCCAATACAAAAGCCGGTGGTCTCGCTGGCAGCAAAATCACCTCCGAAAGCAAGCGTTGTTGCCCCATACGTCAATTCGTACGAACCATTTCCATAACTACAGCACATGCCATCCCCATACTCATCTTTCATGACAAAGTCATAGCACCCCTCAGGCAAAGCAATAACTTCAACCAGTGTAGACCGATCCGGTCTGGACGCATAATCTTCACTCGAAACGACGACTGTCCCTCCTTCTAAAATTTCCCATTCGGTCTCTTCCGGGTAGTCATCAAATGTAATGGTGAGTGTCAGGTCCGGTTCGTTGGAGACGCTTCCACGCGTAATGGTCAGGTCATCAATGGCCAGATCACCTTGAAAATCCCCACCCGTCGTTCCGACGATTCTGAATCTGACACCTCCACCTACAAATGCGTCCAGGTTCAAATTGACCTTTTTCCAGGAATTTCCCTGTTCGCCTGCCAGTGTCCACAAATCAATCCATGAAGTACCATCTGATGTGGCCTGTAGGGTAAGGGTACCTATATCTTCTCCATACATATGGTACTGAAAAGAGAAGACCGCTTCAGTCTCCTGGGACAAATCAAAACATTCACTTTCTAAAACTGCAGTAGCATCGGGCCCAATCGCTTCTTCACTGCTATTGTCGGAAGCTTCCAAATGCAGGTAATATGTCCCCTCAATAGCCGCTTCCGGACCTGTTCCTGAAGAAGGTGTAGTTCCGGAGTTTCTACGCCAGTTTCCATCATCTCCTGTTACCTGAGTCCAGCCATCACCTAATTCGAAGCCTTCTGCATACGGAAGTAAAATACCTGCTGTACAAGTAATTGAAGTAGCTACAAGCGTAGTCACTGTCAACTCCGTGCTTTCCGGGGATTCGTTATCATTTGCATCTTTAGCAACTACAGTAAATGTATAAGTAGTCTCCGGGAGTAGACCGGAGATGTCTGCACTGGTCGTTGCAAACGTTCCGATCTTATCGGGTCCCTGGTAAACATCGTAACCAACTACTCCTGCATTGTCCGTAGACGCATCCCAGGTAAGCTGAAGGCTTGTATCTGTAATGTTTAGAGCAGCAAGGTTGGTGGGCTGGCTGGGAGCCTCCACATCCGTTACAGTAAGTAGCAGCTCATCAATGGCCATATCGCTGCGGTCTCCATCTCCTGTTACACCTACGATTCGTAGCTGTACCACTTCTCCCAGGTAAGCCGATAAATCAATTTCAGCCCGTTGCCATGCATTTCCCTGGTTTCCAAAAAGGGTCCATGCATCTGCCCATCGCGTGCTTTCCGTCGCGACCTGAACGGTCAGCGAGCCCATGTCTTCCCCATACATATGATATTGAAAAGAGAAGACCGGAGTCGTTACCGCTGAAAGGTCAAAACACTGACTTTCCAGGGTCACCCTCGCATTTGAACCAACTGCGGTTTCGCCATATCTTTCAGAGTTCAGGTATAGATAATAACTGCCTTCTGCCGCGCTGGCGGGACCCGTCTGACTAGAAGACGTTCCTTCATCTGTTCTCGTCCAGTCTCCTAAATCCCAATCGATATTTTCCCAACCTAACTGATCTTCAAAACCTTCAGCGTAAGGCAATGAACTGGTTTCAGAACAAACGGCTCCATCGACCGCTATGAGAAGACCATCGAGGTCGACATCGCTTGACGAACGACTGCCGGTTGTTCCGATTAATCGCAATTTGGCTCCATTTTGACCCGCATAGTCGCTCAAGTCCAGCGTTACCTTACGCCAACCACTTCCCTGGTTATTGGGGGCAACCCACAAATCCGTCCATGGGGCATCATCTGTTCCGGCCTGTACTTTTAAGGTACCTAACGTCTCCAGGCCAAACGCACTACCTGCCAACCGGAAATAGAATGAAAACTGAACGAGTTCGCTCACAGGGACATCAAAGCAAGGACTTTCCAGGATGCCCATAGCATTGATACCGGGAGCAGACAAGTAGCTGGACCCTGCCAATAACGACAAGTAGGTATCTCCAACGGGGCCATTTCCATTAAACGTTAACCAATCGCCGTTGTCTTCGGTTGATTGCTCCCACGTCATCGCTGATGATTCCAAATTTTCACCTAATGGTAACGTTGTTGTGACTTCGTCACATACCAACGTATGTTGGTCGATGGGTTCACTTAGCGAAGAAATATTCGCTGAAAAGTCTACTGCCTCAACCTGATAGGTATAATTGGTTCCTGATTGCAAACCGACCACATCCGCAAATGTTGTCATGTAAGTTCCGACAGCTACTCCTCCCTGATATAAATTATACGCTTTGATTACTCCACTATTATCAACCGAAGCCTCCCAGGAAACCATCATCGAGTTGGAGGTTACGTTGGTTACGTTCAAATTGGCGGGAGCAGTTGGAGGTTCATTTTCTGAGAGTAGAAGCGCCATGTCATCTATGGCGATGTCGCTTTGAAAACCAGCACCTGTCTGGCCAACCATCCTCAACTGAAGTTTTTCTCCAAGATACGTATCCAGGGGTATGGATACTTTGTTCCATGCATCTCCCTGATTCCCGGAAAGGGTCCATATGTCTACCCAGGATTCGTCATCTTTTGCTAACTGAACGGTAAGTGAGCCCATACTTGCTCCATACATGTGGTACTGAAAAGAAAAGGTGACCGAGGTTTTACCCGCTACATCAAAACAAGGGCTTTCCAGAATACCCATAGCATTTGTCCCAACGCTTCCTACGTAGAATGTGTTGGCTCGCAGGTACATATAATGCGTTCCTTCGATCGCTGACTCAGGACCCGTTCCATTTGTAAACGTACCTCCTTCATTTCTTATCCAATTGCCATCATCTCCCGGGACTTGCGTCCAGCCATCATTGGTTTCAAACCCTTCAGTGGGTGAAGAGAAAGTGACAGGCAAAAGGTTGTCACAGCTGGCAGGTGTCACAATGCTAAGTACATTACTTGGCTCAGAGGTGTTTAATAACCCTGTTGTAGGATTTACCCGACCATCTCTGGCAACGACATAAAACGCATAAGCGGTACGGCTAAGCACCCCTATTTTTGAAGTAGTTGTGGTAGATTCTCCCACTAAATCTGCTCCATTATAAATAAGGTATTCTTCTATACCCACGTTATCTGTGGAAGCGGTCCAGCTAAGTGCGACAGTATCCGATGCAACACGTGTGGCCACCAGGTTGGTCGGTGCCGTGGGTGGCTCCCCATCTTCAATCCTGAGCCTTACGTGATCCAGGTACAGTCGGTTCGATGGTTCTGAACCAAGTTTCCCTACGATTCGGAATTGGATGATGCCGTCTGGAAAATCCTCAAGGCTTAGCGTTACGTTTTTCCAGGTCGCAAACGTACTCCCTTCAGAAGACCAAAGATCTACCCACGAAGCATCTTCCCTGGCTACCTGTAGCGTAATGGAACCTACCTCTTCATGATTGTGGGATGAGGTACCGTATGCAAAAGACAGGAATCCTGTAGTTGCTGTTGGCAAATCAAAACAAGGACTGAGTAAAACAGCCGTTTCATTTGGGGTAGCATTCAACCTCATGTAATACTGTTCGTGATTTGAAAACGAACCATTATTTATCCGCTCCCAATCTGCTTCATCCCAGGTTGCCTGCATCCAGCCTTCGTCAGACTCAAAGCTTTCTATATAGTCGTATGAAGAAACCGTATTGAAGCAGTTTAACGGAGTCATCACCTCTACCACGTTGCTTGTATCGGATGCATTACCTGCCGTATCTCTGGCTACAACATAGAAGGTATAGTCTTCACCAGCAATCAGACCAGAAACATCAACGGAGGTAGTGGAGAACGCACCAATGTGGTCCATTCCCTGAAACACATCGTATTCATCGATCCCGACATTGTCACTGGATGCGGTCCAATTTAATGTTAGGCCTGTATTCATCACCTCTACTGCAACCAAATCTGCAGGTGCAGTAGGTGCCTGTACGTCTACCAGTGAGACATAAAGATTATCTACCGCAACATCCCCAGACCACCCGGGGCCTGTTTTTCCAACGATCCGAAATTGAAAATCTCCGCCGGCTCCGGTAGCTATATTCAGTGTCTCCTCATTCCAGAAGTTTCCCTGATCTCCGGATACGGACCAGATATCCGACCAGCTCTCACCTTCCCGAGCCATCTGAATGGTTAAAGAGCCGACAAACTCACCGTACATGTGGTAGTTAAAAGATATAGCAGCCAGCGTTCCCTCTGGATAAGTAAAACAACCACTTTCCAAAACAGCCAATGAGTTAAACCCCAGGTCATCCGCTTCCAGGTACATGTAGTAGTCTCCTTCAAAAGCTTCTTCTGGCCCGGTGCCACCGGAAGGTGTCGTTCCCGAGTTTCTAACCCAATCTCCTGCATCCCAGGTAACTTGTCTCCATCCGTCAGAAAACTCAAAGCCCTCAGCAAGCGGTAAGACATCTGTTCCACTGATACATGCTCCTTCACTTAATGTCGTTACTTCCAACGCCTCACTTCGATCGGATACGTTGCCGGCCGCATCTTTTGCAACTACCTCAAAGGAATACAACGTACCTGCGGCTAACCCGGCAAGCTCGATGTTAGTCGATGAAAACACCCCCAAACTGCTTGTGTCTTCATAAATCTCATAAGAAGTTACTCCTACATTATCACTGGAAGCTGTCCAGTTTAGCGTCAGGCTGGTAAGCGATACATTGGTCGCAAACAGGTCTGTTGGAACAGAAGGTGCTTGTCGGTCCGGACTGAAAAGCAATAAATCATCGAAGGCCATATCACCCCTGCTTCCTGAATCCAAGGTTTTGCCAATGATCCGCAGTTTGATGACCTTTCCCGAATAGTCATCCAGATCCAAATGAACCCGCTGCCACATGTTTCCCTGATCTCCGGATTGCTCCCATACATCCGTCCATGGTGTAGCTTCTGTCGCCACCTGTACAGTAAGTGTTCCGATATCTTCACCGTACATATGATACTGAAACAAAAAGGCTGCGGTCGTATCCCCTGTCAGATCATAGCATTTGCTTTCCAATACAAAAGTTGACGCTCTGTTTTCAGAAGGGGTTGTTTCGATGTACATATAAAAAGAGCCATCTGCGGATTCATCCGGACCAGTGGCACTTGTTGTAGTTCCTCCGGTATTTCGAACCCAGTCGCCATCGTCCCAGGTGACTTGTGTCCACCCATCTCCCAACTCAAAACTTTCCGATTGCGGAACGTCAAACGTCCCTTCGCATAACTGTGTACTAACCTGGAGTACATTACTGGGCACCGATTCATTCCCAGCCGCATCTACCGCAACTACACTAAACTGGTACAAGGTGCTACTGGATAGGCCTGCAATAACATAGCCGCTCGAATCCACGGTTCCGACCTTGTTCGTACCTTGGTACACAGCATATTCCTTCACTAGACCAGCATTGTCGGTAGAAGCCGTCCATGCCAGTGTCACGCTATTGCTGGTAACCGCTGTAGCTACCAGATCAGACGGCGCTGTGGGGGGTACATCCTCCGGGTACCAGAATAGAAGATCATCGATGGCCAAATCACTTTGAAACCCATCTCCTGTTCTTCCTACCATTCGCAACTTTACTATTTTATTGATATAAGCATCTAGTCGCAGGTCTACCCGGTTCCAGGCGTTGCCCTGATTTCCAGAAAGCATCCAGACGTCTTGCCATACAGGATTATCTTCTGTCGCAATTTGCAAGGTGAGTGAACCCATATCAGAACCATACATATGATATTGGAAAGAAAAGAATGCAGATCCTAATCCATTGAGGTCAAAGCATTCGCTTTCTAGTATGGCGGTCTTATTGCTATTACCAGAAGCTTCCAAATACAGATAAAAGGAACCATTGCTCGCCTGGTCCGGCCCTGTGGATGATGATAAGGTCTCTCCTGAGTTTCCTGTCCAGTCCATCTCATCGCCTGTGACCACTTGACTCCATCCTACCCCGGATTCAAAACTTTCCGCATAGGCCAACGAGATTGGATCCGTACAAATGATAGATGTTGTAGCCAATCGGCCATTGGATGAGACATCATGGACCTCTTTTCTTACCTCCGACATCGAGGTAAAAGGTATCATCGTCAATACATATAAAATAAGTAATGACGCTTGTAATCGCCTTTGTTTATTTTTCATTGTTAGTACTAAGATTAGTTGTAAGAATTAACTTGATTGGATAAGCTTACTGTTGGTTGATATGGTCAATCCTGTTTACACGAAATACTGAAATTGACTTCTTAATGATGTGTGGGCGATATTAAGCCATAAGACAACGGAGGATGTCCGAAATCTTACGAATCCTTAGAATTCGGACATCTTTGCTGAACAGGATGATGGACGGATGCCTTTGACTTGAGCTTTATGACCGCCGCCGTGGCCTGTGGCAGGTCCAGCCCTACCCCCTCAAAGAGAGATGGAATAATAAGCGCTTAAGTGAAAACAACATGACGCAGGGCATTTATTTCTCTAAATCAATTGGAACCAGACAATACGAGTTATGTATCTACTAATCGTCCCGAACCAGTGGTGGTGGATAAGGTTCTCATGCAGCCTCACTTGAATCCATAAAAACGTAGTGAATCATTTATAACTCAATAGGAAGGATGGCTACTTTCAATTAGTCAAATTAAAGATTCTGGAGAGCATTCCTGTTCATGAGAAATGGAATAATGAAAAAAGAAGACCAAAATGGTGGTTAATTATTTTCAATTTGTTATGCATGCAGCGTAAATTTTATTAAATTTGTTATGCATGCAGAGTAATTTTAGTTAATTTAAACATGAATCAATAGTATTTACCATGGAAGCAGTAATAGAAAAGAAATCCGCAATCAAGGGAGGAGAATTCCTCATACGTGAATCGAAGGCAGAAGACATCTTTATCGCTGAAGAGTTTTCTGAAGAACAAAAAATGATGGCATCAGCCACACAAGATTTTATTGATAAAGAAATCAATCCTATTACTGACCAAATCGAGCGCCAGGATGAGGGAGTGATGCCCGGACTTTTGGACAAAGCTGGAGAGTTGGGCCTTTTAGGTGTCACCATACCCGAAGCATATGGAGGTCTTGGCATGAGTTTCAATACCGGAATGTTGATTGCCGATATCATGGCAGCCGCCGGATCATTTTCTACGGCATATGGAGCACATACCGGCATTGGAACCTTGCCCATACTTTACTACGGCACAGAGGAGCAGAAAGCAAAATACCTTCCTAAGCTAGCTTCAGGTGAATGGAAAGCTTGTTACTGCCTGACTGAACCTGATGCAGGGTCGGATGCTAACTCCGGAAAGACCAAAGCAGTATTATCGGAAGACGGCAAGCATTATGTCATTAACGGACAGAAAATGTGGATCTCCAATGCGGGCTTTGCAGATTTACTGATCGTTTTTGCAAAAATAGATGACGACAAAAAGCTTTCGGCGTTTATCGCAGAGCGTACGTATGAAGGCATCTCCATGAATGATGAGGAGCGGAAGCTTGGAATTAAAGGCTCATCTACGCGACAGGTTTTCTTTAATGATATGAAGGTCCCCGTGGAAAACATGCTTTCGGAGAGGGAAAACGGATTTAAAATAGCCGTTAATATTCTAAACGTAGGTCGTATCAAGTTAGGCTCAGGCTGCATTAACGGCTGCAAAGACCTGACTTCTAAAGCTACCAATTATGCAAATGAGCGAAAACAGTTTGGTGTATCCATTTCCAGTTTCGGAGCCATCAAGCAGAAACTTGCCAACATGGCCACCAAAACATTTGCCCTGGAGTCTTCCGCCTATCGTGCGGGTAAAGAAATAGAAGATTTGATTGAAAAGCTGGAAAGTGACGGGCTGGGACACAGCGAAGCTAAGATGAAAGGCGTAGAACAGTTTGCCGTTGAGTGTGCCATCCTTAAGATTCTTGGGTCTGAAGTATTGGATTACTGCACCGATGAAGGAGTACAAGTATATGGAGGAATGGGCTTTTCGGAAGAAGCTCCCATGGCAAGAGCATACAGAGATGCCAGAATCGCCAGGATCTATGAAGGCACCAATGAAATCAATCGCATGCTTCTCGTAGGTATGTTATTGAAAAAGGCCATGAAAGGCGAGCTCAACCTCCTGGAGCCTGCGATGGCAGTAGCAAAAGAGCTAACAGGAATCCCTTCATTTGAAACTCCGGACCTTTCTGCTCCTCTTGCTTACGAAAAAGAAGTCATTAAAAACCTGAAAAAGACCGTGTTGATGGCCGCCGGAAAAGCAGCAGAAACGTTTGGACCGAAGCTGGATCAGGAGCAAGAGGTCTTGATGAATCTGGCAGATATGGTCATTGAAGTGTATGCGGCAGAATCAACCATTCTACGTACTGAAAAATTGGTCGACCTTTACGGAGAAGAAGGCAGTAAGCTTTATCAAAACATGGCCCGATTGTACTTATATGAAGCCGTCAGGAAGATTAAAAACGCCGGAGATGAAGCCGTTTCCTGTTTTGCTACCGGAGACGAGCTGAAGGTGCTTTTAATGGGCATGAAAAGATTTACCAAGATGGACCCGGTCAATACGAAAGAGTTGAGACAGTCTATCGCTGACGTGATGATTGAGGAAAATAAATTTCCTTATTCACTCTATAATTAATTGAACCTGCAAGTGCCTGTTTTTTGAGTCGCTTACTGAGGTAACGTAAGCATGCAATGAGACACGTATCGCACATTGCAGGTGTATTCGATCTTCCACTGTTTTTAAACCGTTCTAAATAATCGTTAGAACGGTTTTTTTGGTCTAAAACTTTTTGTAATCGTTTAACATTAAAAATACTTTTGACGAAACTTTAACGTGGGCCTCATGAAAGACTTTGGAAAAAAACTTACGACAAAGGAGAAAGCGCTACAGCTCAATCTTGACCCGAGCATATATGGTACCATTGCAGAAATCGGAGGTGGTCAGGAGGTGGCTGCTTATTTTTTCAAAGCGGGTGCGGCCTCAGGCACCATCGCCAAAACCATGTCTGCCTATGACATGACATTTAGTGATGCGATTTATGGGAAATGTGAGCGGTATGTATGTGAAGAAAAACTTTATAAAATGCTGGATCGAGAGTACTCATTACTCGATCAGCGACTCACACATCGTGCAAAAAAGACCCGTTTTTTTGCGTATGCCAATACCGTAGAGACCATCAACTATAAGCGAAGCAACCAGGGGCACGGATGGATCGGACTCCGGTTTCAAAAACATGCAACGACTAAACCCAACGATTGCATCATCCACGTTTCACTAAAAGACCGGGATGCTGAATGGCAACAGCAGGTTTTAGGCATTGTTGGGGTAAACCTTATTCATTCCTGTTACCACTACAATACTGCAGAAGAAATCATTGATGCATTGGTTGAAAACCTTAGGCAAGATCGGTTTGAGATCGATATGTTTAGCATCAGCGGACCGGACTTCCATCATGTAGATAATCGCCTGATGACGTTAAAACTGGTACGAAATGGATTGACTCAAGCTGCCATGTTTGGTCCGGACAAGAAAGTTCGTCTTCCTTCAGATGTACTGTACAACCGTCACGTCGTCGTACTAAGGGGAAGGTTTAGACCAGTCACACACGTGAACGTAGACATGATGATCACCGGCCTTAGGGCTTTTAGAAAAGAGCTGGACGTGGACCGGGAAGAAATCGTACCCATTGTTGAACTGACACTTAACGATTTGCAGCTGGGTGGCGAACTGGACGAAAGTGATTACCTGGATCGTGTAGACCTACTTTGCTCACTTGGACAAAATGTGATGATTTCAAACTATCAGGAACATTACAAAATTGCGGGGTACTTGTCGCAGTTTTTGAAAAAGAAAACCCTGGGCCTACTATTGGGCCTTACCAACCTACATCAGATTTTTGACGAGTCCTATTATGAAAACCTGAAGGGAGGTATTTTGGAATCTTTCGTCAGGCTGTTTGGAAGTAACGTCAAGCTTTTTGTCTACCCCGCTCTTGAAAAAGGGACCAATAAAGTTCAGACTGTAAGCGACTTTGAACCGTTGCCTCACTTAAAAAACCTTTATCAGTTTTTTAGCGGAAATAATAAAATCACTGGCATTAAAGACGCAAAGACTGAAAACTTACACATTCTCTCCGAAAAAGTACTGGAGCTTATTGGGTCCGGCAGCAATGAATGGGAACCTATGGTACCCAATCGTGTGGCCGAAGCCATTAAGGCAAACCACCTTTTCAATTATCCTTATGAATTGAAAAGAGACGAAGAGGATTTAGAGGTTTCGTAAGCACTCACCGGAACATTCGCCCCTTTTACTATATTTGGCGGTTTTAAAACCAGAAATAGTAAAAACAAATGGCATCAAGGGGTAATTTCTCGAGTAAGTTAGGGTTCATTTTGGCCGCTGCAGGGTCCGCAGTAGGGCTAGGAAATATTTGGGGATTCCCTTATGAAGTTGGTGAAGGCGGAGGGGCTGCTTTTGTGGTCATCTACCTTATTTTCTGCTTCGTTCTTTGCTATCCTGTCATGGTTACAGAAATTGCCATCGGAAGAAAAACCCAAAAAAATCCGGTTGGGGCGATTAAGGATTTGGGATTTAAAAAATGGAGCTTTGTCGGTAAGCTCGGGCTATTCAGTGGCGTACTTATTCTTTCATTTTACAACGTCATCGCAGGATGGGCATTTGGCTACATCTTCGAAATGATTTCAGGGAATTTTAGCATCGCAGACCAGTTCGGATCGTACATTGCCAATGTTTTCAAAGTAGGCAGTTACGGGCTTTTATTCATGGGAGCAACCGCATTTGTTGTCTCTCGTGGAGTATCCGGAGGAATTGAGCGTGCAGCCAAACTGTTAATGCCTACCCTTATCGTGATGATTCTTTTGATTGTCGGGTACTCACTTACTTTACCCAATGCATTGGACGGACTCCGTTTTTACCTAGTACCGGACTTCAGTAAGATCAGTGCGTCTGTCGTGTACAATGCCATGGGCCAGGCCTTCTTCTCCTTATCGTTAGGCATGGGTGCGTTGATCACCTACGGAAGTTATGTCCGCAAAGATGACAACATCATCAGCTCTGCCGCTTTTATCACACTTACTGACGTAGGAATTGCACTCATAGCCGGGATGATGATCTTCCCACTGGTTGGGTTCATGAGTGGCGGTACCATGGAAGGAGCCAGTGGCGGACCAGGGCTTATTTTTGTTACTTTACCTAAGATATTTGGTACAATCGGTGGAACACTCGGTATTTTGGCCGGTACCACCTTTTTTGTTTTGCTATGTTTTGCTGCGTTGACTTCCACCGTTTCGTTGCTGGAGGTTCCTATTGCCTATGTAGTCGATGAATGGAAAATCAAGCGGACCAACGCATCCTGGTTAGTCGCCGTTTTCATTTTCATCATAGGTATCCCCTCTTTACTAAGTGGTGGGTACTCCGAGTTTTTCAGTACAAGTTTTATTACCTATAAAGACGGAGGACAGGATACTGATTTTCTCTCCTTTGTGGCAGCGCTGGCAAATGACAGCATCCTTCCTCTAGGTGGGTGTATCATCACGTTTTTCGCCGCACACGTTTGGAAGAAACACAACCTCGACGAAGAGCTGGCAAATGGCTCTCCGAACTACAAAGGTTCGTTTATTCAAAAGTATTTGAATGTTACGATCGGGTACTTCGCTCCCATCGTGCTGGCGTCTCTCTTTATCCTGACGGTTTTATTTAAGTTTTTCGGAATCAGCTTGTTTTGATTTGGTTATAAGCTGCCAACATTGCGTATGATGGATGAGTAATTAATCAGATCTTGAATCGATCGCTACTACAGGGAGGTTTACAATATAACTAACCTTCGCTTGGTAATTATAGGATAATAATGGCTAATGGAAGTCTGATTGTAATCTTTATATGCTAATTCGAAGCAGATAAAAAGCGTCTATGTAACCGGATCACGAATGAGTAC
>JBCCXH010000072.1:0-15390 GCA_039192005.1 Bacteroidota bacterium
CCCTGCCCCTCTCTAGGAGAGGGAAATAATAAAAGCTTAAGTTACCAACATTGGACCTGGTGGTCTCCGCTAGCGAACTAAGCGGTTTCATTAATGGTATGCAGTAACGTTAATGAGGTCACTTTATCGGGCCACGTTGTTGGTTTGAAAGCTTAAGTCAACGGCATTACAGCATTACCTTGAATTTGGTATAAGTTTTTGATTTTCATGAGTTTATGATTGAAAAACACACTATTTCCTTTCCCCAAATTTGGGGAAAGGAATTAACAGCGATTTAAAATCAAACACTCTGATAATCAGGGAGCTACCTTTTCTCAATAAAAGAGTCCCGAATCTTTCGGGTTAAGTGCTTATCATCCTCATAGCCAGACGTTTGTGGTAAATTAACCAAATGAAATTGACCAGATTATTGCTCCTTTCTTTTTCCATGATCAGCTTAAGCTGCAAATCACAAACACAGGGATCCCGAATTGAACTAGTTCGGCCAACGGTAGGGCAGGAAGCGGCATCCATTTGGAGAACAATCAACGATTACCCTTTCTTAGAAAAGATGGGATATACCATTCACCTTCCGAAGGATGCATTAATTGACTCATTACTAACGAAATCAAAAAATGGGACGTTTGGAAACGAAGATTTTCCTGCAATCCATGCACTTCTGGAAACCGGATTGTTCAACGAAAAGAACTATGAACAGGCAAAACAGAAGGTAGAAGGGCATATTGGCCTTATTGACGATTTTATTAATGAAATAGATTCCAGCAGAAATCAATGGGATTGGGAATTTAACACGTTTGATACGTACAAAGTCGTTTTCACATTGTATGGAACAGGTGGCAGTTACGATCCTGATGAGGGGGTGATCACTTTATTAACGAATAGAGCAGGTGGATTTATGAAATACCAGAATCCTGCATATACGATCATTCACGAAATAACCCATATGGGAATGGAGCATTCAATTGTTCGCAAATACAACCTTTCTCATGGGTCGAAGGAAAGAATAGTAGACACTTTTGTCTACCTAATGTTTCAGGAAAAATTACCGGAATATAAAATCCAGAATATGGGAGATGAAAATATTGACAGGTATTTAAGGGAGAAAAAGGATCTTCAGTCCATAAGCACCATCGCATCCAAATTTGCGAATAATTAACTCACACTACACTAGATTTATCATCCGGTGCGTCCATTAAAGGGTTTATGGTCCATCTTAACCGATCTTTTACTCAAATCAATTGGGTAAAACTTAGGATCATGCTTTCAGGTCACAGATTCGAAAGGGCCGATTACTTCGATTTTATCGTTTTTGGTAAACCAACCTTTCTTAGCATGTTATTCGCTCGCTCTAATTTCTCTGGAAAAAGAACTTTGTCATTGAAAAAATCCAGTGACTTGTCTACCACTACAATAGGTTTTTTTGATGCATTCATATCTTCCATATTCATCGTATTTGGTAATTATTTACGTTTTACAAGAAATCCCTCATACTCAACATTTTTTTGAAATTCTTCCCATTCACCACCCACTTCTCCATAAATTTCAAAATCATTTAATGCCTCTTCCAAATATTTTGTGATACCCATTCTATATAACCTTGTTCTTGATTTTGTGCTTCCCGTTGCGTAAACTAATGCCTCTTTATGTTTGTTGGTAAACGCATACAAGGTTGCAACAACTGTTGCCAGAACTTTTTCGCTATCACCATTATTTGAAATAACACTATCATCAATCAGGCCTGTAACACTATTTTTATCCCCAAAACCCAAGTTGTATAAATCCTTGTAGTTGGTAGGAGAATACTGTACAAGTTTTGGAATTCGTCCATTCAAACCAACACTTACGAATTCAAATATTTCAAGTTGTTCTCCTGATCTGACCTCGTATTTATCAACATCCATTCCTCAAAACAAATTTCATTATTTTCCCTATTAAAGTCAAATAATGGAAAGATTGTCGATACATGGCACTTATGTAACTCCCAAACTACTCCGAAACATGCTGCGAATTCATATAACGAACTGCCCGTTCGATGCCGTGCGGTGTTAAAGGAAACATGGAAATAAGCTCTTTAATGGCCTGAATGGTATAGGTATGTGCCCAGTAGGCAATAGGTTCCGGGTTCAGCCAGACCGTCTTCTTAAATTTTGCCTGGATGGCTTTCAGGTTTGTGATACTTTGTGAGTCCAACTCATAGGGTGCCATGGCCGCGTCACCGATGATGAAAACCCGGTAGCTTTTATCATACAGCAGGAGTTTTTGGATGGGAAGGGGCTTCGTACGACGGTCGTCGGTATACACCTTGTTGTAGATCGTATTATGGAAATAACACACTTCCAGGTCCTGAGCGAAGCGTGTGCGCATTTTTTTGAAAAGTGCCCGTACCGTTCGTACATAAGGAGCCATGGAGTAGCCTCCGTTGTCGATCAGTACGATGATCTTCATTTGTTCATTCGTCTCGCTGGAGAGCTCCGGTATGAACAGGCCGCCTCGCTTCAGGCCTGACTGGATGGTCAGCGGTACGTTCAGTTTTTCCGTTGCACTTTCCTCAATGACTCCTTTGATGGAAGACAGTGCCGCATCCATGTTATCATCGCTCAGCGTGGCATCCCGATCTATTGGAAAATAGTTAGGGTCGTTCAGCACCTTTCTGGCCAGCTTTCCTCCGCCTTGCCCTTCCACACGTATTCCATTTTTTGCGGCTCCACCGTGTCCGTAAGGGGAGGTGCCTCCCGTCCCGATCCAGTGACTTCCCCCTTCATGTTTCGTCTTTTGCTGGTCCCGCACGCGCTTCATTCGCTCCAATAGCTCTTCCAGTGAAACGTCGGAATAGTCGGCCATCTTGGTAAGCAGTCGTTCGGTTTCAGTACTGTTTTCGTCAGCGTCTTCATCTTCCTGATCAGGGTTGTCGCCATCCCATATTTCTTTGCCGGATACCACTTCCTGAATGTCATAACGTGTCAGGTGAACCTGATCCAGAAACGTTGTCACCAGGTCCGTATCCGTGAGGTCTTTGTCTGCTTCCTCTACGTGATCCATTTTCCACTTTTGGAACGTCTCCGATCGCAGGATCGCATCTTCCAGTGTTTGTCCGGGTGCCATCGGGATGTACAGGAAAAATTCATAGTATGCTTTCGTGAACGGCCCAATGTCCGTATGTGCTTTTACCACGATGGCTTTCAGTACGTTATGAAGATCACCTAACGTTTTAATGAGGCCCTGCTGCATGGATTTCCGAAGAAGCAAAAGCGTGCGTACATCCGTGTGGAGTCCGTGTTTTCGAAAAGCAGATGGGAGCGACTCAAGCATGAATGAATAATTAATTATACGAAGGTCCAAAAGAATTACCTGCTCCGATCATACGACTGACCCGCTCCATGTCGGTTTGTGTCTTGATCAATGCGCCGATACCTGCAAGCCCTTCGATCTTTTTAAGAGCTTCCTCCGGAGCGATGTCACGCATGTACTTCAGCCAGTTTAAGATCTCGCGAGTGGTAGGAGCACGCTCCAGTCCGAGCCTTCGAAGGTGGTAAAAAATGTCCAGTGCCGTACGCACGACGTTCTCTTCCAGGTCAGGGTGATGCTTTTCAATGATTTTAGCCATCGTTTCCTTATCCGGGAAGTGGATGTAGTGATAAATGCATCGTCCTTTAAAGGCGGTCGGTAGCTCCTGTTCCCGGTTGGAGGTGATAATGATCGCAGGCATTTCTTCCTCCGATGCTGCGATGACCTCGCCGGACTCCGGCATCACAAATTTTCGGTGGCTGAGTGCATACAACAGGTCATTCGGAAACTCCCGGGGTGCTTTGTCAATTTCATCGATGAGTAATACTGAGTTGGGCTTGCTGTAGGCTTTGGCCGCAGGTCCTTTGACAACATAGTCGCCGAGTACCTCCGGGTTGCGGTCACCCGTAGATAATCGGCCGGTGAGTCCTTTTTCTTCGCGTTGCGCATTGAGTATTTCTACTTGCGAATCCCGCAAATACTTGACATGGTCAAACCGCGCGACGAATTGTTCCACATTGCTTTTAGACCCAACAGGATACACCTCCAGGTCTAAGTCTTTGTCTTTTGCATAGTGTATGGGGAGCTCTGTTTTTCCCGTTCCTGGCTCACCTTCAATCAAAAGCGGCATGCCCAACGTTCGGGACATATGAAACGCCTGAGCCAGTTCCGGGTCGCACAGGTATTTTTCCGATCCCATCCAATATGATACTTCAGCCATGACTTGGTTAAACTGTTTCTTACAATATTAGCCTGAAAAATTCAGGAGTTATTCACTGAGAATGTGTAACACGCTTAATTCAAAGTAATTAATTTAGGGTGTCTTATAAATTATCTCGAAGCTTTAGGACTGATTACCCTTCCCGTGGTCTGGCTCACAGACCAGCTATTTAACTACAGTGATCGGAGAGAAAAACTTGGATGAGCTTTGCGCATTCATATGCATCTGATTTCCTGAATCCTTTCTGTACTTTTTTCAAGAGTTTACATTTCAAGAAAACATCGAATGTTTTGGTTTAGGATGTCTTGTTGCATCGTTTGCGCAATTATCCGTAGCTGATATTTCACGTCTTTTCATAAATTGCATTTTGAATACAAAATACAAAATGATTCAGCACGTTGATCTAAGTAAGCCGGTTTACGAGAAGTTGAAGGAAATGATCCTGACTCAGGAGCTAAAGCCGGGAGAGAAGATCGTGCAGGAAAAGATTGCGGAGTCATTAGGGGTGAGCAGAACGCCTTTGCTAAAAGCGCTGCAGGTTTTGGAGAACGAATACCTCGTGGAAAGCATCCCACGCAGAGGGATGTACGTGCGTAAGCTGGACCTGAAGGAAATGATCGATGTATACGACTGTAGGGAAGCGATCGAGGGGATGGCGGCAAGAATACTGGCCGAGCGGTGCGAGCCGTCGGTAGTGACCCAACTGGAAGCTTGCTTTGAGCCTTTCAAAAAGGCTGCAGGCTGGTTGGATTATGCCGCATCGGATGAGCGTTTTCATCGGCTGTTGGTACAGCTGACCGGCAATACGGCCATGGATAAGATCTATTTTTTTGGAAACATCCATGGACGGGTGGTCAGTCAGGGGTTGTTGAGAGGACCGGAGGAGACGCTTCCGGAACATTTTGCAATGATCAAGGCGATCGCAGATGGTGATCCCGAAGAAGCCGAAAGGCTTACCCGGGAGCACATCAGAAATTCAAGGAAATTATTAACAAATCAATATCAAAATCAACTTAAAAAAGACAACATAGATGAGTAGCGTTTACAAACTAGCAGTGGTGCCCGGAGACGGAATCGGTCAAGAGATCGTGCCCGAAGGGTTAAGGGTATTGCAGGCGGTAGCAGCTAAATACGATTTTCAATTGACCACCGAAACCTTTGACTGGGGAGCGGGATATTACAAGCAGAACGGTCAGTTCCTTCCTGACGATGGCCTGGAACAATTAAAAAAGTTTGATGCGATCTATTTCGGTTCCGTCGGACTTCCTGATGTGGACGATACGCTTCCAGCCAAAGATTACACGTTTAAGGTACGAACCAATTTTGACCAGTACGTCAACTACCGACCGGTAAGGGTCTATGACGGGGTGACCCGGCCACTCAGGAGTGAAACAGCGTTTGATTTTGTGGTGGTCAGGGAAAATACCGAAGGAGAGTTTGTCCAGATAGGGGATCAATACCTTCCCGATGCAGCGAACGGAATGGGCATCGATACCAGCATTTTCACCCGGAAAGGGATCGAACGGATCGCTCACTTCGCTTTTAAGCTTGCCAAAAAACGTCGAAACAAGGTCACCCACATTACCAAATCCAATACCCTGATCAACAGCTTGTCGTATTGGGACCGTGTGATCGGTGAAGTAGCCGAACAGTACCCGGAAGTCACGCATGACCAAATGTACATTGACAACTCCACGGCAAACTTTGTGTTGCGCCCTGAAGTGTTTGACGTCGTACTGACCACGAACATGTTCGGCGACATCTTAAGCGATCTAGGCGGAGCCATTATGGGTAGCTTAGGTTTGGGTGGAAGTGGGAACATCAATCCCGAAAAAGAATACCCGTCCATGTTTGAGCCCATCCACGGTTCGGCCCCGGATATTGCCGGAACGAACAGTGCCAATCCTCTGGGACAGATCTGGTCCGGTGCTATTATGTTAGAACATCTTGGAGAGACAGCAGCCGCTGAAAACATCGTGAAAGCGATGGATGGTGCCACGTCATCCGGTTTTTTACCAGCAGATCTTGGAGGAAAAGCAGGAACGGTAGAGGTCGCACAGGCAGTGATCGACAACCTGTAAGCCACACATATGAAAGATCGCATCATTGACCTGACCCTACCGTACAAAAGCGGGTCTCCGGGCTTTGAAAAGAGCAGTAGCAAGACCGTGAGCAAAGACGGGTGGAATGCCAGCACGCTGACGTTCTACTCGCACAGTGGCACACACATGGATGCGCCCATTCACTTTGAGGTAAGCGATGAGACGATCGATCAGATCCCGTTGGATCGGTTCGTCGGCCGGGCATGGAAAATAGCGGTACCGGCAACGTCGGACCACCTGCTGATCACACCTGAGATGATCATGGACCAGTTAGTTGATTTTGAGGAAGGGGACAGCTTGTTGCTCCACACCGGCTGGTCAGGTCGCGTTGGTACCCCTGATTACCGGGACAAGCTACCCCGGGTGAGTGAAGCACTGGCGGAATGGTGCGTATCAAACAAAGTAAAAATGCTGGGTGTAGAGCCTCCTTCCGTGGCAGATGTCAACAACTTGGAAGAGGTCACCCGCATTCACCGCATTTTGCTGGGAAATGTGGTCATTATCGAAGGGCTGACGAATCTGGATCAGATACGTGAAAAACAGGTAAAGCTTATTGCGTTGCCCTTAAAAATCGCCGGGGGAGACGGTGCCCCGGCCCGGGTGATCGCGATGGAATCGTTGGAATGAAAAAAGAGCTGAACCATATTCCGGAAGCATTGCCGCCGGTAGACATTTACGACTACCGAACGGAAAACAACCGTTTGTTTCAGGACCTGAACATTACCTGTGTGGTCGTAGATGACGACCCCACGGGAAACCAGACCGTATACGATGTGCCGTTACTTACGCGGTGGACGGAAGATGTTCTGGCCTCGGAGTTGATGAATCAGACGCCTGTGTTTTTCATTTTGACGAACTCCCGGAGTTTGACTGCGGATCGTTCCAAAGCGGTATATGAGGAAGTGGGGCGTAACGTGCAACGGGCCTCGGAGAAAACCGGAAGAAAGTACCTGCTGATCAGTCGCAGCGACTCCACGCTTCGGGGACATTTCCCGATCGAGTTGGAGGCACTGTGCCGGCAGTCTTCTCAAAGAGACTTCGTACGTTTTGTCATTCCCGTGATGTTTGAAGGTGGGCGGGTCACACTCGACGATGTACATTACGTGAAAGATGGAACGAAATTGACCCCTGTTGGAGACACCCCTTTTGCAAAAGACGCTACGTTTGGCTACACAGCTTCTGCGTTACCCATGTGGATCGAAGAGAAGACCGGAGGAGAAGTAAAAGCGTCAGATGTGGTGTCCTTTTCACTGGAAGAGATACGTACCGGTACCGTTGAGCAGTTGGTCGATAAGGTACTAGAGATCCCTTCATCCAGCACAGCCATTTGCAATGCCTTGCAGTATGAAGACCTGGACAAGATGACACAGGCACTACTGACAGCTACCACGAGGGGGAAAAAGCTCATTTACCGAACGTCCAGCTCATTTGTGCCGTCCTATATTGGTCTGCCGCCCAGGCCATTGCTGCAAGCTTCCGACCTGACGTTGCAGGAAGGTTTCGGAGGGTTGATCGTGGTGGGCTCTTACGTGCCCAAGTCCGGTCAGCAACTGGCGTATTTGCTGGACCACATAGATCAGGAAGCGGCGGTTGAACTCAACGTAGATGAGATCCTAACGGGCGGTCAGATGTTTGATCCATCAGCGATATCTAAACGTATCGATGCCTTGCTGGCGAAGCATCCGGAGGTAGTGCTGTACACCAGCAGGAAGCTGGTGACCGGTGGATCTGCCGAAAAAAACCTTCTCATCGGAAATACGGTTTCTAATACGCTGGTGGACATCGTAAAGCAGTTGGAGAACCGTCCCCGATACCTGATATCCAAAGGGGGGATCACCTCCCATGACCTGGCGACCCGGTCACTCGGCATGAGTCGGGGACAGGTGTTGGGCCAGCTCTTACCCGGAGTGCCCGTATGGAAAATAACCAGTGAGACCCGGTCAGGAGCGACCCGGTCAGGCACGACCCCATTTAGTGACTTTCCCTACCTTGTTTTCCCTGGCAACGTGGGCGACGAATCGTCCCTTTTTCAACTAACCCAAAAACTAAAATGACATGACAAACTTCCCCAGAAGGTATTTCTTTTTTGCAGGCTCTTTTTTCATTACCCTGATCCTTTACATCGACCGTGTATGCATCTCTTCAGCCAAGGAGTCCATTGCGACAGACCTCGGATTGACAGACACCCAAATGGGATGGGTGCTGGCCTCTTTTGCTTTGGGCTATGCGTTATTTCAGGTACCCGGTGGGGCACTTGGAGATAAGTACGGCGTGAGAAAAGTGATGACGGGCATCATGCTGCTATGGTCCTTGTTCACGGCGTTGACAGGTACGGCCAAGGGGTACCTGATGATGCTGTTTTATCGGTTTATTTTCGGAGCAGGAGAGGCCGGCGCTTTTCCTAATTTCTCACGAGCGGCATTTTCCTGGGTTCCATTAAAGGAGCGTGGCATTTTTCAGGGCATCAATTTTTCGGGTTCTCGATTGGGGGCCGCCTTTGCCTTGCCGCTGGTTGCTTACCTGATCAACGGATGGGGTTGGCGGATGGTCTTCTACGTTTTCGGTGCCATCGGAGTGGTCATAGCAGTCCTGTTTTATCGACTGTTCCGCAACAAACCCGAAGAGCACCCGGGCGTATCGGAAGAAGAGAAAAAATTCATTGCGGAAAACCGGCAGGCGCCCGCAAGCGAAAAGACATCCGGGTTGTCCGTGTCGAAGATACTCAGTGCCGGAAACGTCTGGCTGGCCATGGTCCAGTACATAGGAAGCAATTTCATCTTTTTCTTCATGCTTACGTGGCTGTTTCCCTACATCAAAGGAAAGTATCAGCTGGATATCGTAACGACAGGTTTCTACGCCATGCTCCCCCTGCTGGCCGGTGCGTTGGGCAACTGGGTCTCCGGGTTTATGGTGGATGCCATCTATCGTAAAGGAAAATGGGAGCTGTCCCGACGAATACCCGCGATGATCGGTTTTGCCTTCGTTATCATCGGGATCATCAGTAGCTTGTACATGACCACGGCACTTGGCGCCGTACTTTTTTTATCACTGGCCATTTTTGGGGCCGATATGACGTTGAGTCCTTCCTGGTCTTTTTGCATCGACATCGGCAAGGAAAGTGCAGGGAAAGTTTCGGGCATGATGAACATGGCGGGAAACCTGGGATCTTTTACGACCGCGCTGGCTTTTCCTTACCTACAGAAATGGACTGGTTCCAATGATCCATTCTTTTACACCGCAGCGATCCTTGCGGGCCTGGCGATCGTTTGCTGGGCATTTATGAACCCGGAAAAAAAGCTGGAAAATGGCTAAACTAAGAGGAGTATGCATCGGGTCCGGGTACTTTAGTGCCTTCCATTACGATGCCTGGAGCAGGATACCGGACGTGGAGATCGTCGCTTTTAGTACCCTTGACCGGTCCACGATTGAAAAAGTGAAATCGGAGTACCACATCCCGTCTTTCTATGAAGACTATCGGGAGATGTTGGAGAAGGAACGCCCCGATTTTGTTGACATCATCACCCCACCAGAGACGCACGAAGAGATGTGTCGGTTTGCAGCGAGTTTAGGAGTAGACATGATCTGCCAAAAACCCCTGACACCTTCTTACGCTACCTCAGAGCAGCTCGTCAATCAAATAGAATGCAAGGCAAGGCTCATCGTTCATGAGAACTTTCGGTTCCAGCCGTGGCACCGGCAGATCAAAACGTTGCTTTCTGATGGGACGATTGGTCGCCTGCATCAGTTGTATTTTCACTCACGCATGGGTGACGGGTGGGGGCCGGACGCGTACCTGTCACGACAACCCTACTTCCGAGAGTACGAACGCCTTTTGATCTACGAAACCGGGGTGCATTTCATTGACGTTTTCCGATACCACGCAGGGGAGGTGGAGTCTGCATATGCGCTGTTAAAACGACTCAACCCGGTCATCAAAGGGGAGGACAGCGGGTTGATGATCCTGGAAATGAGGGATGGAGCGACCGCCATTTGGGATGCCAACCGCTACAATGAAAGCAACCACCCGAAGAAACGGTTCACTTTTGGCGCATACACAGTAGAAGGAGAAAATGGGACGATTCGACTCTATTCGGACGGCAGGATCACCGTACAATTGCTGGGAGAACCCGAGCAGGATCATTCGTATGAACTGACCGACCGTGGGTTTGCCGGCGATTGCTGTTTTCAATTTCAAAAACATGCGGTACACGCATTGACCACCGGAACTCAGGCAGAAACCGAAGGGATCGTGTATTTGAATAACCTACGAGTACAGGAAGCTGTTTATGAGTCGGCTGCGAAAAAAACACGGGTGAAGCTGTAGTTTTACCTGATCTCTATTATAGACCGAGAACGCTACAAATAGCTAACTTTTTTCTGCCCGATTTAACCGCGATTTCAGGTTATGGCTCTGCAAGCATCCGGTACTGATTTCCTTTCGGTTTTTTTTAACCGATGTCCCCGATCCTGTTTTGCGTGGCATGGAAAATCCCCTGGATTTGTAAGGGTATAATGGAAGTAACAGCATCTATGGTGTTATTACGCGGATAGTACCAATAATCTCTTTCTCTAGAGCCAACTGAGCTAAATATTCATTACATTTGGTGTAATATTGCACCAGATTATAAAGGTATGGCAAGACAAAGTATCTCATTTACGGAACCCAATGACGAATGGCTGAAGTCTCAAGTTGAAAATAAAGAGTATTCAAGTAAAAGTGAACTTGTTAACGACCTGGTAAGACAAGCTAGAAAACAGCAACACGAAATTGACTACATACGGATGAAGCTGGAAAAAGCTGAACGTTCAGGGTTCACCAATGATGCTAAGGCTGATATTCTCAGGCAGGCAAAGTCCCATTAATGGCCGAATACAGAATTAGTAAAGTTGCTAAAGAGGACCTCATCAGAATACATCAATACGGAACGCATCAATACGGTGAAAATCAAGCTGACAAGTATTTTAATGACTTTTTTGAAAAATTTGAACTGATCGCTGAAAGACCATACGCATTCGAATCCGCTGAATTCATTAAAACTGGATACAGAAAATGTGTATGTGGTGTTGATACCATCTTTTACCGAATCAATAACGAGGTTACCGAAATTATGACAATCATTGGCAGACAAGACCGAATCGAACGCTTAGATAGATTCGATTAGTCTGAAAAGATTGGTAAAGACACTCAAAATCCATAGACCAATGAGCTATTTGCAAGATGCTGTCGAATACGATATTTTTCATTATACAAGAAGCGGACGATCTACGGATTTTATCTGGACATTATGTGGAATTTGCGCATCTGATAGAATAAAAGCGCAACTCGTTTTTGTAGGACTGAATCATTCCATACGGTTCCAATCGAAAATGAAATTCATGCCTAAAGTAGGTTTGACTTTTGGAGTAAAAAGGTGTTCCATTTTCTCAAATCAGGTCGGCAAACAAAACCATTTACATTTGTGATAAAGTGGAGCAACCATTAGTGGGCCTGTGTGTACAATTAAATAAACGATGAAGAGCTTCCTGTTTACGTGCTTATCCATGCTGTTAGCTACCAGCCTATGTGGACAAACAGATAGTACCTACACGTTGGATTATGTAGATAAAAGTACAAGGTTCGCCTGGTTTACCTACGGTGGGGACTGGAATTACCTGACCGGCGGTACGACGCAGCAACTCGTCAATGGGAGACAGGAACCCACGGAGTTTGGAGGTACACTTATGCCGAGGCTGACCATTGGGGGCATTCACTTTTGGGGACATGCCGACTTTTATGTCACGTTTCCCTTGTCCTTTCTCACGGTTCAGGATGTTCCGAATGACCTGGATGAATTGGAAGTTTATCAAGGCGTGGAGACAGGCATGCGACTCTATCCAATCAAACTTCAACCACAAAGCCTGAGTCCCTTTTTGGGGGTCAGTTTCAGGCGGCTTCGGTTTTCACAAGAATCCGAGGAAAGCAACAGCGAAAACGGAGTTCCATCTTACGGACGGTTCATTTATCCCATTCAGTTTGGACTGACTTACACCTCAAACAAGTGGCACGTTTCTGCCTCAGGGTATTACAACTACCAAAACGAATTCGAGTATTTCGTTTCACCTACTCAAACGGCGGGGGTAAAGTTGGACCCGGTGTCTTTCAATTTGAGTTTGCTAAGGTACGTGGACACGGACCGATTCATGAGAACGAGAAAAGCCGTCAGCCGCATCAATAAAGATTACCGCACACTTAAAAATGAAAACCTGTTGAGTACCTGGTTTTTTGGAGTGGGCCCCTCATCCGCTTTGCAAATGAACAGGTCCCCTTATCTGAGAGAAAATTATCCATTCTTTCATGACCATTACTCGGCTGCCATTTTACCGGACCTTGCATTTGGAAGATTCTTTCACAAGGTGGATGCCAATGTCAACCTGTCCTATCGTACTTATGGAGATACCTATGAAGGGTTCAATACGGAAATCACCACCCGAAGGCATTCGGTTGGGGTCGAATCGGTGAAATTTCTTTTCAACTACCTGGGGTTTGTGCCTTTCGCGGGGCCTATACTTTCTTATGAAAACCTGCGTACTTCGGTAAACGGCACAAGGTATCAGGAAAACAAATTAGCGCTAGGCATCACGTTTGGTTGGGACATTCGCGTAACCAAAACAGGTACGAGTCTATTGAGGACCAACCTGCGGTACTATCCTGATCTACACATGCGGGTAGAAGGGGAGAAGATGATGTTTGATCACCTGGAGTTCAACTTTATACAGTGGGTACAGTTTCTTGGAAGAAGGAAGGCGCTTAGTAAGTCGTAATAATCAAACCATCCGATGTTTACCAAACATCGGATGGCTCTCATGAAACCAGAGCTACTTGAAGCAACTTTTGGTTAACCGGGGGCTATTTCACTGCTATTTTTCGTAGTTCTGTCCCATGGATTGTCGTGATTTTCAACAAGTAGATTCCGGTTGCAAGGCTTTCCGTTGAGATGGAGAGACCCGACTGGTTCGTAGACCTGACCATTATTTCCTGCCCGCTCAAATTGGAAATGCTGATGGTAGCCGGAGTGGTATTGCCGGTCAGGCCTATGTTAAGGGTTCCGTTACTTACAGGGTTGGGGTAAACAGCGATCGTATTAAGTTCGTTTACCCCTAGCAGTTCCGGCTGTGCGTTTACCACTTCATCGGCGTCTGTTACCCGTGCGGACGAGGCATTGTCAAACTTCCATTGGGTCCAGTTGCCTGTACTGGAAGCAGGGCGTTGGATGATTCTACTGTAATTCACGTCTTCCTCCGGGCGCATGTACATCCCGGTCGCTTTATTCTGAAGGTAGAAATAGCCGTTGGAACTGGTTACTTTTCTCCACTGCGTGTATGCTCCGGTGTAGGATGAGGGAACTTGTACGATCGGGCTTCCATTGCTATCATCCTTTGGTCTGAAATACATGCCATTTTCTTCATTTCTTAAGTAGAAATAACCTCCGCTGGTATTGATGGTTGTCCATTTGGTCGGAGCACCCGCCCAGGCATTGGTTACATGTTCTAAAAGTCCGTCGGTAGCCGTTCCATCCGTTCGTATCCTGTCATCTGTCGCCCTGTTGGTGATGTGAAATACCGATCCGCTGGCATTATTCCCCCCACTATCAACGAGTCTCCAGGTTCTGACCCAGTCAAATTTCACACTTCGGTCCGCTTTAGAGTTGTTGAAACCCATGGCTCCGGCACCAATCTCCTCAATCCAGTCATAGAAATTACTCGACATGATCAGCCGCATCTCACCCTGAAATGGAATGGGAGGAGTCACTGACCTCACAAGTTTACCATTGTGGTAGAAATCGATCCTGTTTCCACCCGCACGCCAGTAAGCCCCATAGACATGAAAAGCATTACGGTTTAATCCATGATTTATCTTTCCGCCTTTTGTTTGTTGCGAGCCGTTAAAACACTGTGTATGACGGTGGGTGTTGTAATGAAAGATGCGATCCCACTGCGCATTGACGGCCCAATCGTCCTTGGTCCAGTTGTCGCCCAACTCTCCGGTCATGATCCCTACACACTCCTGGATGTCCAGTTCCAGATTTTCTCCGATGGGAAGATCCGCACAAGGTATGGGTTCGGTCTTCAACCAAAAAGCAGCAGACATTGCCGTATTGGCTGCTCTCATTCGTGCCTCCATATAATAACCCGGTTTTGCCAGTGTCTTGCCATGTACGTATGCGCCTCCATACTTTCGAACGGCAGGTTTGCTGCGGTCGTCTTTCGGCGAATACCTGGGTGAGGGGAATTTTTCATTCTCGATTCGAAGCTGACCGTTGGTAACGGTGGCATTGTCTTCTTCAAAGAGCGACCTTTGTGATCCATACCACCCGCGGTTTTGACCTTTGAAGATAAACTCAGGATTCGCATCCCATTTGTTTTTGTTTAAGGATCCGCCATTGAATTCATCAGAAAGGGCCGTCACTAACGCCCATTTTTTTCCGTTGGGTTTCGGGTCTGCACCTGCATTGAACAAAGGGGCATTTTGGCTGTAGGCCATATGAAAGACAAAGCAGAAAGTAAGGATGAACCATCCTGGTTTCGAGGTTAATAGTTGGGTTTTCATAATTAGAAATTGTTGTTTATTTATCTGTTGAGTTAATTTCTTTTGGGGTTAATCATTCTCCACACAAAGCACATCGTGTTTTCGACCTGCTTCCTTATTCGACCTGTTTTTGAATCAATTGGAGGGGTTGTTCCAATTATTCAGTACCAAATGAATGTCCTTCTATGAAAGAAGGCCATGGGGTATTGGTAAAAAAAAACGTGGATTTTGATAACGGGGTGTATTTTGTTGCTTGAAAAAAGGGTATTTGCAACAAATATTTGGTGATCATGGATCGGCTGAGGTACTAACCTGAGTTCGATTAAAAATCTTGCCTCAGTTTGACCGCGACGGCGGACCGTTTGATTTTGAGTAGAAATTTTGCCAAAGTCTTGAAGGAATATCGAGATATTTCAAAGGGCTTTGGTGAAATTTATGCCGAAATCAGCGGTTCGTCGCACGATCAAATCTTTTCAAGACAAATCATCTTCACGTCA
>JBCCXH010000073.1:0-15044 GCA_039192005.1 Bacteroidota bacterium
GAAAAAAGTTTCGGTTACATACCTTGTGATAGGTGTTGTGATTGCACGTTATTAGGTGTGTATTTGAATTGTCACCGTTTTTCTTATGTTTTTGACCCTGTATTGATGGAATAGACTCCTAGGGTTAAATCATGAAAATGATGACAAAATTTGCGTTTGTTAAATTCCTTCTAAAAGGAGATTTACCTATTTTAATGGAGGATTGTTGTCATGGGTTCTTCCAGCCTTGTTTTCCAACAGGTAGATAATTGAGGTTCTATTCTATTGTTACGGTTAATTCTTCTCGCCGGTGGGTATACCTTTGGACTGAAAATTATTAGGAATACATCGTGAGGTTATTATTGAAATTAAGCTGGTGGAAAATTTTGACAGTCATACTTTTATATTATTCTGTTATCGGTGGTTTTTTGTTTCCTGTGCCTCGATTGCCCATCTTAAATGAGACGATTCGGTTGAATTATTTTCATGTTCCGATGTGGTTTAGCATGATGTTCCTATTCACATATTCTGCTTATTCATCCGTTAAATTTCTTCGTTTTCAAAACATCGAATCGGATGAGCATGCTTCAGAATCTGCTAAGGTGGGCATTGTATTTGGTATATTGGGACTATTGACTGGTATGCTGTGGGGGAATGCGACTTGGGGAACTTTCTGGACCAATGATCCAAAACTTAACAATACGGCGATAGGGCTACTGATTTACCTTGCCTATTTTGTTTTGCGTGGTTCTTTTGATGAAGAAACACAGAAAGGCCGTATTGGAGCTGTTTATAATATTTTTGCATTCGTGATTTTTATCCCACTGATTTACATTTTGCCTCGAATGACAGATTCATTACATCCTGGAAGTGGCGATAACCCGACGTTCAGACTTTTCGATACTTCGCACAATATGAAATTAGTTGTATACACGGCGATATTAAGTTTCATAATGTTAAGTTGGTGGTTCACTTCGCTATTAATAAGATTAAAACGTATAAACAGATTTTATGAAGAAAGCGAGTAAACTAATCATCTTATTTCTGCTCTTGCTGTCTACAAACCTGTATTCTCAAGGAAGCCAATCCGTTGAAATGGCAGATGCGCTTAGACAGAGTGGAAAAATTTATACGGTGGTATTCGGGCTTGTTATCATTCTTACTGGTATGATTTTTTTACTCTTAAGAGTAGACAGGAAAATTGCCCAACTTGAAAAGACCATTAAAAAATCGACGACAGCGAGCAAAAAAACACTAAAATAGGTACAAACCGCGTCCTTTAATGTGAGGTAAGCATCTTCATGCCGCTGAATTAAGCCTTCAAATCGCTACCTCCTGGACCGACCGGGTCTGATTTACCTCCTAAATTTTGAAACGTGCTAAAAAATTTCTTCGTCAAGTTTATCAAGAGCATTTTTGCTTATTGCGTAGGCGTAAATACTGTTGGGGATAACGAGTAGGTCGTCGTAATCCTTAAATACTGTTTTACTGGTGATGACTGCTTTCTGGAGCCTGTTTTTCACCATGAATTTTTTCAACTTTCCTGCCTTAGGGTGATCGGACCATTTCACCTCTACTGCCCATTTTACCTCCTGGAAGTTATTGCTTACCTCTATTAAATCAACCTCGCCTTCTTCTTTCCCCGTTTTCCAATTGGCATACCTTAAAAACGCATGCGCTCTATGTACATACTGTGCGTAAACAGCTGTTTCGACCAAATGCGGAAATCGTTCATCGTTAGAAGTAATTCGACCAAAAAGCCCGGTGAATAAACTCGGATTAGTCAAATAGACCTTGAATTGTGTGATGTTTTTGAATCTTTTAGCTGCTAAATCTACCCGGTGTAGCACCCGAATCAGAAAAGCAGCTTCCAGGTATTTGATATACTTTTTGATGGTCTTGTTGTCTGTTTTTGTTTCTTGAGATACCTTTTGGTAGTCAAGAATTTCTCCTGTCCTGTAGGAAAGTACATTGAAGAATTGTTGCAACTCCAACGTATTTTCTATTCCGAACAGGCCAGGTAAATCCTTCATGATCACTTTATCAGTGATGTCTTTTTGAATGACCCGCTCAGGGTTTTTTACCTTATCTGAATTCAGCGCAATCTCCGGAAACCCACCGAAATTTATGTAGTCAATAAAATGTTGGTTAAACAACTCCATGTCTGAACACGCAAAAAATCTCTTTGGACCATTCAGGTTCACTTTTGTTTCCGACAGTAGATCATTGTACCCGTTTAGGTCGATGTATTCAGCAAAAGTCAGAGGGGGTAGGAAATAATCCGTAAACCTGCCAGCTCCACTTTCCATACTTTTCATTCTAAGCGCAGCAGCAGCGCTACCACTGGCAATGAACTTTGTCTTTCTGTTCCTATCAACCAATGATTTTAAGTGAACTTCCCAATCCTTTAGGTATTGAACTTCATCAAAAAACACATAAGCCCCTTCCAACATCGTATCATTAATAGAAAGTGCATCGCTGATCAGTTCATCCAGAGGGATGTTGGTGTAAATGGGAGTATCAAGACTGAAATAGAAAATGCATTGAGGTTGTACACCAGAGTCGATTAAACTTTGAATGGTTTGATACATGATGACGGTTTTCCCGACTCTTCTTGGTCCCATTAAAACCACCGCCCGATGAGGAAATTTTTGAGAAACTAACTCGTAAAATCCATGGTAATACCTTCGCTTACTAAACTCGTCATAAAATGGAATCTTACCATCCTTCCACCAGGTGTTATCGTCAATGACTCTTTTAGTCAGAATTTCCTTATCAAAACTCATTTTAAACCTACTTTATTGATGAATTTATTTTATTAATCAGATAGTGATCTGCCTATCTCCAGACAGGTGTGTCTCAACAAATAATTCCTGAGTTATTCAATTTGTCAATTTGAGTATAGCTATACCAAAATTAATGAATTAAGATTTTGGTACGACCATCCCAAAATGTAAAATTAGTTAATTTTAAGTGGCGCTGTCTTCCTGTTGCTTACGGTAATTTTTCCTCCACTTTGCTTTAAGCGCAAGCAATAAGAAGGAAGGGATGTATTCAAGATTCAACATTTTGAGGCATTGCCGGGTTTCGTACAGGCATCGACCGATCAGGGCTTTGTCCTCTACGGCGTTACGATTTAAGGCATAAATTTTCTTGCAAACGCTCAGTGTACTTCGTTGGTGCCTGGACCGGAAGCGAAACTGTTTCTTTGATAACGAGTGGGGCAGCACCCGTTTTTTGACCAGCAGGCGGTCGGTAAACCCGTAGCGCTGCGTCCTGGCAGAACGGATCCAAAAGTCAAAGTCTTCATAAGACAGCGTTTCATCATACCCCCCAAGTGCTTCCAATACAGCTCTTTTCATCATCATGGTAGGTGCCGAAATGAAATACCGTTTGATCAGCTCTTCATAAACCCGACCCTCTGGTACCTTTTCCTGTAGTTGCCCTTCTTCGTTGCGTTGGTAATGTTCACCTAGCTGCCTCCCATCCGGATCAATAAAGTAAGTATCACAAAAATGAACACCGATGTCTTGCTGCTGAAAGGCCGCCACGCCTTCGGAGATTCTCGTTGGAAGGAGCAGGTCATCGGCTGCCAGATCAATGAGGTAGTCGCCTTTACTTTGAAAGAACCCCTGATTAAACGAATGACAATTGCCTTGATTGACTTTTAGCGCGATGAAGTTGGTGGATGTGCCTCTTAGTTTGGCTTTGATTTTTTCTACGCTACCATCCGAACTGGCATCGTCTACTACGATGAGCTCAATGTTAGGGTACTCCTGATCCCAGACAGATTGTATCGCTTGCTGTACATAGTCTGCATGATTAAAGCATAAGCAAATGACCGAAACCAGTGGTGGGCTATCCATTCTTTTTTATTTACATTCACTAAAATAGCGTGAACAAGAAGATTCTTAAATTGAAGAAAAGAAGAATCACGCGGAAGAACCTGACAGAGACAGATGGCAGCTAATAAACAAATAGAAATCTTTGGTTTTCTCTGGAAGAAAGTTGTCATCGCCTCCCTGTTATTATTGAACGGGAAGCATCGCTTCAGTAAAGCGCATACCATTTGCGTATTTGCTCAGCCCAGGGGAGGGTCTACCTGGTTTACCAACCTGCTGCTACACATTCCACGTTCTGTGAAAGTTGATGAATCACTTTTTAGAGGGAAGTTTCATCCAGATGGACAAATGCCCCCTGCTGGATTTGGAAAGTTAAACTTGCTGGACGAACTGAATTTTTACTATCATCAGCCCAGCCCTAAAGGTGAGGATTTTGAAGAGGCAGCCCGATTTTTTGAGCGGCTGTTTCGTTTAGGTTATTCCTCCCCCTACCTCTATGAAGAAACCTCTTTAAAGCAGCTGTTTCGACCGGAAAACGTCATTTTCAAATTCAACGAAGGAAACCTGTTGATGGAGTGGCTGGTCCATCGATTTGAACTCACCACCATTGTCTTGCTAAGAAATCCATTTGCGGTTGTGGCGTCACAATTGTCATTTTATGCATTTTCGAATGTCACCAAAGCGGACAGCTACAAACTGCCTGATTTTAGATTCAGGCACTGTTTGGATCCTTACCTGGATCACCTGAAAGGCCTCCGATACGCGGAAGAGATTTTAGCAGCGAGGTGGTGTATCCATTACCTAGCCGTAAGTAAAACGAACGATAAGTGGCTTACCGTTTATTATGAAGATGTGGTTACTCGCCCACAGGAAGAGATCCAACGGATATTCGATTACCTGAAGCGGCCGGTTCCCGACACACTACACGAAGATTTTTATACTCCTTCCTTTCAAGGCTATCACGCTGAAGCTTACTATAGAAAACCAGCCAATAGCCTTGAAAGCTGGCGAACCATTTTGAGTAAACAGCAAACAGACCGAATTAAAAGGGTGCTGGAAGATTTTAAGGTTTTTGAATACAAAGGGGAGTCCATGCTATGAACATCTTTATGATTCCTTCCTGGTATCCATCTGAGTCTAATCCGATCTATGGAACGTTCAACCAGGAACAAGCCAGGATACTGGCTGGCGAACGACCGAAATGGTCCATAGGAGTAAGTCGTTGGGGGCAGGGCGATGAACGGTTTTTGTTAAGAGCCGCCGATTGGAAATCCATTCCAAAAGCTTTTAAAACATATGAGATCCATAAAGAAGTCGTTTTGCCTAACTTAACCGAGTATTTTGCTCCTGCTTTTACCTGGACGCGAAAGTTTAGAAAAGGAAACATAAAAGGTATTGTTGAGGCCAATCGAATCAATTTAGCTCAGTACACGGCAGATTTTGGAAAACCGGACATAATCAGCGCACAAGCAAGCTATCCTGCGAGTATCATTGCAAGACAGCTATCTAGGGAATTTGGCATTCCTTACGTCGTGATGATACAGATGAGCCCTTTTCCATTTAGCGAATTTTTAGCTGGTAAAGGAAAAATTAACCCCCTTATCTATGGCCCACTTCAAGAAGCCAATTTGTTATTGGCATCCAGCAATCATCTGGAGGAGACCATGAATGGTTATGGGTTACGCAAAATAGCCAGGGTCAATTACGCCATAGATACGGACCTTTTTAAACCTGCGAAGCATTCAACCCCTGCGGGTAAAACAGTCATTTTATCCGTAGGGAGGATGGAAGATCAAAAAGGCATCGACCTACTGATTAAATCGCTCGTGGGGATGAAACTTCCTGATCAGATCGAATTTAGAATGGTAGGAGATGGCAGCCTGTTGGAAGAGTATCAAGCACTTTCGGTCCGTCTGGGAGTCGACAAGAAGATAACATGGACAGGCGCTTTAAACAGGGAAAGGGTAGCGGAAGAGATGCGTGCCTGCTCATTTTTTGTGCTTCCAAGCAGGCATGAAACATTTGGGAACGTCGTCCTGGAGGCGATGGCGACCGGAAAACCCGTGGTGGTCACACGATGTGGGGGGCCGGAAGATTTTGTGAATGAGCAATATGGACTGATCTGTGAGCCTGAAGTGAAAGAGATCCGAACGACGATAGAGCAGATGATCGTCGATTACACCTCGTATGATGCACAAAAGATAAGAAAAGGTGTGATGCGTCAATTTGGCCCTGAAGCCTGGGTAAATCGCATGGAAGAAGTTTTCACACGCGTAATTCCCAGCTTGTCTTAGGTGTTTCTACCGCTCCCATTCGGTTTTTGAATATCCTGAGCGTTTCCTGAGGATTTCCTTTGATGGAAGAAATGCCCAGGTCAAACTGCCTGAACCCGTTATCACTGTAGTGATCAATCATTCCTTTCATGAGCAAGACCATCGGGCTTTGCGAACGGAACAAAGGGCTGGTTGCAGGCAGGTAGTAGTAGGCGACCTCATTTGACACCCGTACGGCGATGCAGGCGGCAGATATTTTCCCGTTCCGATAGACCCCGAAAAGGTCATAGGCTTGGGTTGCCTGAAAAAGCTTTTCTAATAGTTCAAGCGAGATGTTGATTTCAAGTCCCTGGGTTTTCCTGCATACTTCGATAAACTGGTGAATCGTTGCCAACTCCTCATCTGGTAGCATACGAAATTGGAAACCTTTTTTTATCAGGGAGTCCAGCTTTCGTTGCTGCATCTTGTGCAGCGTAGATGTAGAAAAATCATTGAGTTCAATGTGTTGGTTAATCTCATGGTAGGTTTTCTTAAATCCAGCTTCTTTAAGCCAGGTATCATCAAAGCCAGGGTAGATGGGTGCCGGGTGATTGAGCATTAGCTTAACAATTCCTTTAGACTGTAGATCACTTTTTACTGTTTCAAAATCTTCAATGATCTTTTGTTTATCCACTTTTTCATTCCATAATAGAAAAGATCCGAACGGGCTCCTTGGCATGCTAATTGCCTCTTGATTTATTTGTGTTAAGGGTAGGTAAAACGTAGATGTTTCGTATATAACGATATGTTCATGTTTTTGTAACTTTAAGTAGGGCTTACTGAAATAAACAGGAGATACAACGTTAGGAAAATGTTGAGGGTCTGTATAGATATGAGTCGTTGATTTCACTCGCTAAAAATATGAATAATCGGTTTGATGAACTGGGCAATTATCCTATCTTAATTTTGAGACACATCCTAAATAACACCAAAGATTAGCTGATTTGAGAGGGTTTACTTCCATACTTTTATTTTTCTTCATCTTCCATATCAAAGGTCAGGTTTTTATCAAATCTTCCCTCCAGTTACCGGTAAAGAAAGCGGTCAATCACGTTTATAACGCTGCTCCGGATTCGGCTTTCCATTACATCGCGCAGGTAGAAGAGATGCTTCCGGACCATCCGGTTGTTCCACTATTAAAAGCCATGACGTTGCTCTGGGCAAATATCCCAACGATAGATGGTGAGCTCTTTTTTGAGATGGAATCTTATCTGGATCAGGCCGTCGAGCAAGCAAAGCTGGCAGACCCTGACCTGGAAGATCCTGAAATGATTTTTTTTGCCATGGCATCTTACGGTCTTCTGGCAGAGTACTACGCAGATCAGGGACACAACATGAAAGCGGTAGGTGAAGCAAGCAGGGCATACGGGCTGATGAAAAAAGGATTCAAAATTGTAGATGAGTACCCTGAGTTTTTGTTGACCACCGGGCTCTACAATTACTTTAGAGAAAAATACCCGGAAAAACACCCGGTGTATAAACCATTGGTCTGGTTTTTCAGGAGTGGGAATATGGAGCTAGGGCTGCAGCAGCTCCAAAAAGCGTGTGATCCTTCCATCATTACACACGTAGAAGCGTACGTTTACCTAAGCTACATTTATTTGAGGTACGAATATGCGCCGGAGAAAGCGCAGCATTACCTCGGTAGGCTCATTGAACTCTACCCAAATAACTACTACGCCAAGGCGAAATACCTGGAGTCCCTGGCCAATCCTGATGATTTCAAACATGCTCCTCTTGATATGATTCTTGAACTGGCTGGACACGAGAATCCTTACTATAAGCTCGCGGGGTATGTATTCCTGGGTTATTTTAAAGAAAAAGTAGACCATAATCTTGTTAAGTCCGAGTTTGCTTACCGGAAGGGACTCCAATACGGAGATCAGATTCCCCATCATGGGGAATATTTTAAGAGCTTAGGTTATTTGCGGTTGGGGAAAATTTTAAAAGACCAAGGCAACTATGAAGAGGCTGAAGAGATGCTTCGGTTTTCGGTTAAATTTGCAGAGACTGATCAAATAAAAGACGAAGCAAAGTCTTTACTTTCAGAAATTTGAGTGCCACAAACTATCATACCATTCAGTTAGAGACCGAGGGATTATACAAGGAAAAAGGAAGTAAGTTTTTATCCTTTGCATTTCCTGTTGCCTCTCAAGAGGACATTAAGTTACGGCTCAATGAATTGAGAAAATCATACTACGACGCACGTCACTTTTGTTATGCATGGGTCCTTGGGCTAAGCAACCAAAACTGGCGGGCAAATGATGACGGGGAACCTGCTCACTCTGCCGGAGACCCCATCCTGGGACAAATCAGGTCAAGCGATTTGACAAATGTGCTGGTAGTGGTGGTGCGTTATTTTGGTGGGACAAAGCTGGGAGTAGGCGGGCTGATAGGCGCCTATAAACAAGCGGCTGGAGATGCACTGGCCAAAGTGCAGCGTAGTGAGGTGTTTGAACAAGTAGCATTGCGTTTTTCCTTTCCTTACGACCTCTTGAGTACGGTGGAACGCCTGATCGTTGATTTTGAACTGGATGTTTCCATCAGAGATTTCAGAGAAACCTGTCGCATCGAAGCAAAGATCAGAAAAGAGTGGTTAGCATCTTTTCAAATCAAAGTTAAGGACCTCTATACCTTGCAGGTGACAATGGACCAGGATTGACAGCGATTATCTACTCGAGCCACCGGCTCAAAATCTGCGACTGCCTTATCTGTCATTTGAACGTTGACCGGATACTAGCAGCTTTCCCATCTTATCAAGGTATCCACTCGCGATGCGATCTACTCGTTCAAGGTTACCTTCCCAGGCGTTATAAACAGTGACTGCCCAGTCCGTTATCAGCTGCTTGCATTCAGTTTCGTCTGCGGAATATTTTAGCACATCGGTAGATGTAATCTCACCTCTTTCCAGCGGTTTTGGCGGATTTAAGTATTCATCGGGTTTATCCGCTTTGTACGTGTTTAGGTAATCACTAAATCGTGGCGATTGCGCATAGGTCCATTTCACATGGTACTTGAAAATCAGGTGTAGCCTGGAAAGGTGAAAATGGTTGCTCCACCTGCCGTGAATTTCCGGGTGCTGTAACGTATGTGCATCGACTATAAGAAATCGATAAAGGTGATTTTCCGGTTCTGAAAAGTCAATTTCAGAAAACCCAAGGTTGAATACCTCTAAACATTCATGTACCCCTCTCTTAGTATCTGCTCCGCAGAACTGGCATTTGCCTTTATCATAAAGTGTCACGCCATTCTTGTTCGCTATGTCGATGTAATCCTGCATTTCCCATTTAGGAATTAACTCTTCAATATAAGCTGGTTTTCATAAACGAAGATAAAGGTATAACACACCGGAAAAACCTGATTCTCGGCTTTTGAGCGTAATGAAGCGTCTCGCTCTGAAAGGCGAATCAGATCCTGCTCTGATAAGTATAAAGCTCGAAGTATCGTCCTTTTTTATCAATCAGTTCATCGTGTGTTCCCCTTTCAACGACCTCTCCTTTCTCTATGACCAATATCTGATTCGCCTGACGGATGGTACTCAGCCGGTGCGCAATCACGAAAGTGGTACGGTCTTTCATGAGTCCATCCAGGCTTCTTTGAATGTAAAGCTCACTTTCAGTATCGAGATTGGAAGTAGCTTCATCTAAAATGATGACTTTGGGATCAGCTAAAAGGGCACGCGCAATGGAGATTCGCTGTCGTTGACCACCTGAGAGCTTCACACCCCGTTCACCAATTACCGTGTCCAACCCTTCTTCAAAACGATCGGTAAACTCATCCACATAGGCACCTTTTACTGCTTGCTCTAATTCCTGTTCAGAGGCATCTGGTCTTGGGAATAAAATGTTTTCACGGATGGTTCCCTCAAATAAGAAATCATCCTGAAGGACCACTCCCAGGTGCTGTCGGTAATCGGAGAGTTTTACTTTCGAAAGGTCCTGCCCGTCAATCGTTACCATCCCTTTTTTAGGCGTTAAGTAGGTGGCTGCTAATCCGGCGATGGTTGACTTACCCGAGCCAGACCCTCCAACCAAAGCGGTCACGCTACCTTGGGGGGCTTTAAAGTTGATGTGGTGCAATACTTCTTTATCCTCCTCATAACTAAAAGAAACATCATCAAATTCAATCTCACCGTTTAGTTCGGTTAACCTGTTCGGCCGCTCGTGGGTTACATCTTCCGGTTCCATTTTCATGATCTCTTCGGTCCGGTCCAGTCCTGCAAATGCTTCGGTCAACTGGCTGCCGATGTTGCTCATCTGAACAATGGGGGCAATCATAAAAGCCAGCAATGAAATAAACGAAATCAACTCTCCCGAGGTAAGGTTGTCATTAATCATAAAGTAGCCACCCATGGCCAGGATGCCTGCGCTGGCAAACCCGATCAAGAACGTACCGGCACTGGTGACCAAAGCGGTAGCGGTCAGACTGGATTTAACATTTTCAAACAACTTTCTTGCTCCGCTTTCAAACGTCTTGTTTTCGGATTGCTCTGCATTGAATCCCTTGATGACCCTTACCCCGTTGAGCGTTTCGGTCAATCGGCCCGTCACTTCCGCGTTTAGCTTTCCTCTTTCCCTAAAAATCGGCCGGATCCGACCGAAAGCTTTAAGCGCGATAAACGCAAAGAGTCCGACTGGAATCAAGGTAAATAGCGTCATGGATGGACTGATGTCGATTAATAAGACAAGCGCCAGTATCGAGGTAATGGTTCCACCAATTAGCTGGACCAAACCTGTTCCCACCAGGTTTCGCACTCCCTCAACGTCTGACATGATTCGGGATACCAATGCCCCAGATTTATTATTATCAAAGAAGTTGATCGGAAGGGACAAGACCTTTTTTTGGATTTTCACTCTTAGTTCGGAGATCAAAAACTGAGCTTCCACACTGAGAATACGTGTAAGTAAAAAAGAAGAGATTGCCTGTACAGCCAGGGAAATGAGGATAATGCCTACAATTAGTTGAAGCATCTGCATGTTTTTATTAGGGACAGCATCGTCCAACAGGTATTTGGTAGCGGTAGGCAGTACCAGGCCGGCCGGACGGCTGATGAGTATGAGGAGGAGGCCGATAAAGAGGGTTTTCCTTCTTGGCCAGATAATTTTACGGAAGGCCCAGGCGAAGGTGACATTTTTGTTTTTGCTCATGGCCGTTGTGATGGCGATAACCGTACCCATTCATTAAGACATGTCAAATAGGCAGGTTTTTAGGTGGGTAGCAACTATCGCGGTAAAGAACTACTTGTCAAGTTTCCCTTTCTTCCTCTGAATCCCCTAAAGAAGAAAAGTGAAAATCCGTTGATTCCCTTGAGGGCTCGGGTAAAACAAATGGATTTTCTAAACAAAGTAGGAATAACATCAATGAGGGGCATAGGTATCGTGAAATGGAAATACGTAAAAAGTAATTTAAATTTTCCTTGACCTATTCTAAGTTTTATTTTGGGGTTGGATGAAAACTAAAAACAAAGAAATTGACATTGCACAAGTAGTAGACGAGTCGTTCGTTACCATCCCCACAGGTACCGTTCAAATGAGAGATGACCGTATAAAAGAAACATGGTCAGTTAACGTTGAGTCATTTGAATTATCCAGGTTCCTGGTAACACAAGATATTTATACGGCCCTAACCGAAGAAAATCCTTCTAAGTTTAATGGCGACAGGTTACCTGTTGAAACCGTTTCCTGGATAGATGCCGTAAGCTTTTGTAATAAACTATCTGAGTTTTCAGGAAAGGATAAATGCTATACACTCGACCTGGAAAATAAAGGAGTCACCTACCATTCACATCTGAATGGTTTTCGACTACCAGAAGAGGCCGAGTGGCAATACGCTTGTCAGGCGGGAAGTAAAGGTCCCAAGTATGGAGCGTTGGATGAAGTGGCCTGGTTTAAAGGTAATTCCAACAATAGCACACAGGAAGTTGGACAAAAGAAACCTAACGATTGGGGGCTTTATGATATGTTGGGAAATGTCTGGGAATGGTGCTCAGACCTGTATGACGAAACTGTTTACGGATCGTATCGTGTTTTTCGAGGTGGGGGATGGTGTGATCAGGAAAGGAGTGTGATGGCCACCACCAGAAGAAGAAGTCATCCGTTTTTATTTAAGATAGACGACCTCGGATTCAGAATCGCTACCAATTCGAAAAATACCCATGGTTGGTAAAGTGGGTTCAGTCTACTAAACTTTATTTTAATCAGGAACCAATTGGTCTTGAAAAACGGATTTGAAATGCTCAGCTCTTTTAAAATTCAGTTGGGTTTGGCTTTGTTGGTCCCTTTCTTTTTGGAAGGCTTTGGTTTTAACGTTTTCACATAGTCAAAACTTTGCTGAAGGTAGTCAGCGAGTTCTGTAGTCTGATTGATCATAGAGTCCGGGACCACGACGTACTCTTTCATTACTGCCCCATAAGAAGTGGCAAGAGTGGTGTCGTACTTCTCCAGAAAAGACTCGCATACCGCTTTGGGTAGTCGGATAGCGATGTATCCTTCCTTGGCAAGGAACGTATACATATGGCCATTGTATGAGGTATAGGGGTTATTTTTTCCTTTTTGTTCAATTTCGGGAATGGTTGCCAGCAAGGCATCATACGCTTTTTGCAATTCTGGCTTACTGGTTGTGTGATGATCGGGCATATCTTCTACGTTAAACCTAAAGGTACCCTTGTTCTCTTAACTTTTGATGAATCTTCAGACAAATCCAGGCATCGGTAGCCGCGTATTTTTGCTGTGCTTCCGTTAAGGCATCATTTTCCCAATTAGACGTTTGTTGTCCTTTTGATATTCGCTTATTTAGAAAAATTGCTGCTAGTTTTTTCACTCCGATGTGCTTCACTCCGATGTCTTTGACAATGTGGTTGAGGTCAAAAAAACCTGAAGGTTCAAATGGATTTAACTTTCGAAGTTCTTTGAGGTCGTCACCAATGCTAATGCCGAATTTGATTTTTTCCGGGTCGGACATCAAGTCAAAGAGTGAGTTAGGGCAGCCGATTTTATTAAGACGGAACAGAAAGGCCTCATGATGTGAGGCCAGCTGTATCATCGCAGTCGGGTGGTAATCGCCTTTTTTGAATGTAGGTTTTTTCTCGGTATCAAAGCCAAGGATTTTTTCTTTTCGAAGCAAATCAAGGGCTTTATCCACCTCTTCTTCATTTTCAATGACCCTTATGTTCCCTTCAAATGCCAGTAAAGGCAAATTTCTTATGTGTTCATTTGTAATATTTTCCTTGAAATGGCTATTCACTCTTAGTTGCTAGTTTTTTAATCTTGTATCCTGCATAGCCGATGATAATGGTCATAATTGGACTGATGATATTGAAGAAACAGTACGGTGCAAAGGTAAAGGTGTCTACCTTTAAAACCGTAGCATGATATGCTCCACAGGTGTTCCATGGGATAAGAACAGAAGTCACGGTGCCAGAATCTTCCAGTGCCCTGCTGAGGTTTTCCGGAGCCAGTCCTTTTTCGCGATACGTGTCGGCATACATTCTCCCCGGAACGACAATTGCCAGGTACTGGTCAGAAGCCGTTAGGTTGAAAAATAAACACGTCCCTACCGTAGATGAAATGAGCGATCCGGTAGAGTTGACAAATGAAATAATGGATTGGGCAATTCTTTTTAACATGCCCGCACGCTCCATCACTCCGCCAAAGATCATCGCTGAGAGAATCAGCCAGATGGTTCCCAACATTCCCTGCATCCCGGAAGCACTCAATAACCCCTCGCTGTCCAGTGACTCAATGCCTGTTTCAAAATAGATGTCGCCAAACATGGCTTGCATGATGCCCATAAAACTTTGGGAAAACCCCGAAGAATCCCCTCCAAAAAGCTCATACAATCCTCCATCTCTGCTGACGGTTAGCGCTACTTCCTTTACCAGAGAAGGCTGGAAAATCAAGGCGAAAACCGAGCCAAGGAGCGAGCCGATCAGGATGGCCGGCATGGCTGGCATTTTTTTCACAATCAATACGACGACGACAATGGGAACAATGAAAAGCCATCCCGATATGTAAAACTTCGCATCAATGGCATTAAGAATGGCTTCGGTTTCTGTTATGTTACCACTTCCCGTATTGAACAGACCAATGAACATAAAAATAAGTAATGCCAGACTGATGGACGGTACGGTGGTAATGGTCATGTAGCGGATGTGGGTAAATAAATCGGTACCCGCCATAGCAGGTGCCAGGTTGGTGGTATCCGAAAGCGGGGACATCTTATCTCCAAAGTAGGCACCCGACAGGATCGCTCCACCGACTAACCCCACAGGAATTTTTAGTGCTTGCCCAATGCCCATCAAGGCGATGCCCACCGTTGCAGAGGTAGTCCATGAGCTTCCTGTCGCAATGGACACGACGGCACAAACGATGCATGCTGCTACCAGAAAAATGGTAGGGTTTAAAATTTGCAATCCGTAGTAGATCATGGTAGGAACGACCCCACTCAACATCCATGTTCCGGCCAGTGCCCCGATCAAAAGAAGGATAAGCATGGATACCATGGCAGAGCTGATGCTTTTGACGATTCCTTGCTGTATTTCATCCCATTTGAACCCCAGCCGCAGTGCGACGAGTGTAGCTACCCCAGCAGATAAGATCAGAACGATCTGATTGGAACCGTCCAGCGCATTGCTACCAAAGATGCCTACATTGATGACAAGAACAAGAATGAGGAAAATAACGGGTACAAAAGATTCGAGTAGCGTAGGTTCGCGCTTGGTTGACATACTAAGTTAGATTGACGAATTCCCTAAAATAGAGGTTTTTGATTTAATAGGAGGAGATAAACAACAAAAACACCTGGCTGGTATTTCATACCGTTTTTAGCGATTATTTTTTATTTCTAATTTGTTTATCGAGTCGCACATAATCACAACTCCCATTCGAAAATGAGTGATAAATACCGTACAGGC
>JBCCXH010000074.1:0-14963 GCA_039192005.1 Bacteroidota bacterium
ACAAGGTACCACCGGAAATCAAACTAAGGTTGATGTTCTTTTTCCTCGCCAATACCTGAAAAGAATCAATGACACGTTGTGTAAAGGAGACTAAATCGAAACAAGAGGCTTGTACTCGCTCTTGTGAATAATCTATTTTTCTAAACTCAATAAGTTGGTCGATCAGTCTTAGCAACCTCCCCGCATTATTTTTTATGGTCGTCCGTGTTTTTTTCGAGTCATCGTGATCAAGGTTGTCTAAGTATCCCATAATTACGGTTAGCGGCGTGCGAAATTCATGGGAGATATTTGTAAAGAACCTTAGTTTGGCCTGGTCCGACTCATGCAGTTTTTGGGAGATTTGCTGTATCTGCTCGTTTTTTTGAATCAGGTCGCGCGTTTGTTCATTGACTTTCTGTGTAAGCAGTAGGTTTTGCGTTTTTACCCGACGCAGCCTTCTTTTAATGAAGGAGGCGATAAGTGCCACGATGAGTACCACCATCGCTATTCGAAACCAGGTTTCTTCCCAAAAAGGAGGAGAAATAATGATCGCTAACTCTTTACTGTTACTCCACTGTCCTTCTTCGTTGGTTTGCTGGATGGATAGTGTGTACTGTCCCGGATCTACGTTGGTAAACGATAGCTCCGAAGTGCCTTTTGCCAGGGTTTGCCAATGGTCGTTCCATGGAGTGAGCTGGTATCGATAGCTTTGATTGTTTGGAAAATCAAAAGGTACCGTACTGATTTCAAAGGAGAAGGTATGCTGGCGATAATCGAGGATTAATTCTTTTTGATTGTTTATTCTTTCACTCAATAGTTCCGATGAATTGTTGCCCTTGGGAGTGATCACCTCATCGAATAGCTTAAAAGATTCGATGTAAGGCAGCCGGGATGGAGGATTGGGCAGAATCTTTTCCGGTTGAAATGATACAATCCCTTCGTACCCGCCATAATAAAGGTTGCCTTCCCGGTCTTTATGAAACGCATCGTCCATAAAAAAACGGTCTTTCAGGTAAATTGAAAACGTTTCGTTTTGAGGATCAAACCGTGAAAGCCCCCAATTGGAACTCATCCAAAGCATTCCCTTTTCATCTGTGTCAATGCTGTAGACAATATCGGTAGAAAGCCCGTGCGTTTCAAAGTAAGTGGCTTCAACTTTTAATGTTTCCGTGTTGAGTTTATTTAAACCGGTATTGGTCGCTATCCACAGGTATTGATCAATCAGCTTGACTCCGTAGACCTTCTCATCACTTATGGCTATTTCCTTCGACGACAAGTGAGTTACTTCTTCCGTATCCAGATTCAGGTACACGATGCCATGACGATCCAGCCCCAACCATACCCCTCCTTTAGCATCGAGATCCAGGTCTCGAATGGCGACGCGAAGCATGGTTTTCTGTTTTCCGATATCATATATCCGTTGCGTCTTCTTGGAAAGGTTGAAGATTCCGACCTTTCCATCACTGGAAGCAATGACTTCTTCTGTTCCATACCGCTCCATCGCATATACTGTACCTCCCCAACTCCATTGGTACATATATTCCAGTGATTCTATTTCACGCGTTTCCGGATTGTACAATCCCACACCGTGAACGCCACCTACCCAGACCTTTCCATTTTGGTCTTCCATAATGGATCGGATGCCTCCAAAAGCCGTTTTCTTCCCAGTTGCATCTACGTATTCATTGATGATGGACTGATGACCGTCCGGGTGCCGTATCCCAATCCCTCTTCGGTCAAACCCAAACCACAAATCACCGGTAGTGGTTCTGCAAATGGCTCTTACCGGCTCAATGGCCTTGCTTTCATCCTGACTGTAGTCCCATGAAATATGAGAGAACCGATTTTTACTTTTACCAAAAAAATTCAGCCCGTGTTTGGAAGTACCCAGCCAGATGTTCCCCAAAGCATCCGCACGAATGTGACTGACCGCCTGTCCCTGAAAAGAATTAGGATTGGACGGGACAAACTCAAAAATTTCCAATGCCGGTTGCGAGTCCTTATATCGGTACCGTGCAGGTTTATTATGGTGCCCAAACCAAATCTCATCCCCTGATAAGGCCATGGGAATGTAACGGTTATTCCGATAATCAACAGGTATCTGGTGGTGCTGAATCAATGTATCTACTGTGTTCGATGAATCAATTTGTATCATGCTCTCTTTGAGAAGGTATACCGAACGACCTTCACGATGAGAGACAGAATAGACAGGATCTTCTAAAACCGATGCAGTCGTGAGTTTTCCATCTTTTATCCCAACTGTGGCACAACCAAACTTACCGTAAATCATTGCCTGGGATTGATACCGGATGATTCCACGTATTCCTTTTTTTACCGGATGCGTGCGTACAGTTCCACTGGCCGGATGGAAAGAAATCAACCTATTGGTAAATTGTATCCATAAAATCCCGCTCTCGTCAAACACCATATCCCTGGCACCACTTAGTCCAGTATTGAGAAACAGGCTATCGCTTATTTTTTCAAATTGTTGAGAAGAAGACTGAAACCTATCCAGGTGTCCCCCAGCCGTAATCACCCACATGTCTCCATCTTCACCGACGGCCAATACCCGGCAGTTGTTTCCTGATATGCTGTGAGGGTTGTGGATACTGGGTTTAAATACCTCAAATTCATGCCCATTGTATCTATTGAGACCATTAAGCGTCCCGATCCAAAGAAAGCCCTCCGTATCAAACTTCATACAAAAGACATTTTTCTGAGAGAGGCCGTCTTTAATGTCGAGGTGATCAAACTTTACGTGCTGTCCATTTAGGACGTAAACCGCCCCAAATAAAACGGTCTGAATCAAATACCTGGTGAAGCCTCGCATCAACGAAATTTTTGGAAGCATAAAGCTAGTGCATTGCGTCTATTCCTTTCGAAAAGCAGGGGAATATGTCATTTGAAACAATTCCACTGAAGTGTGACACAATACCCGGTCAGGTCCGGTAAGCGAAAGGGATACATTTGTTTCAAACGAGATTAACTAGAAATGAAGATTAAACTATTAGGATTAGCCCTGTTCCTATCCTTTGGATTAATACAGGCCCAGCAAAAGAAAACCGAACTTTTCAATGGTAAAAACCTGAAAGGCTGGAAAAAGCTCAACGGCACGGCTGAATTCCAAGCAGAGAATGGCGAAATCATTGGTGTCTCTACTAAAGGGTCAAAAACGAGTACGTTTCTGGCTACTTCTAAGACGTATACCAACTTCGTTTTGGAATATGAATTTATAGTGGGAGAGGGTTTGAACTCAGGCGTACAGATACGAAGCAACGTCACGGAAAAAGATGTCGTCTATGGCTTGCAGGTAGAGGCCGATGATTCCAGAAGAAGCTGGACCGGCGGACTGTACGACCAATCCGGTAAAGGCTGGAGGTATCCACTCGAGTACAACAAACCTGCAAAAGCGGCTTTCAAAAAAGGAGAATGGAATAAAGTAAAAGTCGTGGCTTATGAAAACCGCATCGCTACCTGGCTCAACGGAGTAAGCGCGACCAACCTGATCGAAGAAGAAGTAACGACAGGCTTCATCGCACTACAGGTCCACAACATTGGCAATAATGACGCGAAAGATGGCATCCTCAACAAATGGAGAAACATAACCATCCAAAAGCTTGATAAAGAACCATCGTTTGATGAGGTAAACGCCCCGGAAGTAAGCTACCTGCACAACGAGCTAACCGATACACAGGTGAAAGACGGCTGGGAGCTGCTCTGGGATGGAAAAACATCGAACGGATGGCGAGGTGCGAAGAGGGATGATTTCCCCACATTTGGATGGACCATGGCGGATGGGATTTTGACCATTCAAAGCTCAGGCGGAGGAGAGTCTGCGCACGCCGGAGACATTGTGACGACACAACCTTACCAAAATTTCATACTGGAAGTAGATTTTAAATTTACTGAAGGGGCTAACAGTGGGATCAAGTATTTTGTAGATACCGAACTAAATAAAGGAAAGGGCTCTGCCATCGGTTGCGAATTCCAGATTTTAGACGACAAGAAGCACCCCGACGCTAAAAAAGGAGTACAAGGCAACCGGACCGTCGGCTCGCTATACGACCTCATCACCGCAGACTCCAGAATCTATGTTGATGGTTTAAAGCCCAAAAAGTACGTGAATTACGGTAAGTGGAACAGAGCGAGAGTAGAAGTCGCAGGGAAAAAAGTTCGTCACATTTTAAACGGATGTACGGTTGTGGAATACGAGCGAGGCACCCAACAATGGAAAGCACTGGTGGCCTACAGCAAATACCAAAAATGGCCAAACTTCGGAGAGGCTGAAAAAGGGCTGATCCTTTTACAAGACCACGGTGATGAAGTTCATTTTAAGAACATCAAAATCAAAGAACTGGACGATAAAAACCCATCTATCTAACACCAATAAACAATCAGACGAATGAAATCAAGAAGAGAATTTATTAAAACAACGGCGATTGGCACTGCTGGCATATCCCTATTATCCTCACCTGGTGCTTACGGAACCATACTTGGTGCCAATGATCGCGTGAATGTGGCCATTTTGGGTACGGGCGGACGTGCTCACGGACTGGCCAAATCCATCGCTAAAGTGGAGCAGATGAAACTGACCTATATCTGTGACGTTGATCAAAATCGGTTGGATAAGTTTGAAGGTTTTTGTGAGGAACAGCTCGGGTACAAACCCATCAAAGAGAAAGATTTTCGAAAGATCCTGGAAGTTAAAGATGTAACCGCCATTGCCATTGCGACTCCTGAACACTGGCATGCGCCGATGTCCATCATGGGGATGCAGGCAGGTAAACATGTTTATGTAGAAAAGCCCTGCAGTCACAACCCCTATGAAACCGAACTTCTGATAGCCGCTCAGAAAAAATACAACAAGGTCTGCCAGATGGGCAACCAGCAGCGGTCTTCCAGAACTTCCGCCATGGCCTATCAGGAAATTCAGGACGGCGTCATTGGGAAAGCGTATGCAGGAAAAGCTTTTTATGCCAACAACAGAAAATCCATTGGGAAAGGAAACGTAACGTCCGTCCCCTCAACATTGGATTGGGACCTATGGCAGGGGCCGGCACCACGGGAAGATTACCGTGACAACGTACACCCCTACAACTGGCACTGGTTCAGAACCTGGGGCACTGGTGAAATTCATAATAACGGCACCCATGAAATTGACATCTGCCGCTGGATGTTGGGCGTAGATTATCCCTCACGAGTCGTTTCTGCCGGCGGCAGGTTTCACTACGAAGATGACTGGCAGTTTTATGATACGCAACTCGCCAGCTACGAATTTGAAGGAGGCAAGACCATCACCTGGGAAGGAAGAAGTTGCAATGGTGCAAAAGGACAATTTGGAGGAAGAGGAACGTTCATTTACGGAACAAAAGGCAGCATCTTTTTAAACAGAGGAAAATATGAGCTGTATGACCTTAAAGGAAACATCATTAAAACAGAGCTGGAAAGCAAACAAAAGGCAGCCAACGACACCGCAGACCTCACCGGCTTTGATGGCTTAAGCGTTAGGCATATGCTAAACTTCTCCAATGCGATTGTAAAGGACGAGGCATTGAAAGCCCCCATTTCTGACGCTGCCATTTCCACGCAGTTATGCCATTTGGGCAACCTGTCACAAGACCTGAGGGAAAGCCTGCGGGTAAGTCCAAGAACTGGTAAGGTCATTGGTAACAGAGAAGCAGATAGTCGCTGGAAGCGAACGTACGAAAAAGGCTGGGAGCCATCGATCGGGTAGCATTCGGGATACCGAATCCAATTTTACATGGTTTTAAAGAATGAATTTGAAGAATATAAATCTGTTTTACGATAACTATTTCGGGATGAACACCCTCCTGGAGGTCGTCTTGTGGGGGCAATCTGAGCTCAAGCAACAGCGCTGCTTTAATCAAATCTCCGCAGGACTTACTTTGTGGGAGAAGATACTGAGTCGCTTTGATGAGGAAGCAGAAACCTTTGTTTTAAATGAGAAAGCGGTGTATGCTCCGGTAAAAGTAAGTACGGAATTGTGGCAAAGCATTCGTCGCTGCATCACGTACAGGGAACTTACCCACGGCTTGTTTGACGTATTTTACTTATCTGACCAAAGCCAGGAAAAATCCGTTGATGAGCTACTCCGACTGGATACCGCACATCAAACCGTGCATTTTGTTTCCTCAGACACACAGGTAGATTTTGGAGGAATTGGCAAAGGGATCTTTCTGGAAGAGGTGATTCGTATCCTTGACGAGAATGAAATGGAAAATGCTTTCGTAAGTTTTGGTGGAAGCTCCATTCATAGCAGAGGTCGTCACCCTCACCACGAGGCATCGTGGCCGTTTTCCTTTCAGCCACAATTTGGCATGACAGAAGAGTTGAGTTTAACCAATACCAACCTATCCATCAGCGGGCTGCAAAGTGGGAATGCACACATCTATTCTCCAGAGGAAAATGGCCTGATTTCTACACCTAAGTGTGTAGCCGTGCAAGGCCAAAGTCCGGTCAGCGTTGAGGTTTTGTCCACGTCTCTGATCGTAGCAGATCATGAAAAACAAGCATCTATGATTAAAAAAATTGAATCAGAAGACATCTACTACGGTGTTGGAACAGTAAATGCATAAGCAATGGGAAAAAGTAGAAGAAATTTCATAAAATCATCTATTGCTGTCGGCGCCGGATTGGCACTGGGAGCCTCTTCTTTTAGCAGTTTAGGGCAGGGCTCGGGTAAAAAAGTTCGGCTGGCAGTGATCGGAACAGGAAGTAGAGGCAATTTCCTGATCAAGCATTTGCTCAGAGAAAACACTACCTACAACACCTATGAACTGGTAGCCATTTGTGACAATTATGCACCGCACTTAGAAAAAACACAAGGGATCTGTGCCGAGTACAAGTCTACTCCAAAAGCATACAGCGATTATAAAAAGTTGATCAACGACCGCTCCGTTGATGGGGTGATCCTTTGCACCCCGCTCCACCAGCATGCGCACATCACGATTGAATGCCTGGAGAAAGGAATTCACGTATTGTGCGAGAAGTCGATGGCGAGGACCATCGACGATGTAAAGTCGATGTACGATGCACATATCAGGTCTGGAAGTATTCTTTTAATTGGCCATCAACGGATGTTCAGTAAAAAGTACCTAAGCGCGATGGATCGTATCCACGCAGGAGATTTCGGACCGGTAGGCCAAATACGAGCCTATTGGCATCGAAACAAAGATTGGAGAAGGAAAGTCCCCAAGGATGCCCCCCACCTGGAGAGGCAACTGAACTGGAGGCTGTACAAAGAGTCCTCGGCAGGTCTGCTGACCGAACTGATGTCACATCAAATTCAAGTCGCAAATTGGGCATTGAAACAAGTACCCACGTCTGTACAGGCATCCGGAAGTATCCAATTTTGGAAAGACGGCAGAGAAGTACCGGATAACATCGCAGCTATTTTCAACTATGCGGATGGGTCCAAATGTATTTATGACTCCATGAATACAAACAGAAGTTACGGGGTTGAGGAACACATCATCGCGGACCTGGCCACATTAAGGATGGAAACCAACAAGCTGCAGTGGGACAAGCCCAACCAAACCATTGATGGTCCAATGGGAGTTGCCAAAATGGTAGAAAACATCAAAAATGGAGAGAAGAAGGCTGAGCCGATTGGAGGATCTACCTGGAAACCTGAGACAGCGACCAAGCAAAAACCAGAACCCATTTTCGTTGGACAGAAAGGAGACGGGACCGTAGAGGAACTACTGACTTTCGTTAAGTTTATTCAGCAAAAGTCCGTTCCAAAGTGGATGATCAAAGAAGCGTACAACGCAAGTATCTGGACGTTACTGACAGAGAAAGCCATCGATTCCGGCCAGACGATAACCTGTCCTGAAAAGTACGTGATTTGATTAAGCTTACTGACACCCACCTACGCTGGGCAATAAAATGCAAGAATGGAGACATGTAAACGGAAAGGTTCTAACCCAGAAGTATCTATACGGAAACACCCTTTTTGAAAAAGCTTAACCCGAAAGATTCGGGACTCTTTTATTGAGAATATGTAACTCGATGAATATGAGGTAATTGATTTCTGAATATGATGAAAAGTCATTCCCCAAATTTGAGGAAGCAAAAAATGATAAAATCCAACCTTAATATACTGTAAATCAATTACTTGTGCCAAATCGAACGTTTTTCTGATGAATAATGCGGGTTAATGGTGAAACTTCACCAATCGGTTAGTGCCCTCAAGATACTCGTGTCCCTTAAGACATCCGATGCTTTAAATACATCGGATGTCTCTTTTCTAATTACCCCATTTTCAAATTAATGTAGCTTAGCCATACATACGTCAACCCACTTAACCTACAGTCAATGCATAACCCAATGTTTGCAAAAAATACAAGAACATCGTATCCCGTTTTAATGATGCTATGCCTCCTGAATTTCACAGGATGTTACCAACAAAGCACCTGGGATGTCACCCATTTTGGAGCCGTTGGAGACAGCGTGACCCTCAATACCGAAGCCATTCAAAGCGCCATTGATGCATGCTCGAAAAATGGCGGCGGAGAAGTACTCATCGCCGGTGGAACCTACGTGACCGGCACGCTCCTACTCAAAGACCATGTAACCCTACGCATATCCGAAAATGCCCGGCTGGTGAGTAGCATTAACCCCAATCATTTCAAACCCATCGATCCGTTTATCGACGCTACCGGGCAGTACCGTGGGCAATGCCTGATTGGGGCAATAGATGCAAAAAACGTGGGAATCGTTGGAAAAGGAACCATCGACGGAAGGGGCGAAATGTTTCGGGTGAACCAAATCAAAAAGACGATGCAGAGGTTAGGGGAAAAACTGATCACTCCTCAGCTACCTGATGTAGATACCACCAAGCAGCATTATGTCAACAAAAAAATACGCCCTTCTTACCGTCCTTTTCTGATCAGGTTAGTGAGGACAAAGGACATAAAAATCGAAGGGGTATCTCTTCGCAACCCGGCAGCATGGACCGTCCACTTTTACCAGTGTAAAAAGTTTAACGTGAGTAACGTTGACATCTACAGCCATGCCAATCAGAATAACGACGGCATTGACATCGACTCCTCGACAGATGGTGAGATCACGAATGTTCATGTCAACTCCGGGGACGACGCGATTTGCTTTAAAGCCACTAGTCCCAAGCCTACGGAACGGATTCGGGTAGCCAACTGCAGGCTGAGCAGCCACTGGGGAGCGATCAAGTTTGGGACCGAATCCATGGGGGATTTCCGAGACATCATCATTAAAAACTGCAACGTATACGATACCAAAGGTGGGGGAATAAAAATCCTCAGCGTAGATGGCGCCAACATACACAACATCGTCATTGACAGCATTGAAATGGAAAACGTGGACATGCCACTATTCGTACGGTTGGGTGAAAGAAGGCTCACCTACCGGGATGCGGAGCGCCTTCCGGTTGGAACCATCAACGATGTTCAAATTTCGAACATCAAAGCGGTGACCAGAAGCCTGGACGAGTCCCGTATGAACCCTCCTACCGGAGTCTTCATCACCGGCACACCGAATCACGCCATTGGTCAGCTTGTCCTTCAGAACATTGACATAACGCTACCCGGAGGAGGCACTACTACGCATGCTGCCGCAGACGTTCCTGAAAATGAAACAAAATACCCGGAGTTTACACTTTTTGGTAACGCACTACCTGCGTATGGGCTCTATGCCAGACACATTGACGGACTCGTGACCGAAAACGTGAAATTTACACTCACTGGCAGCGATGACCGTCCCCAAATCATAACCCCAAACTAGCATGAAAAACCTATTTTCTCTTTTCGTACTGACTCTTCTGTTTTGTACCGCACAAGCTCAAAAGCGTAAGCAACCAAACGTCATCGTCATCTATACGGATGACCACCGGTATAGCGGCGTGCATGCATTGGGAGGTCAGCCGGTGCATACGCCTCATTTGGATCAATTGGCTGCTGAAGGAATCGCTTTTACCAATGCGTATTTGCAAGGCGCATTTACCGGTGCTACGTGCATTCCCAGCCGGTCCATGCTACTGACTGGCAGAAACCTTTTCCAATTGGGTGCCGGTCAGGGCCGCACGATTCCGGAAGATCACAAAACCATGGGTGAAGCCTTTATGGAAGCTGGTTATCGTGCATTTCATGTGGGTAAGTGGCACAACGATCCAAAATCATTGGCCAGATCGTTCCACGATGGGGCCTGCGTCTCCGGCATGCCCGTTTACCTGACCGATCAATTTCGCATGCCGTTTAGTGACTGGGAACCGGACGGAAACTATAAAAAGGCAAACTGTTATTTACTTGAATACGACGATGAAGGCGAGGTCATCAGAAGGCCACTGACCAAGGACGACAAGCGCGGGCCCACAGGAACGGAAAAAACCGGCCCACATGTATCGGAAGTACTGGCAGATCAGGCCATTGAGTTTATCGATACCTACAACACAAAAAAGTCTCCTTTCTTTATGTACCTGGCCTTCCCCACCCCTCACGACCCCAGGCAGTCACCAGACCGGTACAAAGCCATGTACCCGGAGCGTGAAATCGTCTTACCCCCATCCTATCTGCCGCAGCATCCATTTGACAATGGACACATCGTACTTCGTGATGAGCAACTGGCTCCCTGGCCACGAACACAAGAAGTTGCACAAAAGCACCTGTCCGATTACTACGCCATCATCACCCACCTGGATGCGCAAATCGGCCGGGTCATTGATGTACTGAAAAAGTCCGGACACTACGATAACAGCATCATTGTCATGGCAGGGGACAGCGGCCTCGGGGTTGGAAATCATGGCTTATTGGGCAAGCAAAACATTTATGATGAGGACGGCATTCACATTCCGATGATTCTTTCGGGAGGATTGATCAAAGAAGCGGACAAAGGAAGGCGGGAAGATGCACTTGTTTACAATTACGACATCCTACCTACTTTGTGTGAGTGGACGGGAATCGCCACTCCTGGAAGTGTTACAGGCAAAAGCCTGGTTCCTCTGATTACCGGTCCGCAGGAATCCGTACGGGACTTCACGTACCACGCTTACAGGCAACATCAGCGGGCATATCGTGAAGGAGATTTCAAACTGATTGAATACGTCCGCGCACCGGATAGTAATAAACGCAAAGGCGAATTCATCGCGGGTTCACGCGTCACACAGCTTTTCAACCTGAAGAAAGACCCCTGGGAAACGTTTAACTTGGCAGATTTCCCAGAATACGCAGATAAAGTGCAAGCACTTCGTACCAAGATGAAGGCTACGTCCAAAAAAATTGGAGACGTCCCGGATGTAAAGCGGTCAGAAACCGACTTTTGGACGTATTACTAACATGCTTTTTTCATGAGGAAAACCTAATGCCATTGACTTAAGCTTTACAACCGTCTTCACGAATGAAATGAAGTGATCTCATCAACGTTATCACACTTATTAATGAGACCGCTTCGCAAGCTCGCGGAGACGTATCTCTTAAGTCAACGGCATTAGAGGAAAACCTTTCAAATGACACAAGTAATTGATTTACAGCATGTTAATGCTAATTTTCATGAATTTTTCATTCCTCAAATTTGGGCCGACGCGGAGCGGAATGACTTTTCATTCTATTCAAAATCAATTACCAATTCCATTGCGGCTCATAGTCAAAGCGTTACATAGTCTCAGGAAGGCCTGCCGCGTGGAACTGCCCCAATAAAAAACACCCGAATTTTTCGGGTTAAACGGTGAAGCTAAGTTTTACAACCTTTTGTATTTTCGATGGCTCATTTGCTCCTAACCCATACTAAGATGAAAAAATCAGCACTGACCTTGTTGTTATTTACTACATTCCTTGCAAACCGTGCGTTTTCAAAGGAGTTCAACATCGCTGACTTCGGAGCAATCAACGACGGCAAGACCGTGAACACTCAGTCCATCCAAAATGCCATTGACGCATGTACCAAAAAAGGTGGCGGCACGGTCATGATCGATGGTGGGGGGATTTATGTAACCGGCACCATCTACCTGAAGAGTCATGTCACCTTACACCTAGCCAACGGCACCACACTTCAAGGGAGTACCAACCTCGAAGACTACACCACCGACACGCATTACATCATGTACCGAAGGGAATCGCACATGGACCGGTGCCTGATCTATGCGGAAGATGCCGAATCCATCGTGATAGAGGGGTATGGCACCATCGATGGGAATGGATTTCCTGAGAACTTTCCCAAACAGCGCCCAATGCTACTCCGGTTCAAAGATTGTAAAAAGATCCACCTCAATGACATCAGCCTGATCAACCCGGCAGCGTGGACCTCGGCTTTTTTGTATTGTGATAACATCAGCGTTTCCGGCATTACCATCTTAAGCCGGGCCAATAAGAACGGAGACGGCCTTGACTTTGACGGATGCACCAATGTCCGGGTGACTAACTCCAATTTTGACAACAGCGACGACAGCATTTGCCTGCAGGCTTCGCTACCAGATAAGCCATGTCGGGACATCACCGTTTCCAATTGCATTTTTTCTACCAAGTGGGGAGGCATGCGCATCGGGTTACTGTCTCGCGGAAACATTGAGTACGTGACCGTGACCAACTGTGTCTTCAAAAACATCGACGATTCCGGGCTGAAGATCCAACAGTGCGAGGGAGGCAAGATGAGCAACATGACGTTTTCCAACCTGACCATGCAAAACGTGCCACGACCTATTTTCATGACTTTTGCCTCACAAAGAGCCGCGAAAAATTACCCCGAAGGGACGTACGAGCCGCTGGACCGGATGCATAACTTCATCTTTGATAACATCATTGTCGATAATACCGACCTGGATAAAAACGCAGTCTTTTTCCTCACGGGAATGCCTGATCACAAGATTGAAAACGTTTCCATCTCCAATGTACAATTCACCACCTCCGGGGGCGGCACAAAGGAAGATGCCCAAAAGTGGCCCATCAATGAATACACCTTAGAGGTAATGAAGGGGCACTGGCCGGAGTTCCGAAGAGTTGGAACGTTGCCTGCTCATGGGTTTTACCTGAGACACATCGATGGTTTGACACTCGAAAACATTTCGATAGAAACTATCAAAGCAGATGAACGTCCTCCGGTCATTTTGGATGATGTCCAGCAACATAGTATTCATAAAATGACCTCAAACGGACAATTACTTAAACCCGATGATGTGGTAGTGAAATAAAAGTCCATCCAATGGCGAGAACTTCTGGATGAATAAATACGCACTTTACTCTATTTCCTATCTCTCACCACCGATCTAACTTCGCCCAAAAAAAGTGATACCACTCCCGTTCATCCTACACTAACAACTTATTTAAAATGAAAAATCCATTCATCTTATTATCTACCGCTTTATTGCTATTGCTATCCTGTACGGACGAATTGCCTGAAGAAATTCAGGACCCGGAGGAAGAACCATCGCTTACCGGAAACATCCAATTCAATGTCATCCTGCCAGAGACTGATCAATCGGATGAAAACACCAACAAAACGATTGTTAAAGTCGTGGCGTCTATCAAAAAAGAATCTGAGGAAGCCTCCGTACAAGCGCATACATTAGGTGTATCCATCAGTGATAATCAGCTGGTAAGCGAAGCGTTGGCCCTCGATTACGGCACGTATTCATTAGTTGGGTTTTTGGTATTGGATGAAAATGACGAAGTACGATACCGTACTCCAACAGAAGCTTCTGAAGCTGCCGATCAGATCAAAGTACCTCTTCCCTATCCATTGGTGATTGAATCGGAAGAAGTCATGCCTATCGAACTACAGGTCGTACCGCTGGCGGATGAACTACCCGACGTAGAAGACCCCGAAACCGACCTGCTTGAAGTAGAAATAGCCGCTTACCTGATCGAAGGAGATGCTTTCGATTTGCTTCCAAATGCATGGGTGCAGGTCAATATGATCAACAAGGAGACGAAAGAAACCAAAGAGGCCGTTTATGAACTTCTGGATGGAAAAAAAACCATCTCTTTAGATGCTTCCTATGACGAATATGAGTTTGTTGTTTCCATTGAAAAGGGGTACGCCTTCGATCATTTAAATACCAGCAAAAAGGCATTGACTCTCAATCCTAAGCTAGAATTTGATCTGGAAAACGACGGCTTATTCATGCTTTTAGATGTCCCTGAACCAGAACGAACTAATCCAAAAAATACACGCTTAATTCTGGCCCGACCCCAACAATCCATTCGTACTCGCTTTTTTAGCTTAACGGGCAAAAGTGAGTGGGTGGCGCACATCAGCAGTGTTTACGTGAACTGGGGTGAAATGGACCTCAACGTCATGATTCATGAAAAAACAAAACAGGTCGATTTAAAGCATCCAACAGCATCATTTAGTATCTCAGAGCAGGTGAGTAAGGTTCGTGAGATCAATGATCAAGTGGATCTATCTACCCTATCGAAAGGCACCCGGGTGATCCGACGATTTGACCAAAACAGCCCATGGGTAGAACGTTACAAAATTTCTGCTCCTGATGAATACCCGGAAGTAAGCTTAATTGTACCACTGGATTTTTGCGACACCTACACACGAGTAGAGTTTTTATCAGGAAAATACGATGTGGATAGAAAGTTAAAAGTTGGAGAACAAACAACCCGTATACATGAAGACAGCCACCAATATGGCAAGCCTTACCTAAACGTCATTGCATTTTCTGAAAGCTTAGAAGATTATAAAGACGCCTGCTTGACGGTTGACATCAACCAGGGCGAGCACCTAGCAGATGCTTTTTTGAAAGTAGAAACTAAGGGCAAGACCATTCCGCTATACTTTTCCTGGGGCGGCATCAGTGAGCTCCTTGATTAAAACACTCACGCGAATACCTTTTTGGCATTAAGTGTAGCAATTAACAACAACACACAGATCTGACCAGCACAGATAAGGCCCACACAACAGAAACGTGTGGGCTATACTTCTCTATCGAATTGGCAACTTATAACCTGAGATCGATTAAAAATCTCAACCTCAGCAATTCATATTTATGG
>JBCCXH010000075.1:0-14925 GCA_039192005.1 Bacteroidota bacterium
CAGGGGCGCTTTCCAAGTTTTACCTTGTAGTCAATTTCATCAGCAGGCAGTAGCGTATTTGCCCGAAAAGTGATCTTGATTTTATCCGTTTGAGTTAGTTGTGATTGTTTGGCTTCATCATGCAAATCATTAATAAAACGTTCATGGATGTGTACTTCAGGAGGAGGCAAAATGACAGGCTTTTCATGGATGTCAAATACAGAAACCCCCTGTATGCCTCCTACCCATAATTGTTGTTGTTGGTCACAATGGAGTGCTGTCACTTCATTAGTAACCAGTCCATTTTCCCTTGTGAACAACCCGAAGTTGCCATTGGTAAAAAAGGCGAGTCCCTTTTTCGAGCCTAACCAGACGACACCATTATCATCTACCAGTAGGGTATTGATGCGTTCTGGCCAGATTCGTCCGTCAGTAAAGTTTTCAATTGGTTGGTCACCCGTTGGAATCTTGCTAAGCCCCTTATCTGTGGCCACCCAAATCTCCCCATTTTTTTCCCTCTTAACGTCAAATGTATTTTCGCTGATTAAGCCTTCCGCTTCCCCAATCCAGGTTTGAGAAATTTGGTCAGGCGGATCAGCAATTAATCGTTCTCCTTTTGGAAAATAGTCCTTCCAGGTAAAACCTTCATGTCCTTGAATATCGAGTACTAATACCCCTTTCGAAGTTGCGAGCCAGATCTCATTCATACGCTTGTCCACAAATCCCTGTCTGATTTCGTATGCCCCATCGGCCAAATGTATGGTGCGATTTTTTGCGTCAGGGTGGTTTTTGTAGATGGATACCGTTTGTCGTCCCCAACCGATCCACCAGTTTTTCCCTAGTGTAGCAAGGCTTTTTAGTCGATTATTTGGGAGAAAAATACGATGATTTAAAAAGTTACTATTGTCAAGACCAATAAACGTTTCATTTTGTTCATTTACCGCCAGACATCTCACTGCACCTGTCCAGGGAATGGTTTTTATCACGGATAATGACTTGGTGTCGATTTCAAACATGCCATTAGCGTCAGTTCCTACCCATACGCTTCCGTCCGGGGTATGGGTAATGGCTGTAATGAAAGGCGACTGAATTTCGGTAGTCAATGTTTTCATGTAGGGGTAGCGAACCCTTCTCATCCCATCGCCATTGGTCCCTACCCACAAAGACTTTTCATGATCAACCAAAATGTTGGATATGGTACTGTTTAGGTTTAATGGTGTACTGATCTCATGCAGTAAACCGGTTTCAATATTGTACTCATACAATTTCCTGTTCGAGGTTGGATGAGAATGGAAAAATACTTTTTCCGCTGAGGCGAACTGAAACCTACCTATACGCAGTTGCTCAAGGTTTTTCGTGATGGTACGGTTTGGAGGGGACAATGAAAGCAACTTCCCTTTCGTAGTGGCCCATAGTTGGTGTTGAAAAGCTTCATCAATAAAAAAGATGGTGTCTCCGGAGCGTATTTCATGAAATAACGAGTCTGGGCCCATTTCGAGGATTCCTGGCATACTGTGATAGGCCCATAATTTCTCTTTACTGGGCCTGAAATACCTTGTATTTTGTAATGGTAGCTTCTCTTTTTTATTTGATGTTAAACTTAATTTTGAACTGTGATCTTCGTGATGTAAAAAGTGAAGCGTTAGTGGAATGGAATCCTTTCCCACTTCGCCACTTATAAGAACAATACTGTTCCATGCGGTTACCGAACCGTCATGCACCTGCATTTGGAGGATATTGGATGAAGGTGCGTTTGAAACCGGTGAGATGATGGTATCCTTTCTGAACAATTGAAGCCCACCTTTCCAGCTTCCCAGCAGCATGCTGCCATCGGGAAGCTCTTTGATGTCGATGATGAAGTTGGTCCTATTCCCTCTAAAGTTTTTAAATGCCTTGCCGTCAAACTTGCTTAAGCCATCGTCGGTCCCAATGTAGAGTTGTCCGTCACTGGCCTGCATGATTTTAAAAACAATGTTATCCGCCAACCCATCATTGCTTTGGTACGATTCATAACTCAGGGACTGTCCGTACATGCAGGAAGGCAGCAATAGAAAAAACCACCAAAAGACGTTATGGTACATCTGACGCAGCATCAAGCGAAATTCACCATTTGTTTAGTTGATCCAGAATGGCGTCTTTCTTTCTTCTGGAAACAGGTATGTCCTCGCCATTGCTCAGCTTCAGGTAGCCGCCTCCGCTCTTCACAAATTTTGAAATCATGTCCATATTAATCAGATGCGAGTGGTGTACCCGCTGAAAACCATAGGGGGCCAGCATCTCTTCAAAAGTCTTCATTTTGCCAACCACCAACCGGTTGGAACTATCCGTTAGGTACACTTTGATGTAATTGCCATCCGCTTCGCAACGAATAATCGATGCTACTTCAATAAACTCGACGGACTCATTGGTGTTCAGGCTGATCCTGTTTTTCTTATTTCCCGGGTTTTGAAGATTGCTGATCAGTTGATGTAAGCGACTGACCGTTTCAAGGTTCCTCTTTTCCTTGAATTTTTTTATGGCCAGATTTACTTCATCCGGGGTAAATGGCTTGATAAGGTAATCAAGCGCGCAAAATTTGATGGCCTGCAACGCATAACCCGTGTGTGCGGTGGTAAATACCGGGTCAAAAGGAGGGATGTCGAACTTCTCCAGCAACTCAAATGCAGTCCCACCTGGCATCTCAATGTCCAGAAATACCAGTTCAGGACGTTCTCGGTCAATCAAAATACCAGCCTCGTGAATGTCCTTTGCTTGCCCTACGATATGAATGGTTTCTGAAAGATCGCCCAGTACCATCGATAAAAAATCACGGCTGTCCTTCTCATCGTCAACTATTAAGCAAGTAATCATCTTCAAAACCTAAGATTTTATCATGAATTGAAACCTATGCCGATTTTACAAAAAGGTGGAGAAAGCGGAAAGTGAAGTGTCTGGTCCATTCATTTTTGAATGAACCCACTGAAAAATTAAGGTGTACAGGATTGTGTGTAGTATGGTATTCACTGAATTATCTTTTGAGTAAAGGATGAATTGATGCATTTGGATAAATGATAATCCATCATCGAGCGTAAGGATGAAGTTATTGGATTAGCACGATCCTATCAAAGCCTCTTCTTTAACTAGTTATTGATGTTAACAGTCGATGTATAAGGTTGTTCAAATAAGACACCATTCGTGAAAGATGGTTGCTTTAGACGGCAAAGATAATTTTTCTCTTCTACTCAGTCCACTGGATGCGCTTAAGGTTCTATTGTAGAGCTACGATCTCACCTATAGGAAATTAGGTGTAATTGCCTTAGGTCGCTTAATTAAGGAGGAAATGCTCATTAGGACGATGCAATGCGCTTCCACTCGATTTTTTCCATCTAACTTCTCACAAGGAAATTCGATGCCGAAAGTTGCATTATCCGGATTACTCAAATGAACTCATGGAGTACCCGAATGCCTATTCTACTTCGCGCATCTTTTCTTTTTTGCTTTCTTGTGAGTTAGTCGTTCTCCGTTACGTTGCCAATGTCTTGGAATTCGGGTTGCATCAGGATGTTTGAGAAATGCATCATTAGGTGATTGGAGGAAAATAACAATAGCTGGTGGGTGAGGTTAAGGAAGTATGAAAGGAAATCGCATCAAACCCAAAGAGGGGCAGGAGTCCGTTTGGGACTACCCGAGACCTCCACGACTGGAGCGTTCTACTAAACACATACGAATTGTATACAACGACCAGGTCATTGCAGATTCGAACCAGAACTTCAGAGTATTGGAGACCAGTCATCCCCCCACCTATTACCTACCGGTGGCGGCTTGTGCCTCAGGTGTATTGCAACCGGTGGCGGGCAATTCTTTTTGCGAATTTAAAGGCATGGCACATTACTACGACATTCAAGTCGGAGAGCGAATCGCCAAAAGATGTGCGTGGGGGTACAAAGATCCTTCCAGGGGATTTGAAGAACTTGCTAACACCGTATGTGTATACGCACACCTGATGGATAGTTGTTTTGTAAACGATGAAAAGGTACAACCTCAGGAAGGGGATTTTTACGGTGGATGGATTACGAAAGAGGTAGTCGGTCCTTTCAAAGGAGCGCCGGGAACATGGGGTTGGTAGTGAACCCCGACAGGTTTTTTTTCATAAATTAGAAATGCTCTTTTAGAAAAACCTTAACCGTTCGTTTACTGAAGTTTCTCAAGCGCGCCTAATAGGATAAGAAAAGTATGGTTGCGGATAAGACGAGCATGAGGACAGCCGGTAGGTGTGTCACTAATTTGTCACGAATCTTAGCATGCATGGCGATTGCCCCTATCATAAGAATAATCAGTCCACCTGCGGAAAAAGGAATGACAGCGGGCATCCAAATGCCCACAATTAGGCCAATGGCTGCAGCTACTTTGAGGCTTCCAACTACGTACATAAACCAGGCAGGCAATCCGTAATATTCAAATTCCTCCCGTAATGTTTTGGCTTTACCATCGCCTCCGCGATAGATACTCGCACGACGGTTAGTGACTAGCCAGATTCTGAGGATATTTAGTGCCACGAATAATTGAATAATGATCAGGAAAATTTTCATCGTTACTTAAGTCTTAGGTAATTGCTTATTAGACGAAAGATAAGTAAAATAATTATTACAGGTGATGGTGTAATAGGTATGCTTCACCTTTTTTCAGCTATCTTGAGACAATAGAAAACCCCTACAGCAGGGAAAACCTGTCATATATCCGTAAGCACGATGCTCATACAATCAATTACGCTTTTATCATCCATTTCATTTATTTATTACGGAATCATGTGTCTGTTTTCCAAAAAGATGATCTTAGAGTTCGAGCGATTTGGTTTGACGAACAGTCAAAGGCTGTTGACGGGAGCGTTGCAGTTACTTGGAAGTGTCGGGTTATTAATAGGGTTAGGAAACGCCCTTGTAGGGCTAATTGCGGCCATCGGCCTTACATTATTGATGTTACTTGGTTTTTTTACCCGATTAAAAATCCGGGATAGCCTGGGCCAATCACTCCCTTCATTTGTATTTATGTTGCTCAATGCATACCTCGCACTTTCCTATGCAGGTTACATATAGTTGATGGCATCCTAGCGAGACCAAAAGAAAAGTCAAACTCACCCCTACGTCAAAAAGGTCAACCCTCCTATTTTTTGGTTCACCTGATCAATTTCCGGTTTCGGTTGGGATTTCATTTTTTGATTGTAAAAGAAAAAATAGCTTGTGCATGAAAGCCAGGAGGTAAAGTGGTATTTGAATAGCGAGATAAAGACCGAAAATTGAAAATAATGCAAGACCGACTCAAGATAAGATTAAAAGAAAAATATGGCCAGTGGGCCGTTATATCAGGCGCTTCTTCCGGTATAGGCAGGGAGCTTACGTTCAACGTATGTAAGGCCGGCCTGAACGCCATCATTATCGGGCGAAATATAGAAGCATTACGCGAAGTAAAATCCAAATGTGAAGATCACTATAAAACAGAAGTACTGGAAGTCGTTTGCGATTTAGGAAGAGACGACTACACATCCATTTACGAAGCATGTAAGGATAAAAATATCGGCTTGTTTATCGCCTCAGCGGGATTTGGAACGTCCGGTCCGTTTATTGAAAACTCCGTTCAGTCAGAATCCGACATGGTTCAGGTAAATTGCAAAGCGCTCATGGTACTTACTCACTATTTTGGACAGCATTTCGCTTCGCAAAAAAGAGGAGGAATCATCCTTCTTAGTTCAATGGTAGGGTTTCAGGGGGTTCCTTTTACGGCACACTATGCAGCGACTAAAGCATACGTACAATCTCTTGCAGAAGGCCTTTATCATGAGTTGAAGCCCAAAGGAGTAGATGTATTGGCCGCAGCGCCCGGCCCTGTCGAGACGGGCTTCGCTCAGCAAGCCAACCTCATCATGGACGGAGCTATGAACGTCGAAAAGATCGGATGGGAAATATTGAATGCATTGGGCAGAAAGATGACGGTGCTTCCCGGAGGACTGACTAAAGTACTCATGTACGCATTGCGAACCACCCCACGTTGGGGGAAAATCAGGATCATGAAAGGGGTCATGGGCGGGATGACCAAGCATCAAAGAGTATGAACGGTGACTATTGTGAAATTGACATAAAGTCGGCTATACATGGCTACGTCAGGCCGGGCCCAATGTTGTTAACTTAAGCTTTTATTATTTCCCTCTCCTAGAGAGGGGGAGGGAGAGGAAGAAGGAAAACCTGCTTAAGTTAATAGCATTAAGGCCGGGCCACGTTGGCCAACCCTGCCTCTGAGCAGGCAAGCGAAGATGAATAGAAAGCCAATCTTATTAGGTTGCCAAAGGCCGACCTGCCGCAGGCAGGAAGCCAAGAGCCCAACGCCAAGAACCCAAGGTCAAAAGCCAAAAACTAGAAATTAGCTTCCTGGAAGCTTTTCTCCTTTAGCAGAGAGCTCAACAAGTTTTTCGATTCGATTGGTCCTGGTTCGATCCGTCTTGGCAAGTTTCAACCACCTCAACACAAATCGCTTGCTGGAATCATTAATTTGGTCAAAAAATGCTTCCGCGTCAGGTTTCTTTGATAGGGCCTCGGCCAAATCATTCGGTTTGATCAATTGATCAACATCGTCCATGAAATTCCAGAGGCCATTTCTCTTGGATACCTCTATCGATTGTAATCCTGCTTCGTGCATGCGATCCTCTTTGGTGAGTGTAGCTACCCGGTCTTTGTAAGTTTTTGCCCAGTGTTGTGTCTTTCTGGGTGAGATCAATTGCATGGTTTTTTCATCGTCCAGCTTTCTTCGTATGCCATCGATCCAGCCAAAACATAAGAGCTCGTCCAGCACTTCACCGGTCGAAACATAGTTCCCTTCCGTTCCTTTTTTATACGTGACTAGCCAGACGCTTTCTTCTTGCGTGTGATACTTCAATAACCAGTCTCTAAGTTGGGCTTGAGATGAAATTTCCACCTTTTGGAAGTTTTCAGTTTTGATCATGTCAATGAAACCGGATACCACTATGGAGGGTTTGAAAACTTACAAGTCAAGGAGAGACCTCATGAATGAAGTAACGGCTAATTAACAGTCATATTAAGGTATAATTGTAGAGAAGGATCATTCATAATCGCCTGACGAACGGCCTCTTCAAAATAGGTTTGAACGGGTACCGGTCCTAAACCGGTATAAAGTTGCTCGTAGCATAAGTTTCCATACTTGTCGACACTCATCTCACTCATATTTTTATCAATTGACAATAAAGTTAATGCAAAATCATTATCAATTGATATAAAAGTCGTTCGTTGGTACGTATTTTATGGTAGAACACTAATTATTACCGTTAAATGTAAAATTAAGTAAAACACACAAGAAGCATGTGTAAAACACACACTCATAAAAAACGAGCTACTTGCCTTGTTACTTATTCCGACCTTCTTTAAGCCTATCTAAACCGGTAAGAACAATTAGTGTGAAATACGTAGTTGATTCGTCTTTTAATGACGTTTAGATGGTAATTTATTGTGATTACCGTTTTATTATACACATTCATCTAATAGTTCGCTCATTGACCTGTTGTTCCGCTGTATTTAACCTAGTTTCATAGTAACCGGAGCTTCGATTAAAAATATCAACCTCAGTATTAGTAAGTCCATCGTAATGAAAATTGCCAGTACCCTCTTCTTTCTGACGCTGTTGTGTTCTGTTCATGCGCAGGAGCAGCTTATTCGTAAAAGTGCCGATCAGGCATTTGAACAATTTACGTATTCTAAAGCCTTAGAAAAATACCTCTACCTCCATAAAAAAGATTCTGGAAATGTCCATTATGTAAGCCGGATCGGAGAGACCTACCTCAAGCTAAATGATTCACAAAACGCAGAACAGTGGCTGTCAAAATTGATTAACGAATACGATGGGTTTGACAATCAATTATTATTTGAATACGCCCAGGCACTGTCTAAAAATAAGAAATACGAAGAGGCCAAACATTGGTATGATAGGTATGAATCAGCCGGTGGAAGCTCATCGACAGAGAGAAAAGTGGAGGGGATTGGTAAACTACAGACGTTTTTTTCAGAAGCAGGTAAATACACCATTAGGCGGCTTGATTTCAATACAGTAGAGAGTGACTTTAGTCCTTTCTTTTATGAAAATGGCATTGCGTTCGTTTCCTCCAGAAAAGAAAAGGAATGGGTAAAAAGTACGTACAACTGGGACGAGTCAGAATACCTGGACTTCTACTATTTCAACCCGTTGGACACCGGGCGCTACCTCTCAAAGATTAAAGGGTTAAACTCAACCTATCACGAAGGTCCGGCCCAGGTTTATTCCAATGGAAACAAAATCGTTTTTACCAGAAACAGTGTCGAAGGAAGCAAGCTTCAGCGAGATAAAAAGGGAAAAGCCAATCTACAACTCTTTTTTGCGGAAAAAGAAGAATCAGGGAAGTGGGCCGTTGCCCCTTTTCAGCATAATACACTGGACTACTCACTGGGACACCCGACGATTTCGGCAGCTGGGGATTTCCTGATCTTTGCATCGGACATGCCCGGAGGGTTCGGTGGTACGGATCTCTATGTTTCGAAGGCGGATGCTTCTGAAAACTGGTCAGAACCTGTCAACTTAGGCAGTGCCATCAATACCTCTGAAAACGAAATGTTTCCTTTCTTGTCCGGCAACGACCTCTGGTTTTCCAGCAATGGGAGAGAAGGGCTTGGAGGGCTTGATATTTACCGAGCTCAACTAACTAGTGATCAGGTGGTTGGTCAGCCAGCTAATGTGGGCGCTCCGATCAACAGTAGTCAGGATGATTTTGGTTTAATCACGGAGGGAGACTACAAAAAAGGATATTTTACATCCGACAGAGAAGGTAGCGATGACCTCTTCCAGTACACCACGGATTTGATCAACGTCAAAGGTCGGGTTTTGACAAAAGGACTAAACACTCCGGTTGATGATGCTCAGGTAACACTAAAAGATAAGTCGGGAAAAGTCATTGGAAAAGTAGTCACTGACGAGCAAGGCTACTACACGATTGAGCTCGGCAAAGGCACCGCATTTACCCTAATGGCCGCCAAGAAAGATTTTCTTTTGGAACAACCGGTAGAAGAAACCACAAGAAATGTAGCTGATTTTAAGGAACTAAAAACCCTTTATTTACTTCAGCGCTTGTTGTTTGCAGAGGCAATTGACGCCTCATCCGAGGATACGCTGACAGATGCAACTTATGTGGTCCATATACTGGAAAAAGAAAACGAATTAGTCACTCCGATCAATGATGAAGGGAATGAATTCAAGATAAAACCTGCTACCTACGAGGTAATCACCATAGACGAAGGGTATTACACCCTAAGAGACACCCTTACCATAGACGAAGGTTTTTTTGGAATAAAAAATTATACAGCCCGACTAAAGAAAATAGTGGTGGGCGAAAGTATCCGGTTGGATCATATTTATTACGACGTAAACAGCGCCCACCTAAGGCATGAATCGGAACTGGAATTGGATAAAGTGGTGGTCTTCATGATGGACAACTCACACATTAAAATAGAATTAAGCTCACATACCGATGCCAGGGGGTCGGCATCTTACAATCGAAAATTATCTCAAAGAAGGGCCGAATCGGCGACGGAGTTTTTAATTAACCATGGAATAGCGGCTGACCGGATTGTGCCTAAGGGGTACGGTGAAAGTAAATTGGTTAACCGGTGCAGCGATGGGACGACGTGTTCTTCCGAAGCGCATCAGGAAAACCGAAGAACAGAAATCAAGATCCTGGGTAATGAATAAGCCGTTGATGGCATCCATAGCTATTCATCTCAACCTGGTTTTTTTGTCAACTCAACAAGTGATTAACCCCTCTTACCGAAGATATAAAATTTACCCTTAACCCTTAACCATATTTAATCATTAGGATTAAAATGCTTTATCTATGAGAAATCTGTTAAGTGCACTTTTACTGGTTACCACACTTTCTGTAATTGCACAGCTTGATACCCGCCACTACATACCCCCCATGTATGCCCGAGAAGATCCTGCAACAGGTACCGGAGAGGATATTTACTTAATACTCAGTACGCCCCAAACCGATCCCTTTGAGGTCACGATCACAGACGGAGCAGGTACTGCGCTCTACACCAATGTTTCGATAAGCAGGTCGTCACCGGTTACCCTGGCATTAAGCAATGCGACGGGCGCTTCGAAAGGGAACGGAACAAAATTTCTTGTTCCTGCGAGTGACCTGGCGACCATACTGTCTGATGAAGGAATGATTTTGACTGCCAATAAAGCATTTTTTGTCAACATTAGGGTAGATGAAGGTGCTCAGGCAGCATCGCTCACTACCAAAGGTTCGGCAGGATTAGGAACCGAGTTCCGTACGGGGCATGTCTGGAATAACACAACAAATAACGGAAATGTATTCAATAGAAAAGCACACGTCATAAGTTTTATGGCTTCCGAAGACGACACGGAGGTAACGATCTCAGACTTTGGAGGAGTAGATTTTGAGAACATTGATGAGGCGGCGCAGCCGGTGTCTGGTGAAATCAGCGTGATGTTAGATGCCGGACAATCCTATGTTTTAGCGGCACATTTGAAAAACAGTAATACAGCGAATACAAACGACGTCAATGGAACACGGATCACCTCGGATAAACCCATTACCGTAAATTCAGGCTCGTGGTTAGGAGGAAACCCCATAGACGGCAACCTGCAAGGTCGGGACATCGGTATTGACCAGATTGCCTCACTTGAAGAGACGGGGTTTGAATACATTTTGGTCCAGGGCCAGGGGAACGGCAACGAGAGTGCCATTGTCATTGCCTCCATTGATGGGACGCAAATATTTCTTAATGGCAGTACGACACCGGCTGCTACCTTAGATGGCGGTGATTTTCATCTGTTCTCCTCGGCAGATTTTACCGCCAATGAAAACATGCACATCAGTTCCAACCAACCTGTCTATGTGTATCAGAATACGAACGGTTCAGTATCTTCCAATGAACGGCAAAATGGGTTGAACTTTATTCCTCCAATCGTCTGTCTCGGAGGAACCGATGTGGACATTGCAGATGCAGATTTCACGGATGCATTCGGAGGGACCATTAACAGTGCCATCCTGATCATTGGTGAGAAAAATGTTGACGTCACCATTACCGATGAATTTGGCACGGTCACAACGCTTACCGATGCAGATGCAAACGACGTGACGGGAAACCCCAACTATGTTACTTATAAAGAAACCGGTTATTCAGGAAACATTACTGTAGCCAGTGCCAGGCCCATTCGGGTAGCACTTACCATAGAAAGCGGAAACGTGGGAGCTGCCGGGTTCTTCTCGGGATTTACCATCGCGCCGGTCATCGAATCGCCGGTAGGTTACGATGCGGCAGCCTGTATTCCTGAAAACGTACCGGTAGAGTTGACCGCTACCGGGTTTGATTCGTATCAATGGTACCGAAATAACGTACGGCTGAATGGTGAAACGAATCCCAGCATTTTTGTAGATGCTCCGGGAGAGTACACCGCTCGCGGCACCATTTCCGGCTGTGAGTCTTCCGAACAATCTTTTGAACTGGAGGTGGCGCTCTGCCCGGCAGACGTAGGAATTGCAAAAAATGAAGTCAGTGTCAACAATGTGACAGGTAACATTTTCGATGTGACGTATGACTTGTATCTGGAAAATTTTAGTCCGGTCAATGATGCAGATAACCTTCAGGTAATCGAAAACATTACGGCCGGTCTTCCCACAGGTGCGGTAGCCAACCTTCAGGTTGCTCCACAGGTGATCAGTGGTAGCTTTTCTCAGGGAGGGCTTAATGCCTCATTCGACGGCAGCACGGTTACTCAAATGTTGCAGTATGCTACGGAAACGAAAATCGATCCTGCTGAAACGGTAGTCGTCAGGTTCGTTGTAAGAATTTATATGAGTGGTGCGTCCACGCCAACCTATACCAATCAGGTGGTTTTTTCTACAAAGGACGTAGGGCCCAATGATGGATCGTCTCCCGACCGACAGGATTTCTCCACATCGGGAACTGATCCCGATCCAAATGGAAACGGTGACCCAACGGATACAGATGAAAATGAAACAACACAGACCTGCCTGAGTAATACCGCAATTTCCTATGATGCGTCAACTTATTTCACTACTGGATCAGATCCCATTCCCTCCATTGTAGGGTTTAGTGGGGGTGATTTCTCCGTTTCAGGCAGCGGACTCACCATCAATGAAACAACAGGAGAAATAGACCTTTCTGCCTCTATCGTTGGTACGTACACCATTAGCTATTCGTTTGGAGGCCTTTGCCCGGTTACTACCAATGTAACAATCGAGCTGAATCCTCCCGCTGAACCAACGGTTGTCGCTCAGACCACCAATACGTTCACACCTTCCGTTTCCGGTTCTGCGGTAGTGGAGACCGGACAAACACTTACGGTCACAGTTCAGGGGCAGGTGTTTGAATTAGGTGTGGACCCGGAGCTGACCATTGCAGGAACAACCTGGACGCTAGCATTGCCTGCGGGGGTAATTACCACGGATGGACTATATGATGTTGAGGCCGTCATTGACGATGGAGTAGGGGGAAATGCCACTGATACTACAAATGGAGAACTTACCATCGACACCGCTAATCCGACAGTTGACATTCAGGGAGCACCTACCGCCGTAAATAACACCGACCCTTATACGGTGACCATCGAATTTTCGAAAGACATTCTAGGGTTTGATATTACGGACATTAACGTCGGAAATGGATCGGCTGCTAACCTAACCATGGTGGATAGCGATACCTACACTGTTGAGATTACGCCAGGTGGCGTCGGAGACATTTCCATTGATGTTCCGATGGGAGCCGTTCAGGATGCTGCGGGCAATACCAGTGTGGCAGCCCCACAGGCGGTCACGATCTATGACGATGTACCTCCGGCAACACCCGTTTCCGATACCCAGGTTACCAATGATACCAGTCCGGTTATTACCGGATCAACAGGTACGGGAGTTGCATTAGCTTCAGGTGAAAGCATGATCGTAACCGTCAATGGTGCGACCTATGCCGTGACTCCGGATGCCTCCGGGGACTGGTCGTTGGATTTGGAAACAGCTGTACCTGTGAGTGGCGCACTTGGAACCTTTACCGACGGAAATAGCTACGAAGTAGTGACACAAGTAACCGATGCGGCCGGCAACTCCACGAGTGACGCCACCACGAATGAATTGACGATCGATACGGCTGCTCCCTCGATTCCAACGATCACGAGCCAGACAACGAACAATGCGTCTCCGGTCTTATCCGGCACGGCTGAAGCAAGCAGCACGGTGACGGTCGTAGTGAATGGGGTAACGTTTGAGACAACAGCGGATGCAAGCGGCAACTGGACGATCGACACGGAAACGGCTACTCCAACCGCAGGTGGTCCGTTCACTGATTTAGCTGATGGTCCGTACGACATTGCCGTGACCTCAACGGATGCAGGAGGTAATTCCAACAGTGATACGACGACCAACGAAATTACCATTGATACGGCTGCTCCCTCCATTCCCACAGTCACGAGCCAAACAACAAACGATTCGTCTCCGGTTTTATCCGGAACGGCTGAAGCAAGCAGCACGGTGACGGTCGTAGTGAATGGGGTAACGTTCGAGACGACAGCGGACGCAAGTGGGAATTGGACGATCGACACGGAAACGGCTACTCCAACCGCAGGTGGTCCCTTCACTGATTTAGCTGATGGTCCGTACGACGTTTCAGTGACCTCAACGGATGCAGGAGGCAATTCCACCAGCGACACCACGACCAATGAAATAACCATTGATACGATTGCTCCCTCCATTCCCACCATCACGAGCCAGGCAACGAACGACGCCTCCCCGGTCTTATCCGGCACGGCCGAATCAGGCAGCACGGTGACGGTAGTAGTGAATGGTGTAACGTTTGAGACAACCGCGGACGCAAGCGGCAACTGGACGATTGATACAGAAACGGCTACTCCAACCGCAGGTGGTCCGTTCACTGATTTGGTTGATGGTCCGTACGACATTGCCGTGACCTCGACCGATTCAGGAGGGAATTCCACTAGCGACACCACGACCAATGAAATAACCATTGATATGGCTGCTCCTTCCATTCCAACAGTCACGAGCCAGACAACAAACGATGCGTCTCCGGTCTTATCCGGCACGGCCGAAGCAGGCAGTACGGTGACGGTCGTAGTGAATGGGGTCACGTTTGAGACGACAGCGGACGCAAGCGGGAATTGGACGATTGACACGGAAACGGCTACTCCAACTTCGGGTGGTCCGTTCACTGCTTTAGCTGATGGTCCGTATGACGTTTCGGTCACGTCAACCGACGCAGGAGGCAACTCCACGAGTGACACCACCACGAATGAATTGACGGTCGATACGGCTGCTCCTTCCATTCCAACAATTACAAGTCAGACGACGAACGATGCCTCCCCGGTCTTATCCGGCACGGCTGAAGCAAGCAGTACGGTAACGGTCGTAGTGAATGGGGTCACGTTTGAGACGACAGCAGTCGCAAGCGGCAACTGGACGATCGACACGGAAACGGCTACCCCAACCGCAGGTGGTCCGTTCACTGATCTAGCTGATGGTCTGTATGACATTGCCGTGACCTCAACGGATTCAGGAGGGAATTCCACCAGCGACACCACCGCGAATGAATTGACGGTCGATACGGCTGCTCCTTCCGTTCCAACGATCACGAGTCAGACAACAAACGATTCGTCTCCGGTCTTATCCGGCACGGCCGAAACAGGCAGTACGGTAACGGTAGTAGTGAATGGCGTGACGTTTGAGGCGACAGCGGATGCAAGCGGCAACTGGACGATCGACACGGAAACGGCTACCCCAACCGCAGGTGGTCCGTTCACTGATTTAGCTGATGGTCCGTACGACATTGCCGTGACCTCAACGGATGCAGGAGGTAATTCCAACAGTGATACGACGACCAA
>JBCCXH010000076.1:0-14784 GCA_039192005.1 Bacteroidota bacterium
CTATTCCAGATCACCAGTTGAGTCAAAAGCAGAAGTTAGGAGTGTGCTGCTGCTGGGGATCCGCGCTGACCATCTGACCTCATTCCATGGCCTCATATGACATGGTAGATGTGATTAAATGCCTGGTAGATGGTTCTGAATTTGATCAATATAAAGAGTTGTATGGGAAATCCATCGTTTGTGGGTATGGACGAATAGACGGCTGGAGTGTGGGCATTGTCGCCAACCAACGAAAAGTTGTGAAAACAAAAAAAGGAGAGATGCAAATGGGTGGGGTGATCTACTCCGACTCTGCAGACAAAGCTGCTCGTTTCATTATGAATTGCAACCAGCGAAAGATTCCGTTGGTGTTTTTGCATGATGTCAATGGTTTTATGGTTGGTTCCAGATCAGAGCACGGCGGCATCATCAAAGACGGCGCAAAAATGGTCAATGCCGTTTCCAATGCAGTCGTTCCGAAATTCAGCATCGTTTTGGGAAGTTCTTACGGTGCGGGTAACTATGCCATGTGTGGAAAAGCCTATGATCCACGACTGATTTTTGCATGGCCTACCGCAGAGATCGCAGTAATGAGTGGAGGGTCAGCAGCCAAGACACTGTTACAAATAGAAATAGCTTCTGCTAAAGCAAAGGGAAAAGAACTTACCGCAGAAGAGAAGGAAGCGCTGCTCAAGAAAATTGAAGACTCTTATAAAGAGAAACTTAGTCCTTACTATGCTGCATCCAGGCTTTGGGTAGATGGCATCATAGATCCTGTTCAGACAAGAAGCGTGCTTTCAAAAGGAATTGAAATGGCCAATCACGCTCCTGTAGAAAAACAAATGAACGTGGGAGTCATTCAAACCTAATGACCTGTTCTCATTTGTTAAAGTTGTAAATTAGTTGTTTTTTATTCAAGCATTGTTAAAAGAAACCGAAATAAAAGCCCTGGTAACGCTTCTTGATGATGATGATCAGGAAGTAGTTAATCATGTAGAAGATAAAATCATGTCCATTGGTACATCCATTATCCCCCTGCTGGAACAGGAGTGGGAAAGTACCTTTAACCCGACCATACAAAACAAAATTGAAGACCTGGTCCACGAACTTCAATTTGAGTTGCTCAAAGAGCGATTTATGAATTGGAAAGAAGCAGGTGCAGAAAGCCTGCTGGAGGGCTTGTGGATTGTTGCTACCTACCAGTATCCCGACATGGAACTGGATGAGTTAATCAGGCAAATCGAAGCACTGTACGTTGAGCTATGGCGCCATTTCCAAGATGACATGAGCGCTTACGACCAAGTTAAAGTTTTCAATGAAATCTTTTTCAATACGTTTAAATTCAGGGCCAACACGAAGAATTTTCATTCCCCGGCAAATTCCATGATCAACGCAGTACTGGAGTCAAAAAAGGGGAACCCCATTTCACTATGCTCCGTCTACCTACTACTTGCCCAAAAGATGCAACTCCCAGTCTATGGAGTCAACTTGCCCAACCTGTTTATCCTGACATACAAAGTAGGCCAGGAATCCTTCTACATCAATGTCTTTAACAAAGGGTTGATTTTCACAAGGGAAGACATTGATAATTACCTCGACAACTTACAGCTGAGCAAGCAAGATATTTTCTATGAGCCATGTACTCACCTTGATATTGTGCTCCGGGCATTGAGAAACCTGGTCGTATCTTTTGAAAAATTGGGAGACTATTATAAGGCCGATGAGATCAAGGCTATCCTGCAACAAATGGACGACCAATATTTTAGTTTTTAGCTTCAATAACGGTTGTTTTATCTGAGAAGCTCCGTTTTATGTTAAAAAGTAATGCGCCAAAATTTTACTTATCGGGACACTTGCTTAGCAGGTCTGACTTAAAACATGCTCTATCGAAAGTAAAGTTCTAAAAAACTTGGTTGCGTTAGATTTGATACAAATAACCAGTCAAATTATGAAACGTATCGTTCCATTTATCTTATTCATTGTCTACCTCACCTCGTTAATGCTGTAGGTTTTCAATCATTATGTACTGTAGGCCAGAAGGTAGTCTTTTACCCATTCATAATGGATCGTATATTGATCCTCATGCCCTTCCTTGAGGATTTCTCCAACCATCTGATGATTAGACTCAAAAGTCACCCTGATTTCATCTTTCAAACTCAGAAATTTCCTCCCAAAAATCTTGTAAACCACTTCTTTAGCACCCCATATGATACAAAGCTTCTCCAGATCATCTTTGTATTGAAGTTCGCTTTCATGCAAATACTTATGTGCCACCTTCCTATGCTTTTCTCTTGGGCGCTCCATGTCTATGCCGCACGGGTGTTTTAAGTGAATCATCGCAGCAGCTATGGGGAAAGAATGTGAAATAGAGATGTTTGCATAGCTGTCGTTCAGGTAGGGTTTTCCTTTATCGTACTTACTTACTCCCTTATATGAAATCCCAAACGAATCACACAGCGCCTTTACCAGAACTCTACCGATAATCCACTCTGCCTGACGAACAGGATGAAGGTCCGCCGGAAAAGGCTCGGGTGAGAGATAAGGTAGTTCCAAAAAAGTTTCCTGAATATTCCACACGGCATATGCAGAATTTTCGGTAATCTTTTTGTTAAGTAACAAAGGCATTCGCAATTGTAATACTTTTGCCTACCAAATGGGTAAAATCCAAGTAAAAAAGCTCCATACCTTTCTAGGCCATAACGATAGCCTCTACAGCTTAGAGAAATTGGATCATCATCGTTTTTTTTCTGCCGGATCTGATGGAATGGTTGTTTTATGGGATTTGAAATCACCCGATGAGGGAGAAGTGGTGGCCAAAGTGGGTGGGTCCGTTTACGCGATGGCCTATGACCCGGAGCAAAACACCTTGTATGTCGGAGAAAACCATGAAGGAATCCATCAAATAGACCTGGATAAACACAACAAAATCGGATCGATCCAACTTGGTAGCTTTCAATTATTTGATCTAAAGATCAACGACCAAAAACTATGGTGTGCGTCAGAGTCGGGAGAACTTATTGTTCTCAGCAAGAAACTAAAAATTTTATCTCGTCACCAACTGGCAAAAAAGGGACTTAGAAGCCTTGATTTTAAAAATGACGAAATAGCGGTTGGAGCCAGCGATCATCAAACGAAAATCCTGGAAACCCATACGCTAAACATCAGGTCAGAGCTTAGCGGACATAAAAATTCCGTCTTCACTGCCAGGTATCATCCCTCTGGAAAATACCTGATCTCTGGTGGCAGGGATGCGCATCTGAAGGTATGGGACACCTCGCATGAGTACGTTATAAGGGAATCAATACCCGCCCACTTATATACCATTAACCACCTGGCATTCAGTCAGGATGGCAAACATTTTGTTACTTGTAGCATGGATAAGTCCATCAAATTATGGAACGCACATAATTTTAGGTTGCTAAAGGTTTTGGATAAACACAGGCATGCCGGACATGGAAACAGCGTAAACAAGTTGTTATGGATGGAATATCACGACTTGTTAGTATCTTGTAGCGATGACCGTTCAGTATCTGTTTGGGAAATAAAATTGGAAGAATGAAGATCACACCCCTTGAAATACGTCAGAAAGAGTTTGAAAAAAAACTGAGAGGATATGATAAGGATGAGGTGACCGCTTTTTTGATCTCATTATCAAACGAGTGGGAGCGGGTGTTGGATGAGAACAAAGAACTAACCATCAAACTTCAGCAATCAGAAAAAGAAGTAACGAAACTTCGCGAGGTTGAAAACTCCCTCTTCAAAACATTGAAAACCGCGGAAGACACGGGTGCAAACGTGATAGAACAGGCCAATAAGACGGCAGAACTTCACATGAAGGAAACGCAAATAAAGGCAGAAGCCCTGATGAGTGAGGCGAAATCCAAGGCTAAAGCCATGATGGAGAAAGCAGAACTGGAGGCACGCCAGATTATTGAAGAACTCCAGGATGCAGTAAAAGACATCGAACAAAACCATCGAGATATTGAAAACCATCGGCAAAATGCCATTAATGAATTAAAAAACCTCTCCGTGGATCTCATTGAAAAGGTAGAGCGGACAACCAAAGAACGCAAGGAGTTTCGAATCGAGAATTACGTCAAACGCGTGAAAGAACTGGCCCGAGAAAGCGGTAACCGCATCCGGTCCGAAGACACTCATCTGGAAATCCCAAAGACCCGACCAGTGGTAGATCCCTCAATGAAAAAAGAAGCTCCAAAAGTACGGGAGGAAGCTTCTAAGGTGATTAAGGGTACGTTCAAGGAAGAAAAAAAGGAACAGAAAGTTGTCCCCAAAAACTCCTCCGATGAAAAACCTGGTCCAAGAATCGCCCGCACCGTTTCTTTCTTTGATGAACTAGATAAAAAAGATTAATTCCTTTCATTTTCAGGCACATGGGTAAAGTAGCATTAGAAGGCATGGAGTTTTATGCGCGTCATGGTTACTACGAAGAAGAGCGAATCGTCGGTAACAAGTACAGCGTAGATGTCATTTTGGACCTCGATTTCAAAGAGTCTGCCCTTCAGGATAAGTTGGAAGGCACAGTAAACTATGAAAAGGTTTATGAAATTGTCCAACAAGTGATGAGTATCGACGCACATCTTTTGGAGCATTTGGCCGGAAAAATGATTAAGTCGCTAAAAGAACGATTCGACCAAATCAATGCGGTAGAGGTAAAAATCAGCAAATACAACCCTCCGATCATGGGACTTTGTAAGCGAGCTGTTGTGACAATGGAGGGGTGAAATGATTTACTCCGGCGTACTTGCGCCTGATCTAACTTCTATTTCAACCTAATCCTGTAATTGTTGGCTCCTTTCGGATCTATCACCCTCAGGATGTAAATCCCTGAAGGCCTTCCGGAGAGATCAAAACTGGCCAAACTACCTTCTCTTTTAACGTCTATGTTGATACGCTTTCCTATCATATCAAGTACTTCAATGGTATGATCACCAACTGGTAATTGAACGGCAAATTTCCCGGAACTCGGATTGGGGTATAAAATAACGGGCGTTAACGACTCCCGACCAGTTACCATCAAAATTTCAAAGACCTCTGTGGTCCCGTCGTAATCCGTTTGAGACAACCGGTAGTAGGTAGCAGGCAGGAAGTGGTTTCGATCGAAATACTCGTATTCCTTTACCTCCGTTGTCGTTCCGTGTCCGGCTACTGTGGCAATTGTTTTCCAACTTACCCCGTCAACCGAACGCTCAATGGTGAAGTAATCGTTATCAATTTCTGTTGCAGTGGACCAGCTAAGCAAAGCTCCTGCCTCTCTTTGCGTCCCCCTCCAATAGAGCAGACTGACGGGTAGTATCCCCGATTCAGATTCTAAGACGCCATCAGAGTCAGCAGTAGGAGAACCTGGCGAACTTCCCCCTGATAGCGCTGAAGTGCTACCAGCACCTGTCCCGTTTACTCCCCCACTACCTTCACTGTTATCTACGCTGAAATTACTGGACGGTGCTGCTCCGGATAGGATAATGACTCCTTTGCCGCCACCACCGCCTCCGCCGTGAACATTCGGATGACCAACATCTGCGCCGTTTCCTCCTGCAGCGGACACATCTAGTTGACAGTTTAAGCTCCATGTATCCACCTCAAATAAAATGGTGCCGCCGGCACCGGCACCACCACCTCCATCGGGACCGGAGTCCACTACTCCTGCTCCATTAGCAGCGATAGACACTCCTCCACAGCCGGCGGTAGTAGCTACACTACTTGCTTTAATCAGGACAATTCCTCCGCCCGAACCTCCGGTACTTCCCACGGGAGCAGGCGTAGCATTGTGCTGACCGCCACCGCCGCCGCCACCCATAAATACTTTATTGGCCGAAATGTAGTCGCTAAGATCTACTCCTCCAATCCCTCCGCCAGAAGGATCACACCCTGTAAGTGTCCCATTCCACCCGGCACCTCCATCACCGCCCGCAGTGAAATTACCGCCACCAGCGCCGCCGCCATTGTGAAGGCATCCTCCTCCACCTCCATTGGCAATTTTGCCTTGCGCAATGTCATAATTGGCAACGGTAGACTTATAGATACTCTCTCCTTTATGTGCGTATTCGGTGGAAGTGCTGATGTAAATGATTCCATTACAACTTCCATGACCCTCCGTATCGTTTGGTGCCCCTCCCCTAAAGCCTTGTTCACTTACATCAATATCATTTGCTAACGTTAGCGTTCCCGTAACATTGATGGCAAATACCCCACCAACGTCTCCGTCCCAAGCCAAGGCAGTCAGGTCTGAACTGGTCGTTAGATTTGTGTAAGTTCGAAATGATATAATTTGCACTGAAGAATTAGATCCGGTATTGTAGGTGTTATTCAAAGCATCCTGTACTTCAATGGAGGTGGGAACTCCTCCACCTGTAACAGTGGCAATTATTGCTTCTTCAAAAAGGCCCACACTTGCGATGTTCGAGATTTCTCCAAAATTTGCGTCGTTGTTTGTATTCGAACCAATAATGTCATCTTGCATTTGCATGATGATGATACGCTCTCCAACAAGAAAATCGTCGTGAGTCACATTCACATTGGACAGGTTCAAAGTAGTACCTGAAATGCTGGTTACCTTCGCATAGGCATTGATGATACTTTGCGCGTTTAAATGCTGAGTCAATACAACCAATGCAACGATTAATCTTACTTTTTTCACCTTTATGAATGTAGAAATTGTCCTAAAGAATCTTAAAGAAAGATGATTCGTAAAAAGCAGGTCTCTTTTCTTCGATCAAGCGACTTCGTTATAGGGTAAATGGGCGTTTTTATTCGTTTACCAACAATAGTGAATTTATCATTTGATAAAAATACCTACTTGTTCACTTCAATAATTAACATATGGCTTTTAAAGCAAATGTGATCTACAATACCTTACAACCAAAGAATCCAGGTTTGTTGTCATAAAAGAACTTGTTTTAATTTAAGCATTGAAACCGGCCAAAATTTTCACACTCCATGTAAGAGAATGGGAAGGTAAGAATCGGCACACCCCACCGATCGAGGGACTTCCAGGAAAGTGCTTTTAGTAATGTAGAGAGGTATCCGTTTTGATAGTAGATCAGAAAAATGGGTCTCAATCCCAGTGCCTCACCATCTCTTTATGAAAGAGGGTTTTTCTGAATTCACCTGGCTTCTTTTCATTCATCAACTCCAACGCTCCTTTTTCATTGATCAATTCTTCAAAATGACCTTCCCTCAAGTCATATTGTTTTCTATTGCCATAGGTAGTCACAAGAATCATATGAAAAGGCGCATCTTCAGAAAAAGGCGTTTCCATCACCTGATACGAATGAATGTACGCTTTCTCAACCGCCATTTCTCTGAGAATTTTCCAATTATTCTGATAGTAGTATACCGCCTCCGCTTTATTGCCGTTCAAAATTTGAACAAAATCCATTGTTGTAATTCTATCGTCCTGCTGAGCAAAACATAGGTTACAGGCAATGAAAAGGATTAGTAGTAATGCATGTTTATGTTTCATCATGGTATTTATCCATTCTTTATCTACTCCCACTTTTACGTAATGAACTTCAGCTAAGGAATCACTTCTAAGCGGAGTTTTTCATATTGTCATAAAAGTACCTGATCGTACGTGCCTTTGCAAAACCCTCTGGCATCAGAATTCAGAAACGTTAGTTTAGAAATAACAGCAGTTGCCATGATCTTCTAATTATGACTATTTTCGGGGATGGACACGCCTAATTCCGACTTGAAACCTGACTGGCTAAAAGAACTTCAGCTAAAGAGTTGGGAGCCCGAGATTTTGCTATCAGGAATCGTCCTATATGGGATGTTTCAGCTGCCCGACGCGCTGGATAGCTTTCTTTTCTTTTTCCAAAATGAGGTATTCAATGTTGTCAATGTGATGGGGCTATTCGTTGCCTTATTGAAAGTCGGCATCAATTGGTTAATTATCGGGTTGATTCTTCATCTTGTATGTAGAGGGCTATGGATCGGGATGGTGGGGTTGAGCTATTCGTTCCCAAAAGGAATCAATCATGAGAAGCTAAATTTTAGACCTAAGTATTTAGAAAAGGTAAGACGGGTCCCCGGTTTTGAAGAGATCATTTTAAGGTTAGAACGTGTATGCAGTTTTATTTATAGCATTTCCTTCTTACTCTTCATGAGCATCGTAGGGGTCTACATTTATGCCATCGTGCTGGTAGGCATTCCATTCATCGTCATCTCACTAAACATCGACTCGAAGGACGTAAATCAGGCTTTGGCCAATGTTCTGAATAATTATTCCAGTGCCGTGCTGGTCTTTGGGCTGGTAGGAGTCATCGATTTTGTAACCATGGGCTATTTCAGAAGATTCAGAGCGATCGCTTTCATCTACTGGCCTGTTTATCGATTATTTAGCTATCTCACATTGGCCCGATTTTATCGACCTACCTATTTTGCCATGGTTACCAACCTGAACAGGTGGTGGCTCTTCTTTTTTCTTTTAGTTTTTTCGTTTATCAGCATCATTTGGGTGCAATCCGTGCAGTTCAGTGGCCCAAGAGCATCATTTTCAATGATTGAAATTTGGAGCGACAAAGAAGGAAACCAGGTCTTTGAAGGAAACTATCAGGATAAGAAAAGCAAGAGACCTTCAGTCGAAGTTCAAATCCCTTCCGAAATCATTAGAGATGACGTACTTCGGGTATTTATCCCCTTACGAGTCGGGCGTCAGGATTCTTTGAAAAAATTCATGAATTACGATTCGATCTCGAACATTGCCGATGAATCTTTTGATCAGGGCCAGTATTACTTACAAAAGACCAGTGAGTTTTATCGCCTGTCCATTGGCGATTCAACGTTCAAAACCAAAATGTACTTTCAAGACGTTTTTTCTTCGAAACAAAAAGGATTTATCACGTACCTGAACATTGGTTTTTTGAATGAGGGGCTTTATGAACTTCAGGTTGAGGGCCCAAAGGAAATGTACGATGACCTTTTTGCTATTGTCCCTTTTTACAAGCTGAATTAATCCCGCTGTTCGCTACCTGTTGTAAAGTTGATCGTAGCTCCCTGCCATCCATCAAACAAGAGGTTCGCTCAGACAAACAAAAAACCCCTTCCATCTGACTCTTCGTAAAACTCTATTTTCTTGCCAATGAGAAACATCATTTCCTTTTTTTGAACGAGTACCTGAATCCCTTCGACAAAGTATTCTTCATCGGTCTCTTTTTTTTTATCAAAGCCTAGCTTAAATGCGACCCCACAACCTGCCCCTTTTACGCCTATTCTCAACCCATATTCTTCAGGAATACCTTTATTTTTCAAGATATGTTTGATCTCTTCAAGTGCTCTCTCCGTAATCTCAACAGGTGCCTCCATCTTTCAAAAGTATTATTTTTGACGCTATCGAAATAATATAAACATCCGACCTTATGGAAATGGTTTACGACCTATTGAAAATTACACTCCCAGCCCTGATTGTTTTGTATATCGCCTATTTGTTGGTGAGGTCGTTTCTGCAAAAACAATTGGATGAGATTGCTTTTGGCGTACGGCAAAAAAATCAGGAAGTAGTCGTACCCATCCGATTGCAAGCATACGAACGTGTCATCCTCCTTTTAGAACGAATCACACCCAGCAACCTTTTGTCGCGGTTGGGCAACGCGGAGTATTCCGCAGAGGAATTTCAGCAAATACTCGTCCATGAGATCCGAAATGAAGTCAATCACAACCTTTCCCAGCAGGTCTACATGTCTGACAGTGCATGGACGTATGTCACCAGCGCCGTAGAACAGACCATCTCGTTGATCAACTCTTCTTCCAACGGGATGACAAAAGATGCCAAAGGCATTGAACTGGCCAAAGCCATTTTAGAAAATGGGGTGTCTGAAGAAATGAATACTTCTCAAGAGGCCATCAAGTTCATAAAAGCCGAGATACAGGAAATTTTTTGACGGCTATTTTCAGATGATTGGTGTCGCTATCGAAATGAGGTCAACACGTACACTTACCTAATCAAGTGTTCGGCATGGCTCTTAAGAAGAGGTTCTTGATCAAATGGGGGGTATCATTTGCCCTCCTGGCGTCGCTTCTTTTTATTGCATGGCCACTTACAGAACCTGACTACCCTTACTCTTCCGTTCTCAATGATAAGGATGGCCAGCTACTGGCCGCTTCTATCGCCAAAGATGGACAATGGCGTTTTCCACAACCTGACACCATTCCCCATAAAGTGGCGACGTGCGTCCGGTATTTCGAAGACCGCCATTTCTACAGGCACCCTGGAGTAAACCCGCTATCCATAGGCAGGGCGCTTTGGCAAAATATTACCTCAAAAAAAGTGGTCAGCGGCGCCAGCACCCTTACCATGCAAATCGCCCGAATGATGAGAGGAGAGCGAAGAACGTTCTGGCAAAAAATCATTGAAACGGCCATCGCATTGAAACTGGAAATCAAGTATTCAAAAAAAGAGCTTATGTCCAAATACCTGGCCATGGCTCCCTTTGGAGGAAACGTGGTTGGGGTAGATGCTGCCTCCTGGCGATATTTTAACCGACCTGCGCACTTGTTGAGTTGGGGAGAAGCCGCTTCGCTTGCCGTACTTCCCAATAATCCCGGCGCCATCTTTCCCGGGAGATCGGACGTGAAGTACAAAGAAAAGAGGGATCGGCTACTAAAAATTTTACGACAACATCGGGTCATTGATTCTGTCATTTATGACCTTAGTTTACTTGAAGAACTGCCGGGTAAGCCCTATCCCATCCCTCAAAAAGCGCCTCACCTACTCAGTACCATTGAAAAGCAACGTGAGGGAAGCACCACACATTCCACATTAAGTTCCTATTGGCAAACCCAAACCACACAGGCCGTAGAAAGACACCACCGGAGGCAACTGGCAAATGGCGTCGAAAACCTGTGTGCCCTGGTCGTTGACCTTCAAAGTAGTCAGGTCATGGCCTATGTTGGGAATACCAATGACCCTGACGCGCAAGGCAACCGGGTAGACATCATTCAAAAACCGAGAAGCCCAGGCAGTAGCTTAAAACCTATCCTATATGCACACTGCCTGAATAAAGGCAAAATACTACCCCGAACCTTGCTACCGGATATTCCTACATTTTTTGGAGGGTTCAGTCCAAAAAACTTTTCCGAAAACTTCGAAGGTGTCGTTCCTGCCGATAAGGCATTGGCTAAATCGCTCAATATTCCTTTTGTGTACCTGCTCCGAGACTATTCCTACGAGCAGTTTCATTTCGACCTAAAAAAAGCGGGCATCTCTACGCTAACCCGACCGCCGGGACACTATGGCTTGTCCTTGATCCTGGGAGGCGGTGAGGTGACTCTCTGGGACCTGTCCAACGTATACGTAAAGATGTATCACGCACTTGCAGGAACGAACAGCCCACAAGTTTCTTTCATGAAACATTCAAAACGTAAGGCAGAAATAGCACTCGACCCGGCGGCTATTTGGTATACCTTCCAAGCCATGACCAAACTGTCCCGTCCTGATGAAGAAAACAACTGGAAGACTTTCTCCTCGTCTCAGCTGATTTCATGGAAGACAGGAACCAGTTACGGGTTTAGAGATGCGTGGGCCGTAGGGCTAAACGGAACCGTTTTTGTAGGAGTATGGGTTGGAAATGCTGATGGGGAAGGAAGGTCCGGACTGACCGGAATTAATGCTGCGGCACCGCTGCTGTTAGAGCTCATGCGAATTTCCGAACACGACCGAAACTGGCTCGAAAAACTTAAGCCGACCATGAAAAGCAAGCAGGTCTGCTCCGTCTCCGGGATGCTTGCCAACCCCAACTGCCCCGCTTTGACAGAAGAGGTTCCCGAGGCTGCAGAAAATAGCGGCATCTGCCCCTACCACACCGAATTTCACATGGATGAAACGGCCAGCTACCGGGTAAATAGTTCGTGTTATTCACTTTCCAAAGCGGTCAAAAAAACCTTTTTTATCCTTCCTCCCACGATGGGTTATTTTCACAGCAAAGTGAATGCATCTTACCTTGGAATGCCTCCACAACATGCCCGTTGCCTTTCAGGAGCATCCAATCCGATCGAAATCATTTATCCTAATCCCAATAGCAAAATATTCCTACCTGTTACGTTAGCCGGAGAAAAAGGAAAGCTCATTCTGGAAGCTTCTCACCAAAATGAACACGCAACACTTTTTTGGAGTGTAGGAAACAACTTTTATGGGAGTACCCAGGGGGATCATAAATTAGAAGTTTTTCTTCCCGGGGGAGCGCATCTGCTAAAAATAACCGATCAGAACGGACACGAAATGAAAACGGCCTTTGAGGTCGTTAATGACCCATAATTACCGCCGTTCGAGTAAAACCCGGCTTTTCACGAAACTTATTTGACTAAGTTGGACTTTTGTAATAAAAAATAATTTATGTATAGGATATTAGCAGTTGTTTTTGCCTTTATTCTAGTTGGATCAACCACCGACTTGCACGCTCAAAAGAAGAAAAAGAAAGGTACCGTAACGGAACAAAAAGCACCCATCAAGAAAAATGGAGTTAAGCCGTATAACAAAGTAATTACCGAAGATGCCATCACCGACGGTGGCCTCATAGTTACCCACCAGATAGGCGATGACTTCTACTTTGAAATACCCACGGATCTGTTGGAGAAAGAAATCCTGATTGTATCCAGAATATCCGGACATGTCAGAGGCCTAAACTTTGGAGGAGCAGGGATGAAATCGCGCCCGCAACAAGTGATCAGGTTTCAAAAGTTAGGAAGTAAAATTTTAATGCGATCCGTCTCTTACAACAACATTGCGGATGAAAATGAACCGATTTATACCTCCGTAGTAAACAATAATTTTGAACCTGTCATTCGGTCCTTTAAAATTGAGACGTCTAAGAGAGACTCATCGGCTCATGTAGTAAAAGTCAATGGTTTCTTTTCCGAGGATATCCCCATGATCGGAGCTTTGCGAGATGCAGAAAGGAAGCGGTTTAAAATCAAAGGCATTGACAAATCCCGGTCACTGATCACCTCCGTTAAATCTTACCCAAAAAATGTGGAAGTCAGGCACATCCTGACCTATCGAGGCGATAAGTTGCCTGCCAATTCCCTGACGGGGACCTTATCGATAGAGATGAATCAGTCTATGATTTTGCTTCCCGAAACTCCCATGATCCCCAGGTACGATGACGAGCGTGTCGGGTACTTTTCCCTGCAACAAATTGATTACAGTTCTGATGAGCAAAAGGCAGCATCCAGAAGGCTCATTACCCGTTGGAGACTGGAACCCAGCGACTGGGAGGCCTACAACAGAGGAGAAGTAGTAGACCCGGTGAAACCCATTGTCTACTACATTGATCCCGCCACACCGGAACGGTGGAGAGCGTACCTGAAACAAGGAGTAGAAGACTGGCAGTCCGCTTTTGAAAAAGCAGGATTATCCAATGCCATCTTTGCCAAAGACCCACCGTCAAAAGAAGAAGACCCGGAGTGGAGTCCTGAAGACGTCAGGTACTCCGTCATCCGATACATTGCCACCGATATACAAAATGCACAAGGCCCTCATGTTCATGATCCGAGAACGGGGGAGATTTTGGAAAGCGACATCCTATGGTATCACAACGTCATGAAAATACTACGAAACTGGTATTTTGTGCAAACCGCAGCGGTAAACCCGGAAGCGCAAAAAACAAGGTTTGATGATGCATTAATGGGCGAACTCATTCGCTTTGTCGCGGCACATGAAGTAGGTCATACCTTAGGCCTCCCGCATAACATGGGCTCCTCTAACGCATATACCATCGCTCAACTGAGAAGCAAGACGTTTACAGATACCCATGGCGTTGCTCCTTCTATTATGGATTATGCACGTTTCAACTACGTCGCTCAGCCTGGCGACGGGGTCACCAACTTCTTTCCGAAGATCGGGGAGTATGACGATTGGAGCATCAAATACGGATACAAACCTATTGCGAACGTTAGCAGTCCTGAAGATGAAGAAGACGTACTCAACGGCTGGATCAAAGAAAACGGGAACAACCCGCTTTACCGATACGGGCGCCAGCGGAGGCTACCCATCGACCCGACCGCACAGACGGAAGATATTGGAAATGACGCCATGATTGCAAGCGAATTAGGGATCGACAATCTGAAACGCATCCTGGATAAACTCATCAGCTGGTCTACCGAAGATGGGAAGAATTACGATGAGTTGGAAGAACTTTATAACCAGATCGTTAACCAGTTTAACCGATACAACGGACATGTAGTAAGCAATGTCGGTGGGGTGTATGAATTCTATAAAACCTCGGATCAGGACGGAATGGTTTACACCCATGTTGAGAAGGAGAAACAAGAGCGGGCCGTTAAGTTTTTAAATGAACAGCTTTTCGCGACACCTACCTGGCTGATCGACCCGGAAATACTGGGAAGGATCCAGCAAGATGGCCTGGTTGATAAAATACGCGGCATTCAGGTACGGATTCTTAACAGGTTGACAAAAGAAGAGATGTTGATGCGAATCATCGAAAATGACGCCTTGCATTCGGAAGATACCTACACCCTGTCCAACCTCTTCTCTGAGATAAGGCGAGGTATCTGGAGTGAAGTGTACAACGGAAAGTCCATAGATACGTACCGAAGAAACCTACAAAAGGAGCATATTGCCCGATTGGGTGAGCTTATCCATCTTCAAGAAAAGAAATACGCCAATTCTGACATCCCCTCTGTTTCAAGGGCTACGCTTTCAAAATTGGAAAGAGACGTAAGAAATGGCATCGCAAGGCAGAGGGATGCGAGTTCTCGCTTTCATTTACAGGATGTTCAGAAACGGATTGATGCGATCTTAAATCCTAAGTAGTGGTGTCCGAGAAAAGA
>JBCCXH010000077.1:0-14757 GCA_039192005.1 Bacteroidota bacterium
CATGGCAATATCATTCGCTTTGCGCCTCCTTTGGTAATAACAGAAGAGCAATTGCATGAGTGCTGTGACATTATTGAGCAGACCATCACTCATTTCAAGTAGGTTTCGGTATATTTCATTTGTTTTTTATCCATCTTTTGCAATCGTTTATACTTGCATGAAGATTTATACAACCTGATATGAGTGAACTTAGAAATGACTGGACGCTAGAGCAGATTAAGAGGATTTATGAGACCCCTCTTTTAGAGCTTGTATTTGAAGCCGCTACTGTACATCGGCAACATCATAATCCTCGCGAGGTACAGGTAAGTAGTCTGGTTTCTATCAAAACCGGAGGGTGTCCGGAAGATTGTGCTTACTGTCCTCAAGCTGCAAGATACCACACAAACATCAAGGTTCACCGGTTGATGGAAATCGAGGAAGTCCGAGACAGAGCAGAGGCAGCAAAAGCTAACGGTGCTTCCAGAATGTGTCTGGGTGCTGCCTGGCGCGAAGTCCGAAACAATCGAGATTTTGACAAAGTCCTGGAGATGGTGAAGACCGTCAATAGCATGGACATGGAAGTATGTTGCACATTAGGTATGGTCTCAGAGGAGCAGGCTCAAAGACTGGCAGACGCGGGGCTTTATGCATACAACCATAACGTTGATACTTCTGAAGCTTTCTACGACGATATCATCACTACACGGGAATACGATGACCGCCTAAAGACCATCGATAATGTAAGGAAAGCAAAAATCACCGTTTGCTCCGGAGGGATCATAGGAATGGGTGAATCTGCAACGGATCGTATGGGCATGCTGCTTACATTGGCCAACATGGAAACACATCCGGAATCTGTTCCAATCAATGCATTGGTACCCGTAGAAGGAACTCCACTAGAAGAGCAACCCCGGGTGCCTGCTCACGAACTCATACGAATGGTTGCTACTACACGAATGGTCATGCCCGCATCGGTGGTCCGCCTTTCAGCAGGGCGCGAAGGAATGAGCTTAACCGATCAGGCAATGTGTTTCATGGCAGGAGCCAACTCGATTTTTGCAGGAGATGTTTTACTGACTACTCCTAATCCGGATTTCGGTAACGACAAAGAGATGTTTGATATTTTAGGGCTGGTTTCAAGAGAAGCGTTCAAATATGAGAAGGAAAAGGAAGCTGTCTTGAATGAATAGTTTTGAGAAAGAACTAACTAAACGAAAAGAACGACATCTACTTCGGACACTTCGCACCCATAAAAAAGGAATCGATTTTTACTCCAATGACTACCTTGGGCTAGCAGGATCCAACAAACTCTCCCAGAGTATTTCAAACGCTTATGAATCTTTAGGTGAGAAAAAAAACGGTGCCACAGGCTCCAGACTTCTGAGTGGGAATACCTTTTTTATAGAAAACCTGGAAAGCCAAATCGCGACCTTCCACCAGTCAGAATCGGCGCTTACTTACGGGTCTGGTTACGACGCAAACCTCGGGCTCATTTCGTGTCTGGCAAAAAAAGGAGTAACACTCTTTATGGATGAATTGCTACACGCCAGCCTGATCGATGGGGCACGGCTAGGTGTGGCCACCCGAGTCAAATTCAAGCACAATGACATCGAAGACCTGGGCAATAAACTAGCTAAACATCAAGGAGAAAAATTAGTCGTCGTCGAATCCATTTACTCAATGGATGGTGATCTCGCCCCTTTAGAAGACGTATTAAAAATATGTCAGAAAAATCACGCCGGGTTAATCGTAGATGAGGCCCATGCTATTGGCGTTTTCGGCGAGCATGGAGAGGGCATTGCACAGCAGTTAGGCATCCATAGTAAACTATTTGCAAGAATCATCACCTATGGCAAGGGCCCTGGAGTTCATGGTGCAGCAGTCGTAGGCCCCGGGTGGCTGAGAGACTATCAAATCAACTTCTCAAGACCTTTCATCTTTTCGACTGCACCTTCATCCCACTTTCAGATTGCGATCGCTTCCTTTTACCAACTGGTTGGGCAAATGAAAGACGAACGAAACAAGCTAACTGCAGTAGTCGCCCACTTTATAAAAAAACGATCCAACAGGTTGGGGTGGTTGCCATCCCCTTCGCATATCCAATCCTTAATTGTTCCGGGCAATGAACAGGTAGTTGAGTTATCCCGGTTTTTGGAAAGACATGATGTCATCGCACTACCCATAAGAACGCCGAGCGTCCCGGAAGGCCAGGAGCGACTTCGATTTTGTCTACATGCTTTTAATACCGTTAAAGAAATTGACCATCTATTTAAAACATTGAGCGAATGGGAAGGAAAATCATCGTAGCAGGAATTGATACAGACGCAGGAAAAACGGTCGCATCTGCCATCCTGTGCGAAGCACTGCAAGCAGACTATTGGAAGCCAGTTCAGGCAGGTGACCTGAAAAATACCGACTCTCATAAGGTGGAGCAGTTAATTTCCAATGAAAAAACCGTGATCCACCCGGAGGCTTACAGGCTTTCACAGCCGATGTCTCCACACGCAGCGGCAGCAATCGACGGAATCGAAATCGATGAAAAGTCCCTAACCGTACCCGCTACTGAAAATCACTTAATCATTGAACTGGCAGGTGGGTTAATGGTTCCCTTAAGAAAAGACCTGCTAAACATAGACTGGATCAAACAAATCAACTTCCCGGTCGTCCTGGTTGCTCATTACTATTTGGGCAGCATCAATCATACGCTCCTTTCATGGGAGCTGCTCCAAAACAGGGGAGTGAACGTTCTTGGAGTGATATTTAACGGCGATAAAAATCCATCTACTTTTGATGTGATAAACGAGCGTACTCAGTCAAAATGCCTGTTGGAGATCGAAAGAGAAAAGGAACTTAATGCAGCAACTATCAGAACTTACGCAAATCGGGTCGAGCTTTAGTGAACAACAACTTGCCTTTGATCGGGACCACATTTGGCACCCCTATACCTCATTGACCAATCCACTTCCCACCTATCCAGTGGTGAGTGCCAGCGGCGTCCGACTAAAACTGGATGATGGAAAGGAACTAATCGATGGCATGTCCAGCTGGTGGACCGCCATCCACGGGTACAATGTCCCGGAACTTAACAAAGCGGCTCATCAACAATTAAAACAGATGGCACATGTCATGTTTGGCGGCATCACCCACCCACCTGCGATTCAACTTGCAGAGAAATTGGTGGAAATTACGCCAGAACCATTGACCAAGGCATTTTTCTCCGATAGTGGTTCCGTATCTGTAGAATTCGCCATGAAAATGGCCATTAAGTTTCAACACGCAAAGGTAAAAATAAACAGGACAAAGTTTCTGACGGTTAAAAATTGCTACCATGTTTTTACCACAGCAGCCATGTCCGTTTGCGACCCACAAAATGGAATGCATCATTTGTTTTCCGAATTCCTTCCTAAACATTTTTTTGCCAATGCACTGACAAAAAAGTACGGGGAAGCGTGTGAACAAAGCGACCTGGATGATCTAAGCAGATGGTTTAAAGAATACTCAGAGGAAATTGCTGCTTTCATTATTGAACCCATTGTACAGGGAGCCGGCGGCATGTGGTTCTATTCAAAAGACTATTTAAAGCACATACGTCACCTGTGTGATCAATATGACATTCTGCTTATCGCTGACGAAATTGCCACCGGTTTTGGGAGGTCAGGCAAATTGTTCGCTTGTGAACATGCTGAGATAGCACCGGATGTACTTTGTTTGGGAAAGGCACTAACGGGCGGATATTTATCTTTTGCGGCTACCCTATGCTCATCACATGTTGCCGAAACAATTTGCCAGGGAGAAGCAGGGGTCTTTATGCACGGCCCTACTTTTATGGGCAATCCGCTTGCCTGTAGCATCGCTAACAAAAGCATCGAATTACTTTTCCAATCCTCCTGGCAGGAACAGGTTCGTGACATAGCAGGCCAATTGCAAGAAGAGTTAAATGAAGCACTTCAGTATGCCTCTGTCCATGACGTCCGGGTCCTTGGTGCCATTGGTGTCATTGAGACGAAAGAGCCGGTCAATGTTGCTGAGGCCCAGAAATTTTTTGTGGAAAGAGGAGTATGGATTCGACCTTTTAGAAACCTGATTTATATTATGCCTCCATACATCACTAGTTCTAAGGATTTATCTCAAATTTCTACTACAATGATAGCATATTGTCATCGGATTAGCTGATCACGAATTAGTTTTGAGTTATTATGGAAGAGGCGAATTTTAAAAACCTAATCAGTCAGATTGTTGCATCGGATGAATTACATGCCAAATGGCTTAATTCTCTTTCTATGATGGAAAACTGCGGTGCAAGAAAAATTTCAGCAAGTGAGCACAGTCAAAAAGTTGACTTAATCGTCCTAAAGCATGCCGCAGAAGAAGCCAGACATGCCTATTACCTAAAGAGTCAAATCAAGAAGACCAATTATCAAGGTTGTAAGGATTATCATCCCGATGAACTACTGGCTCCCGTGCAAAGTAAGCAGTACCTGCATGAGCTTGATGCCGCCATTTGCAGGTACTTAAAGAGTGAGATGAGCTATGAAGGGCATCAGTTAAAATATGCCGCTTATCTACTGGTCACGTATGCGATAGAGGTACGAGCGGACGAACTGTATCCCATTTACGAAGAAGTTTTAAAAGAACAAGACAGTAACATCAGTGTACGTATGATTGTCGCGGAAGAAAAGGGACACCTGGAGGAAATGATCCAACAAATGAATGAATTCTTTGATCAGTGGAGCAGCCATAGCGATTTTGTCCTGAAAATTGAAAAGCAACTATTCACTCATTGGGTTCGAGCCATAGAAAAGAAAGTGTCGGAATACAAAGAGGTGGCTTAAAAGTGAAAACGCTGAGTGGTATAGCCATTGCGCTGATATTTTTTGGTTGCGCAACGAATGACCCGGTACTAAGTCTTTTACCACTCCAAGCCCCTACCTCGTCTCTTTTACAAGCCATTAGTATTGTAGATGATGAAGTCACGTGGATCAGTGGCCATGATGCTTCCTTCATCAGATCCACGAACTCCGGGAAAGACTGGGAGCTTTTCCAACATCCTACCGGTGATACCCTTCAGTTCCGTGATCTACACGGATTTGATCGTCATCGCGTACTATTGCTGAGCTCAGGGCAAGGGGCCCTCTCCAGAATTTTCACATTTTCAGATGACTCCCTTTGGCAAGAAAATTTTGTAATGGAAGATACGCTCGGATTTTTGGATTGTCTGGATTTTTGGAATGATAAAAAAGGCATTGCATACGGAGATTCATTTGATGGATATCCGTATATCCTTCTGACAACCGACGGCGGACGGTCCTGGCACCGGGTACCCAAGCAAAGTTTACCTAAAGCAGGGCCGGGAGAAGGCGGGTTTGCTTCCAGTGGAACATGCGTAACTACTGGAAAGAACGGCAAAGCATGGATTGCAACGGGTGCCGAAAATAACTGCCGCGTTTTGTTGACTTCCGATTATGGAAAAACGTGGGAAGTTGTCGAGTCGCCACTAGTCAAGGGAGAATTTGCAGGAAACACTTCCATATCAATGCATGGGAAATTGGGGTTCCTCACAGGGGGAGACCTGATCAAGCCACATGACTATACAGATAACCATGCCTTTACCAAAGACGGCGGACATACCTGGCACCTTGCTAATACCTCCTCAACCTCAGGTCCGTTTTATGGCGGATCAATCGTCAAATTCAAAAATCATTATTTTTCTTTTGCCTGCGGACCTAATGGACTGGATTATACCCGTGATATGGGAGATCAGTGGAATACGCTGGATACACTAAACTATTGGTCCGTTTCCTTTTATGAAAACGTTGGTTATGCCGTAGGAAAGGCAGGTACCATTTTAAAAATAACCATTAATTAGATGAGACGTCCCAGAAGAAACAGAAAATCAGCTGCCATTCGTGACCTGGTGCAGGAAACAGTACTTACCCCTGATGACTTTATTTTTCCTTTATTCCTTCTTGAAGGTCAAAATAAAAAGACAGAAGTCGCTTCCATGCCGGGTATCTACAGGCTTTCGGAGGATTTGATGCTAAAAGAAATTGAAGCGTGTCTGGAAATAGGGATCAAGGGGTTCGACCTATTTCCTGTGGTAGAAGAACACTACAAAGATAAAATGGCGACAAAAAGCTATGATCCTGATTTCTTTTATTTGAAATCCCTGAAAAAAATCAAAGAAACCTTTCCAGAGGCACTCATTATCACAGATGTTGCCATGGACCCATATAGTAGCGACGGTCACGATGGGATTGTAGAAGATGGAAAAATAGTGAACGATGAGACCCTTGAGGTATTAGGAAGGATGTCTTTAGCTCAGGCTGAGACCGGGATCGATATGATTGGACCTTCGGACATGATGGATTTTCGAGTTGGGTATTTGAGAAATATTCTCGATGAAAATGGTTTTCATGAAACTGGGATCATGTCTTACACCGCTAAATATGCAAGTGCTTTTTATGGGCCTTTTAGGGACGCGTTAGATTCCGCACCGAAATTTGGTGATAAAAAGACGTATCAAATGAATCCTGCAAATAGTCAGGAAGCACTACTGGAAGCTCAACTTGACTTTCAGGAGGGAGCAGATGTTATGATGGTAAAACCTGCTCTGGCCTATTTGGATGTCATTCATCAACTAAAAGAAAATTTTAACATACCAATCGCTGCCTATAACGTTTCAGGAGAATACAGTATGATCAAAGCAGCGTCGGAAAAAGGCTGGATCAATGGAGATACCGCTATGATGGAGAGTCTGATGAGTATCAAAAGATCAGGTAGTGATATGATTTTCACCTATTTTGCCAAAGATGCAAGTCAGTATCTTTTGAGCAAAAAGGCTCTTTGATCAAATCATACCCTCCTACCTGTGCCATACGCAGCAATCAATCTTCTGATTTATTCTTTGAGATCATTAAATCGAGATCTTCTCCCGTCGAAAGCAGCATGGATCTATTACGATTTACAAACTTTTCAAATAAGTGTAAGTAATACTTTCCATTTTCCTTTCCGAAGATTTCTTTCCAAACGCCAATTGCTGCTTCTGGTTCCAGTTCTAAATCCAGCGCTTTTATAACCAGATCAGCCGCTTTCATAGGATAAGAAGGAGCTTCCTCTAGGTTAATGGTATACCTCTTTGAGGTGATCGTCTCCCCTGCAATGGAACTAGAAACTTGAAGCATAAATGACTCTTCCTCCAATCCGTAGTTGAAAGGTTTCAAAACAAAATTGGTATCACTAGATCCGAAATCCTGAATTTTCTTTCCGTTATGATCAGAGATAGAAACTTTATAGGAGATCACCGGCTGCCCTACGAGGTGCCAATAAACATCGATTGGCTCTCCTTTTCTTACCTTGATCAAACCGCTTCTATCAAAATGGGGATGCAGCACCCTAATCAAGTTTGTTTGATCTGTACGAGCCGAATCTTCATAAAGCGTTGCCAACTGAGGCCAAGTGTCTCTATTTTTAAATTTATCTGGCTTCAGATAAAACGAAAAAGTCGTTTCCTTCAATTCAAATGTTGTCCCTCCACGATGCACGAGGGCTACGAAACCATTTTCACCTATTTCAATTGAAGTGATGTCGTCCACGTAGTCCAATGGAAGCAACTCACTCCCCAGAGCCTTTGCATTCTTCGCAACTAAAACCTGAAATTGATCATCATTTTTCTGACTATAAGAAACAAAAACTACCCCTAATACCAATAAAAAAGCACCAATATTCCTATACCTCTTCCTTTCCATATGACAAATATTTTATTCGTAATCTTATCTAAAGTTAAGACCTTATTTTGGCTTAACGAAATAATTAAGGAATTCGACGAAAAAATTTGCGAAATTTTACTTAAATGTTTGAGAATTTTCAGAAAGATTATTCCCTCATTTTTTTAAATCAAGAATGAATAGATGGCAGTAGATACGCTTTGACCAGACCTTTTTCTCAAAACAAATCTTCCTCTCTCTCCAGCATCAAAATCGAAGACTGAGGGACAATGTAAAACTTTTCCTTGTTGTACATCACTTCAAACGCTCCTTTCTGAAGAAAAATGGCCAAGTCACCTTCTTTAGCTTGAAGGGGGACGTACTTGATCTTCTCCTCCTCTGGTTTCCAATTATCTTCTTCTTCCATGGGAAGCGGGATGGGATATCCAGGACCTACTTTTACGATGTATCCGGACTGTATCCGCTCTTTCTCCTGAACTCCAGGCGGGAGATAAATGCCACTATCTGTCTTTTCAGACTCTCTTTTGGGTTTTATCAGCACACGATCTCCTACAACAATGATATTTTTTAGCTTATTATCAGAAGTTAATTCCATTGAAAAAAAATTAATAAAGGGCAAATCTGAATCAATTTCCTAAAAGTTCAGTCATATCATCCTTACCTTTCACACCAGCCCTATTCAATAATTCTCTGTCCAACGCTTTTCCGGTCTTTGCTCCGAGTTCTTTTAATCGCTCCGTCTTTCTGATCAGGTTGTCTTTCCCATCAACAAGCTTATTCATGGCATCTTTATATTGGTCTTTGGATTTATCTAAGGATTTCCCAACCAGAATCAGGTCGTCTACAAAAGATTTAAACTTATCATAAAGTGCTCCTCCTTGTCTGGCTATTTCCAATGCATTACGGTTTTGGTATTCGTGTTTCCAGATGCTTGCTACCGTTCTAAGTGTGGCAATCAGCGTAGTAGGGCTTACGATGATGATGCTCTTTTCATGAGCTTCATTGTAAAGTTCTCCACCATACTGAACAACCAGAGCAAATGCTGCTTCGATTGGAACAAACATCAGCACGTAGTCTAGAGATCCGCCATCAAATAATTGATGATAGCTCTTTTGAGTAAGCCCTTTGACGTGATTTCTCACCGATTGGATATGATCTTTTAAATGTTGTTCTTTTAGGTGGTCTTCCTCCTCATTGACGTATTTCTCGTAAGCAACCAAAGACGCTTTTGCATCGATTACCAGGTTTTTATTGTCAGGCAGCTTGATAATCACATCCGGCCGCAATCTTCTTCCTTCTTCCGAGTGAAGCGTCTCTTGCACAAAGTATTCCCGGTCCTTTTCAAGACCTGATTTTTCTAAAATCCTCTCCAGGATAACCTCTCCCCAATTCCCCTGAGTCTTCACGTCTCCTTTGAGTGCTTTTGTTAGGTTTTCCGCCTCCTTGCTCATGCGGCTGTTGAGCTCCTTTAAACCAATAATCTGCTCCCTAAGTGCCGTGCTACGCTCCAGACTCTCCTTATTGGTCTGCTCTATCTTCTTTTCAAAATCACTTAATTTTTGTCCCAGCGGATTTAGAAGTTCATGTAAGTTGGTTTTATTCTGATCAGTAAACTTTTTACTTTTTTCTTCAAAAATCTCATTAGCAAGATTTTTAAATTGAATGGAAAATTTCTCCTGTAGTTTTTCAGATTCTTCCTTCTGCTCTTGCAGACGCTCTTTCAAATTTGAGTGTGTTACCTTCAGGGCAGCATTCTGATTATTCAGGTGAATCACTTCCTGACGTTCGTTTCGCAGCTCCAGATTGATTTCCTTAATTTCCTGATGCAACTTAGTGGACCGCTCGATTTCTAGCTTCAGCTGGATCTTTAGTTCATCCGTTGCAGATTGTGTGTTTGCCTGCTTTGATTTAAAGTAGAGCCATCCAACTAAAACACCAACTCCCAACCCAACGACCAGAAAAACTAAACTTAATATATCCATCGTAACAAATGTAATGAATTACTAAAAAAATTAGCTAAGAAAGTGCTCTTAAATACATTTGGATTGTATTCTCCAGCCCGTAATAAAGTGCATCACAAACAAGCGCATGGCCTATAGAAACCTCTTCCAGGTAGGAGATGTTCTCCTTGAAATAGCTAAGGTTTTTTAAATCCAGGTCATGCCCGGCATTGATTTTCAAACCTAAGGAGTGCGCGTGCGCTGCTGAGGTTTTATAGGGCTTTATTGCCAGCACTCGATCTTGAAGAAACTGAGACGCATAGCGCTCCGTGTACAATTCCACACGATCCGTTCCGCATTTTTTAGCACCTTCCATCATCTCATTGTCCGGCTCAATAAAAATGGAAGTCCTTACGCCCCACTTTTTAATTTGACCTATGATGTCAACAAGAAATTTTTCATTTTTTTCAGTATCCCAACCCGCGTTTGATGTCAGTACATCAGGCGGATCTGGAACCAATGTCGCTTGCTCGGGACGAACTTCTTCAATCATTTTCATAAAGCGTTCATCAGGGTACCCTTCGATGTTAAATTCTGTATTGACCACTTCTTTCAGTTGATAAACATCTGCTTTTGTAATGTGGCGTTCATCGGGTCTGGGATGTACTGTAATTCCGTTTGCTCCAAATCGCTCGCAGTCTTTCGCAACCTGTATCACGTCAGGGTTATCCCCTCCCCTTGCATTTCGAAGCGTTGCAATCTTGTTAATGTTTACACTAAGTTTGGTCATAAGAGAAGAATGGTTTTATTCGCAAAAATGTTCAGATAAATAATACAAATCCATGAGTTTAAAAACGACAATTGAGCAAGAGATTAAACAAGCAATGCTAAACAAAGACAAAGACCGGTTGAGAGCATTAAGGGCTATTAAATCAATGATTCTTCTCGCTGAGACAGAAAAAGGGGGTAGCGGAGAGCTTTCGGAAGATGCCGAATTGAAACTACTTACCAAGGCAGCGAAACAACGGAAGGACTCGATTGAAGTTTTCGAGCAGCAGGGCAGAGATGACCTCGCAGCGACCGAAAAGTCTGAGCTCACCGTAATTGAAAGTTTTCTCCCGGCACAACTTTCTGAAGAAGAAGTAGAAAAAACCGTCCAGTCCATCATTGATACCGTAGGCGCCTCGGGTCCACAGGATATGGGAAAAGTAATGGGTGCGGCTACGAAAGAATTGGCAGGAAAAGCAGATGGGAAACTGATTTCTTCCATCGCAAAAAAACTACTGAGCTGAGTTGAGTACGTTTGATGTTATCTTAATCATTGTCCTTGGTCTAAGCGCTGTTAAAGGGTATCAGCAAGGTCTGGTGGTAGAAGTCTTCTCATTTCTCGCATTTTTTATTGGCTTTTATGTTGCCCTTAAACTGACCATTCCTGTTACAACAAGTTTATTTGGGTCCAGCAGCCTTTTTAGCCTTGCGATGATCGTAGTCTTTATTGTGTTGTTTATTTTAATTGTCTTAGGAGTTCGTGTAGCAGCAAAATTGATAAAAACAGCCCTTAATGTCACGTTACTTGGAATAATTGACAACCTACTGGGAGCAGTGATTGGGATACTCAAATGGGCCTTCATATTGAGCGTTGTTTTTTGGGTTTTTAGTTCCGCAGGCGTCAATATCATCGAAAGATATGTAGATCATACTTTAATTTTTCCTTTTATCAGCGATATTGGTCCTGCAGCATTTGAGCAAATCGGAAATTTGTTTCCTTTCATCGAGGAACTCATAGAAGATTTGAAAAACCTTCCCATCAATGAGATATAATTGTTACTTTTTTGTTGCGTTTTGTATCTAATGAAGGGGTTGTTGCATAAATTTTGATACGCAATAGCTTTTAAGGATAAAAGATCAGTTTATAATATGATTGCAGAGCAACTAATTAATTATATGGTCCCGCCTCTTAACCCAACAGATGATGTTACACGGGCTAAGCAATGGATGGACGAGTTTAGATTAAAAGAACTTCCCGTAATTGATGATAAGCAATTGCTCGGCTTTATCTCTGAGGAATTGCTTTATGATACGGAAGTCATGCACCCGGAGGTAGGTAAATACCCACTGATTGGACAACAATGCGTAGTGGCTCCATGGAAGCACTACTATGACATTCTTAAAATTCAACGAGACAATAACATGGACGTGGTAGCCGTATTGGATAATAAGGAATTCAAAGGAGTTGTGTTAAAGGATGATATTTTAAGAGAGTTTGCCAATACCGCCATTGTTAATTCGGAAGGAGCCATTATTATCGTGCAGACTTCTCTCAATGATTATTCCCTTGCTGAGATTTCCAGAATCGTAGAAATGAATGGATCAACCATCTTAGGCGCAAACATTAAACCAAACGCAGAAGATCCGTCCCAGATTGAAATTGTGTTGAGAATAAACCACCAGGACGTTAACCAAATATCCTCCAGTCTTAACAATATCGGTTATCAGGTCATCTCTTCTTTTAATACAGAAGACAATTCCTATGACGAAGATGAGCGATTCGGCTTACTTATGAAATACTTAAATACCTAATGAAGACCATCGCTCTTCATGGCCTTGAGATCGGCGAAGGATCAAAGAGATACCTTGATCAAATCACCGACAGGCTATCAAAAGAAGGTTGTCAGATATTCTTCTCCGCTTTATTCTACAGTAGAAATAGAGAATTAATTGGCCATACAGAGAACATCATTGAAGAAACTGATTCAAGCTTCGATGCCATCTTCAGTATGGGAGGTGACGGAACCTTTTTAGAAACGCTTCTTATTGTTGGTAAAAGTGAAGTTCCAATACTGGGCATCAACATGGGAAGGCTTGGATTTCTTGCCTCAATAGCAAAAGAAAACATCAAAGAGTCGCTCTTCTTATTTTTCAAAAACAGATATAAGATTGAAAAGAGGTCACTATTATCACTAGAGTCTAACTTCAATCTCTTCAATGGCAAATCATACGCCTTAAATGAGTGTGCCATTTTGAGGAAGGACACCTCCTCTATGATTATGTTAAAATGCTATATCAATGGGGAATACCTGAATACTTACTGGGCAGATGGACTCATGGTTGCTACACCAACTGGTTCCACCGGATATTCTTTAAGTTGCGGAGGTCCATTAATGATGCCAGATGCAAAAGATTTTGTGATCACTCCGGTAAGTCCACACAATCTAAATGTAAGACCACTGATTATTTCAGATGACTCACAACTTACGTTTGAGATCGAGTCAAGAAACCGAAGTTTTTTAATTTCTCTTGATTCAAGGTCCGAAACCATCGAAAGTGATGTAGATATAAAGATCAGTAAAGCCACTTTTAAAGCAAGAATCATTCGAATCGAAGGGATAAATTTTCCCGACACCATAAGAAACAAGCTGGGCTGGGGGTTCGATAAGAGGAACTGAACTTGAGATTGGATAATTTAAACGGGCATAATCCCTTGTTCGTTGGAAAACTATATTAATACTTAATCTAGTACAATCTACGTCCTATTTTTGTGTTATTAAGAGTGTATAAATGAAATTTAGAAGCCTAATCATATTCGTCTTGACGATTTCAATGCTCGGGTTAGCTGACGACAGTGAAGCTCAATACCGACGCAATAAATATCGAAAAAGAAAACAAACAAGCCGCAAAATGTCCCGGTACAAAGGTGGACTGCGTGGCTACGGAAGGTTTCGACCTTACTATTATTTAGGATTGAACGTGAATGCGGCCAATTATTTTGGAGATCTGGCACCTGTAAACAAAGCAGCCAGTACTGACGTCACCTTTACTCGTCCAGGATTTGGCATACATGGAGGATTTAAATTTCATCACTCGATTGCCGTCAGAGGAGAACTTAACTGGTATCGGGTTTTTGGAGATGATTTTAGTTCCGATCCTAGCTCCGAAATTGATCGGCCTCGCTATCTAAGAAATTTGAGTTTTAGAAACGACATTAAAGAATTTCAGGCAGGTGTGGAGATATACCTGTTTCCCAACTACGGTTCTTTGGAAAGACGACTGGTCTTTAATGGTTACTTATTCGTAGGTGCAGCTGTCCTTTGGCACGAACCCAACGGACTGGTACCCGATCAGGATTTTCAAGACCCCGCAGCACCAGCAGTTGCCCAGGCAGGTGAGTGGGTAAGGCTTAGGCCACTTCAAACAGAAGGCGTAAAGTATGGCAATATTGACTTCTCTATTCCACTGACACTTGGAGCAACATTTGCAATCCCAAGATCGAAGTTTAACGCAGGTATTGAATTTGGCGTGAGGTTTTTATTTACCGATTACATTGACGACGTAAGCACCAACTACAAAGCACTGGATTCGTTTACTGATCCACTGGCACGAATTCTTTCGGATAAAAGTACTGTTCCCGTATCAGCTACTGGGGAACCCAGAGATTTAACTATATTGAACATCAATCAAGGTGCAGACGGATTTTTCAGGTCAATCGATATTGGGTCTGGTTTGGAAGGCTCTATCCGGGGAAATCCCGATAATAATGACTTGGTTTTTGTCTCACAGATTAAACTTACTTATCTTATTTCCAGAATTAATAGGGGATCTAAATTCAGATAATTGAAACAAACTTTTTTCGCTCTCACCGTTCTATTCGCACTCTCCGGATCCGCACAATTTATGGAGTTCGGTGGTGGCCTTGGCATCACTAATTATTCAGGAGATCTCGTCAGAGGTCTCAACTTCAACACCTCCTCCTTTGCCGGCACTGCGTTTTACCGAATGAATCTTTCTGAAATCGTTACCCTTAGGTTATCGGCTACGTTTGGAAACGTGAAAGGCTCTGAAACCCCAATCGATGCCCTCGCAGTAGAACGCAACCAGTCGTTTAATAACTCCATCGTAGAACTGAGTGGTGTTTTTGAGTATCACTTTTTGGATTTTAAAAGCGAAAAATCTCCTTACAACTGGTCTCCTTATATTTTTGCAGGTTTCGGTTTTGTAAACCTTGGTGAAGTCCCACCTAATTCCGGAGTCAACAAACTTCAGACCGTATTGCCTTTTGGGTTTGGAGTCAAACATTTGATTTCCAAACGATATACTCTCGGCTTTGAAGCGGG
>JBCCXH010000078.1:0-14658 GCA_039192005.1 Bacteroidota bacterium
GAGAAGATTTGGACCGAAAAAGGAGAGAAGGTCAAATATTTGAAATTTAGGTTTTCTTAATTGACATCGTAAAAATGAAATTATCCGGGTTACTCAAAGCCTACTTTGAGTGTCCCGTATATCGACGCCACGCGCCGCATCGTCTCAAAATCTGCGACTGCCTTATTCGTCATTTGAACGTTGACTTGACACTAGTAGAATTAGCCCGCATTATTTATCAGCATCACCTTGAGTTTAGGCTAAGCCTGCCTACGGTAGGTAAACCTGCCTACCCCAGGAATGCCTGCCTTTGTCGGCAGAGAGGCCTACCACAATAAAAGAGTCCCGAATCTTTCGGGTTAGTCATCCATTCATTTGCTTTGTAATGCCCATGTGCCTAATTTCCTCCCTATGATCGATGGTTCCCAGAAGCAGATTGATACTCAAACGAATAACACGTACGCGCTCGTACTGATCGGTGGGGGGAGTACTCGTATGGGTAAGGATAAATACCTCTTGGAAGTGCATGGAAAACCACAATATCAGTTCCTTTACGAGTTGCTTACGGAAATGGGTCTGAAAACGTTTATATCATGCAATGCCGGACAGGTTGCTAAGATTCCTCCCGGCTTTCCACTAATTGTAGATCAGTTTGATCAGATAGGACCAATAGGGGGGATTGCTTCGGCTTTCTTGCGAGATATGGACGTCAACTGGCTTGTAGTAGCATGTGATCTGGTGTATGTAGACAAGCAGGCTATTTCCCGGTTGCTGGAGGCTATTTCTTATGAATACGATGTAGTTACGTATAAAAAGAAGCGTACGACTTATTTTGAAACAGTGCTGACCTGCTACCTCTCCAACGTCTCCGGGTCGATGTTTCAACAAATGGAACGGGACGAGTATAGCTTACAAACGCTTCTGAAAAACGTAAACGTTAAAACGATTACTACAGAAGATGAACTGCTTTTTAAAAACGTCAATACTCCGGGAGATCTTCTGTCTTAGCTGACCTGGTTACCGGTTAACTTCGTAAAGTAAAACTAAATAAATACTTTTTGATAATCTGCCACGTGCGCTCCACATGTAGGACACTTATAGTTATCGGGCAATTCATCAAAATTGGTGGCTGGTTTTATCCCTTCTTCCGGATCTCCATATTCCGGATCATAAACCGTTTGGCAATGCCGGCACTGAAACAAATCTTTATGGAAGCTATCGTTGATTTTTTTAGCTTTTGGAAACTTTGGCAGTGTTTCCTCCAGGTTTTCATAGTAAATAAGGCTTAGTTCCAGAATGAGAGACGCCAAAACTGACCGATGTACCTCCCTTGCATAATCATTGTATTCGTTTAAATTAGGATTGAACCCTTTGCTATAAAGGATGTTGTAAATGTCAGGCTCGGAAGTTTCTGATTTTTCTATGACAACTGACGTAAATGGGGTGATGTCTTTTTTGGTTTTAATCGTAAACGTCAATCCATACGTGCTGATGTCCTGCTTGTCCAGCTCTCGAACTAAATAGAACTTAAGATCCAGTGCCTCCTGATCCAGCGCGGGAATGTGCCAGTTGAGTTCCAAAGAGGAATGACGTAAATTCATTCCAAATTTCCCCATCAGTTTTTCCCAACCCATTCGGTCCTTTTCCTTGATGCCTTTGATGATAAAGGACTTCCAGGGTGTAAGGTTTACCGTTCCTACCTCCGTTTCGATACAGTGCTCCATGATGGCTTTTAATGTCTCGATTTTGTATTGATTCGTGCGCCAATACAAGCCTAGCCAGTACGTTTCATCTGTTTGCTTATGGATGCCTTCATAATACGGAAAATAGGTTTCCGGTAGCGTTAAGTCTTCCGTTACAGGCTGAGTGTTTAGGTTAACCTCTTCCGTAATGAACCGGAATACCTCCTGATAGGTCCACGGCTTATTTAACACATCATGGGTTTCCAGTGCCTTTGCGATGGTTACTAAATCTTCAGAATACACCAGAAGCGGCATCTGCCACGGTGCATTTTGTATGTGTACAAACCTTAAGTACACATACCAGTAGTTTTCCTGGTTAGAGGCAATGAAATTAACCTGACCGGTGAAAAGAGGCACAAGGCTTTGCGAGGGGTCTACCACATTGATTCGCAACGTCGTTTGGTAATCGAAGGAATCCAAAATGTAGTGATAAATATGTGAGGCCAGCCACTTTTTTCCAGGGAGAATATCCAGTGCTACGTAAGAGCTGGATATATTTTGATGAGTGATGGTATTGATTTCATAAGCGACCCGGATCGATTGAAAAACCTCATCTAGGATCTTTATGTCTTTTTCTTTTGAGGCGAGTAAAATATCCTGTCGGGACCCAAAGCAGATATGACATGCTCCTAGTTTTTCTGCAGCCAGCAGCACCTGAAGGAAATGTCCGGCCGAGATGATTCCTCCCTTGACAAAAACACGTATTAAGTCTTTTACTTCCATGTAGATTTATCAAAAATAGTGGCTATTCCGCAGGAACCAACGTGCGGTCTATCATCCGTTTTAGCTCCGACTTACAGCTACCACAGCCCAAACCTGCGCCCGTAGCTTCGCACAGTTTGTTGAGCTGATTATAGCCGTCTTGTATCGCCTCTTCCAGGTTGCCTTCGCCTACGTTATTACAAGAACAAATTACCTTTCCTTTAACAGCGACGGGAGCCTGACCGGAGCGCAATAGTTGTTTCCTTTTTTCCGAAAGTTCAGTGCCGCTTTCGATCAACTCCTTATATTCGGCAAATTCAGCCTTATCTCCCATTAAAATGGTCCCTACCAACTTATCGTTCTGGATGATGCACTTCTTGTAAAACAGTGCCTCTCTATCCAAAAACGTGATTTCACTGTAGTTTTTACCGTTGACCGGTATTTCAGGAAGGCCAACAGAGCATAAATCCAGGTTTGGAAACTTGAGGATATTCATCGGAATCGTGCCGGAATAGTATTGGGTAGAATCACCCGCCAGGAAGCGGGCACAGATGTCAGCTTGTTGCTCGGCAGCCGCTGTGATGCCGTTCATTTTTTGGCTAAACTCTGCAATTTCTCCTAAGGCGAAAACAGAAGGGTCGCTCGTTTGAAGAAAATCGTTGACAACGACTCCTCTACCACACTCCAAACCACCTTCTTTAGCGATCTGGATATTGGGGCGAGTACCAATGGCGTACACCACCGCGTTGGCACGGATCGCGTGGTTACTTTTGAGTTGCACCCGTAACAACGACTCTTTTGTTTCAAGGATCTCTACAACTTCATCGTTAGTGAATACACGGACACCTAGATCTTCGATGTATTCACGAAGCATGGCGCTTGCCACAGGATCAAGCTGTCGCTCCATGAGGCGTGATCCTAACTGGATGATGGTGGTTTGGACATCAATCTCCGTAAGCGCTGCTGCCAGCTCTAAGCCAAGCAACCCGCCTCCAATGATGACCGCATGACTTCCGATATTCAATTTGTTTTTGAGGTCATCTGCGTTTTGGCGATCGCGCATCGTGAACACTCCCGGCAGGTTCATTGGCGCATTGGGTGGAATAAAAGCACGACTCCCTGTGGCCATAATTAATACGTCGTAGGGGTGTGTTTTCCCTTTGGAATCCGTAATGGTCTTCTTTTCTTTATCCATACGGACTACGGAGTTGGAGGCATGCAATGTTAAATTAAGAGCATCCAGTTCCTTAGTTGTATATTTTACTAAGTCTGACCATTCCTTAGTCTTATTGACATAATCGGGGAGTAGCACCCGGTTGTAAAAAGGCCATTTTTCCTTTGAAAAAACATGGATCTCATCTTCCTGGTTTAGCTCCCGGTAGGTATTGACGAAACGGTAGGCAGCCGCTCCTGCCCCAATAACCACAATCTTTCGTTTGGGGATCTGATGCCTGACTACTTGTACCGCCGAGAACTTAAACCCTGGTTGTTTGGATTTAGGGTCGACACGATCGTCCGTCAGGTTGTTGGCCCTGGATAAATCCTGGTTGAGCTTTTTGCCCCAATGCATGGGGAGGAAAACAACCCCTTTTTTGATCTGATCGGAGATCTTTGCGGTTACATGCACTTCACCACGGCCATTAAAGATGCGTACCGGGGATTCGTCCTGTATCTGCCTTTCTTCCGCATCCTTTGGGTGAATCTCCAGGTAAGGCCGGTCAATGTGTTTGGTTAGTTTCGCCACTTTCCCTGTTCGGGTCATGGTATGCCACTGGTCCCTGACCCGTCCCGTTGTCAGGATCAGTGGATAATCATGATCCGGTTTCTCATGTTCGTTTTCCGGACCGGAAGTACAGATAGTTGCCCGTTGGTCTGCGGTCAGAAATTTTCCATTTTCAAACAACCTTGGTGTCCCATTGTGCCCTTCGTCGGGGACCGGCCATTGAATGGATCGCATGGATTTCAGCTTTTCATAGGACAGCCCGGAGATGTCTATCGGAGTGTTTTTCGTCAGTTGAACATGTTCTTCATAGACTTCCTCCATGTTACGAAAATCAAACCCATGAAAACCCATGGCATTGGCAAAACGCATCAAGATCTCCGCATCCGGTAGCGCTATCCCAGGTGAGTCCAATACTTTAGGGAGGTAGGTGATGCGGCGTTCTGAATTGGTCATCGTCCCTTCTTTTTCCAACCACCCGCTGGCCGGCAAAATCAGGTCAGCATACTTGGACGTGTCGCTATTTTTTGAAATATCCTGTACAATGACAAACTTGGCAGCTTTAAGGGCTTCATCCACCAGACGAGCGTTGGGCATGCTAACCGACGGATTCGTGCAAATGATCCAGATGGCCTTCATTTTTCCCGAGGCCAATGCCTCGTACATCTCGGTAGCGGTCATTCCGGGTTTTTCAGAAATGGTGTCTACCCCCCAGAAATCGGCGACTTCTTGCCGGTGTGCAGGGTTTGAAAGGTTTTTATGCGCCGCAAGAAGGTTGGAAAGCCCTCCCACCTCACGTCCTCCCATCGCATTAGGCTGACCGGTAAGGGAGAACGGGCCGGCACCGGGTTTTCCAATCTGTCCGGTTATCAGGTTTAAGTTAATCAATGCCAGGTTTTGGTTGACACCGGTGGTGCTTTGGTTGAGCCCCATGGCCCACATGGTAATGAACCCTTTCGACTTGCCAATCAGGTAAGCGGCCGCTATGATGTCATCTACAGGGATTTTACAAATGGCCGCATACTCTTTGAGTGTCTTTCCTTTTATCAGCTTTACATACTCTTCAAAACCGTTAGTATGATTTTGAATGAACGTTTCGTCGATCATTCCTTTCTCAATCAGAAACTTTCCAATGGCGTGAAACAGGTACATATCTGTCCCGGGGTGTGTCTGTAAATGAAGGTCTGCGATGGCACAGGTATCCGTCACCCTTGGGTCTGCGACGATGATCTTTACGTCAGGGTTTTGTGCTTTATGTTTTTCGATTCTACGAAAGAGGATGGGGTGGCACCATGCAGGATTGGCTCCGGCAATGAATATCGTATCAGAAAGTTCGATGTCTTCGTAACTGATAGGGACCGCGTCATCTCCCAACGTTTCTTTGTAACCAACAACAGCAGAACTCATACAAAGGCGGCTGTTGGTGTCAATATTATTCGTGCCGAGAAATCCCTTTACCAGTTTGTTGGCGAGGTAATACTCTTCCGTCAGGCATTGCCCTGAAACGTAAAGCCCTACGCTGTCCGGACCATGGTTAGAGATAAACGTTTTAAAAACGGCTGCAGCTCGCTCCATAGCGGCATCCCAGCTTACTTCTTCCAGAGGGTGTTTCTTACTCCACCGCATCATTGGTTTTAACAAACGGTCGCTTTGGTCCATGACCGTATAATGAAGGTTCATGCCTTTAGAACAAAGCATGCCTTTATTTACAGGGTGCGATTCATCACCCTTTACAGCGAGTCGTCCTTTTTTATCTTTTGAAACAATAATGCCACATCCAACACCACAATAACTACAAGTGGTTTTCCATCTGTCCTCCTTCTTTTTGTTAATCATTCAACTACGTATTTAAGAATTAAGTAAAAATACGTAATTTATACGTAAGTAAAAATCAAGTTGAAAACTTGTTGTTTCGATGATGAGATAGAAACAAACAGTAACCTTTCCACTGAAAGCCTTCCAGCTGATGGAGTTGATCTGAATACTTAACCGTATTTGATTTTTAAAATCAATATGATGCTACATAAGAATAATGTGATGGCATTGGCAATAATAATGGGATAGTCACCCAAGATCAGTCCATAACTAAGCCAAAGTATAATGCCTACGATCAACAGCAGGTACATGGGAAGAGAAATGGCATGGGTCGCTTTTGAACGAATCGTTTTGATGGCTTGAGGTAAAAAAGCAGCCGTCGTACAAAAAGCGGCCGCAAATCCAAGTAACTGAAGACTAGACATCTGCTGTAACGGATGATTTGGATAAAATATCGCTTACGATCATTTCAGCATGTACCCTGGAATTTTCAATAAACCAGCTATTGGTCTTTAAGCCACCACAAACGACGCCGGCCAGGTAGACGCCTTGTTGATTGGTTTCCATCGTCTCTTCGTCGTAGACCGGTGTCCGAAATTCATCACCTTGTATCTCAACTCCGATACGCTGAAGTAACGAAAAGTCAGGTTGATACCCGGTCATAGCCAGGACGAAATCATTCGGAATGGTATGCTCTTCATCCGGAGTCCGAAACGTAAGGCTTTGCTTCTCTATTCTAATAATTTGCGAGTTAAAATAAGCCTTAATGCTCCCTTCTTTTATCCGGTTATCAATATCTGGGCGTACCCAGTATTTAACACGCGGATTTATTTCTTCTTCTCTTATGATCATCGTCACTGATCGGGCACCTTTTCGATAGATTTCCAATGCCACATCCACCCCGGAGTTTGCGGCTCCAATTACTACTACATCCATATCAAAGTAGGGGTGGGGTTCGTCGTAATAATGTTTCACTTTTGGTAGCTCTTCGCCCGGTACGTTGATCAGGTATGGAAGGTCATAAAATCCGGTAGCTACAATGATGTTTTTGGATTGATACGTATTTTTATTGGTGATGACAGTGAAGTAACCATCCTCTTTTTTTATTTCCTCTATGTTTTCGTATAGTCGGGTGTTTAATTTCCATGATGTAGCCACTCTTCGGTAATATTCCAGGGCCTCTGATCGGGTAGGCTTGGGGTTATGCGAGATGAAGGGCACTTCTCCGATCTCCAGACGGTCTGAAGTAGAGAAAAAGGTCATATTTCTGGGGTAATTATAAAGAGAGTTCACCAGGCACCCTTTATCTGCTATCACATAAGAAAGGTTTTGTTTACTTGCTTCGATACCACAGGCCAAACCTATGGGACCCGCCCCGACAATAAAAAGATCCAACATTTCACTCATGTAGCGAAGTTAAACCCACTTGACGCATTAGAAAACCTATTTTGGCTTTATTGCAAAGGTTACATGGGTTCCTTTGAGTTAGGATGTCATTTTTTGGTTTGTGTAGAAAGTGAAAACAAGGTGCGCTGATGATCAATCTAAAACTAAGCCAGGCACTGATAAAGGCAACGATATCCCTACTTATCAAATGATGTTAATGTAGGCAATTCCGAATAGTAGATCAACCTCTAAAATCAGGTAATAAAAAGCATACGTTGTTACGAGTACCGGAAGATGACCATTTTTGTTCCTTTATGCATTCAATGCGGATGCTTTTTACCCTTTAGACGTGCTGTTTAAGTAGCTATTTTAGCCGATAGAGTAGGTTACTGGAATAATATGTATAAGGCCACCTTCCAATTAATCATAATTTCTAACTTCGTGTCCTAGAACAAGGATGACGATTTTATGAAACTGTTTTCCTTATCTATTGTTCTCTTTACAAAAAATTGAAAAAGAATAGATGAAAATTCTTGTATGCATTACCCATGTGCCGGATACAACCTCTCGCATAGCATTTACCGATAACAATACACAATTTGATAAAAACGGCGTTCAGTTCGTCATTGGCCCCTATGACGATTACGCACTAGCCCGAGCCGTAGAACTTAAAGAACAGGCCGGAGGTAGCATCACCGTCTTAAATGTAGGGGAAGCAGATACAGAGCCTACCATCAGAAAAGCCCTGGCGATTGGAGCAGATGATGCCGTCCGAATCGATGCATTTCCAAAAGACGCACTGTTTGTGGCCAGGCAAATTGCAGCAGTAGCAAAAGAAGGTAGTTATGATTTGATTTTGATGGGGAGAGAATCCATCGACTTTAATGGAGGACAGGTACATGGTATGGTCGGAGAATTACTTGGTATGCCTTCCGTTTCTCCTGTGATGACACTAGATGTAGAAGGGTCAAATGCCAAAATCACAAGAGAGATCGAAGGAGGAAAAGAATACATGGAGCTGCCTTTACCTTTTGTGGCAGGCTGCCAGGAACCTATAGCAGAGTGGAAGATCCCTAACATGAGGGGGATCATGAGCGCAAGAACGAAACCGCTTGAAGTAAAACCTCCAACGTCCGATGCACCAAAAACAAACGTAAGCCAGTACGAATTGCCGCCTGCCAAGGAAGAGGTCAAACTGATCGATGCGGAAAATATGGACGAACTTGTTAATTTATTAAAGAACGAAGCAAAGGTTATATAACATGTCAGCATTAGTATTTATAGAATTAGACGAAGGAAACGTAAAAAAATCATCTTTGGAGGCGGTCAGTTACGCACATGCTGTAGAAGGAGAGGTCACCGCATTGCTTTTCGGCACGCTGGCGGATGCAGAAGGGCTCGGGAAGGCCGGTGCCACGAAGGTGCTGCATGTAGAGAATTCAAAATTGGCAGCTCCCAACATCATGGCTTATGCTTCAGCGATAGCCGAGGCGATGGAACAGGAGGGAAGTGACCTTTTAGTGCTGGCAAAAAGTTCTTTAGGAGATGCCGTATCTGCACGAGTGGCCATTAAAGTAGACGCAGCATTAGCAACCAATGTAAGTGAACTCCCCGAGACATCAGGAGGATCTTACACGGTGAAGACAGGTATTTATACAGGTAAGGCGTTTGCCAACACCAGTTTAGAGGGAGAGAAGAAAATCATTTCCCTTAAAAAAAATGCGATTGCTATAAAAGAAGATGGAGCCTCTCCTGAAGTGGTTTCGTTCGACCCAACGACCAATGAGGAAGATTTTAAAGTGACGACGACTAAGACGGAAAAAGCAGAAGGAGAAGTGCTCTTACCGGAGGCAGACATTGTCGTCTCCGGTGGCAGGGGATTGAAAGGACCAGAAAACTGGTCCATGGTAGAAGACCTGGCAAAATCGCTCGGTGCAGCTACCGGGTGTAGCAAACCCGTTTCAGACATGGATTGGCGCCCACATCACGAGCACGTAGGGCAGACCGGAATAAAAGTAAGCCCATCGCTTTACATAGCAATAGGGATCTCAGGAGCCATCCAGCACCTGGCCGGAGTCAATTCATCAAAATATATTCTAGTAGTAAATAAAGACGCAGATGCACCCTTTTTTAAAGCTGCCGACTACGGAGTGGTAGGTGATGCCTTTGATGTCATACCTAAATTAACAGAAGCAATTAAGAAGGCACAGGATTAATGTCCGGAGATAAAATAAAACTTGAGATACTCGGATTGTCTTCCAGCCAATCACAGTCCGGGTCTTTTGCACTGGTTTTGGGAGAAGTAGGTGGGAGTAGAAGACTTCCGATTATTATCGGCATGTTTGAAGCCCAAGCCATAGCGATTGAGATAGAAAAAATCATTCCCAATCGGCCAATGACACACGATTTGTTCAAATCTTTTTCTCACAACTTCGATATTAAAGTTCGGGAGGTTTACATATCCGATCTTAAAGAAGGGGTGTTTTTCGCCAGAATCATTTGTGAACATGGCGGCAAGACATTTGAGATCGATTCACGTCCATCAGATGCCATTGCCATCGGCCTCCGTTTCGGAGTAGATTTTTATACCAATGAAAACATTTTGTCTGAGGCAGGAATTGTCTTAACAGAGGAATACGAAGATGAAATGACCCAAACGGTAGAGAAGCCAGAAAAGAAAAGGATAGAAGACATGCCTTTCGATGAGTTGGAAAAATTATTAAACGAGGCGTTAGAGCGGGAGGACTACGAGAAAGCCGCTCGAATAAGAGACGTACTTAATAAGAGAAACTAAGCAGTTGAGTTAATGGATTATCTAAGGGGAATCCTTGGTCTGGTATTGCTTATTGCCATTGCATGGGTCTTCTCAAGTAACAGAAAGCAGGTCGATTTCAGACTGATCCTTATCGGCATCTCCATACAGGTGGCCATCGGTTTATTAATCGCGAATGTAGGATTTATCAATCAGCTATTTTCGTGGGTTAGCGCTGGCTTTGTCAGCTTTCTGAACTTTGGATTGAAAGGGGCAGAATTTCTCTACGGAGACCTCGCAAAGAACAGCGAGGCTTATCCTGATGTCCGGCACAACCTGGGATTCCTTTTTGTTTTCCAGGCCTTACCAACTGTGATTTTCTTCTCTTCTATCACTGCAGGTCTGTACTACCTGGGGATACTTCAAAAGATCGTGTATGTATTCGCCTGGGTCATGGCCAAAACCATGAGGCTATCCGGTGCAGAGAGCCTTTCTGCTGCGGGAAATATTTTTTTAGGACAGACGGAAGCGCCACTACTTGTCAAGCCGTTCATTGACCGGATGACAAACTCAGAACTAAACTGCCTGATGACCGGAGGCATGGCCACTATCGCGGGTAGCGTACTGGGTGCATACGTCTCTTTTCTTGGCGGTGGAGATCCGGAAGAGCAACGTGTATTTGCTACCTATTTGCTCAGCGCATCCATCATGAATGCCCCCGCGGCAATTGTCATGGCCAAATTATTCCTGCCGGAGAGCGAACCAGAAAAAATCGATACTTCGCTACAAGTGAGCAAAGAGAACATCGGCGTCAACCTGATCGATGCGCTGGCAAGAGGAGCTTCGGATGGAGTGAAGCTTGCCCTAAACATCGGCGGAATGTTACTTGCTTTCATCGCCATTATCTATTCGCTTAATTGGATTTTGGTGGATGGAATCGGAGCGTGGTTAGGTCTTAATGAGTGGGTGATCCAATCAACAAACGGAGCATTTGACGGTTTTTCGCTACAATACATACTGGGTCAGGTATTTCGCGTTTTCGCTTTCATAATGGGCGTGGAGTGGTCTGAGACCATTAAGGTAGGCAGTTTACTGGGGCAAAAGACGGTGATCAATGAGTTTGTGGCCTATTTGAGCCTTGCAGAAATGAAGGCGACAGGTCTCTTGTCGGAAAAGTCCATCATTATATCAACTTACGCACTCTGTGGCTTTGCCAATTTTAGTTCCATCGCGATACAAATTGGAGGCATTGGAGGCATGACACCCAGCCGTCAGTCGGACTTATCAAAGTTAGGAGTGCGTGCACTGGTCGCAGCCACTTTAGCCACAATGATGACTGCGACGATAGCTGGTGTCTTATTTTGACTTTGCTATCCATAACAGATAGCCAATAAAGTCCGATTAGCGCTTTTTACCAAAAAGAGCTTTAGCCTATCCGTGAAACGTTCTGAGACCGTGTGAAAAGCTCGATGCTACCGTCTAGTCGTGTACCTATTGGCCAGATACTTTTTGATTTTCCTGTTTTTTATGCTTTTATCACGAAAACGCTAATGCATAAACTGGGTTCATAAATTACCTTGGGAAATGTTTTTATGCTATTAGCAGAAAAAGACACCCTATTGATGCCTTTCATTTTAGTGGAAGTTATAATCCTTCTTATTTGATAAGTAAAAGTCAATTGAGAGTAACTTATAAATATACTAAAATATTGAAATATAAGGTGAAAATATTGTATTAATTATTGATTGTCTTTTGGCAATAAATCGTTAATCTTGAATAATAAATTTCTATTTTGGAATGCATTACCTTAGATATTTATGAAGATTCACCGTCAATTTTTACATGGCTTTCAAGAAAAAGACCATGTTCCCATGATAGATCCATTATCGTACAGTAAGTTCAAGTACGGATGCGTCACCTCTACGCGATTGTTTGCTTCTCAGATGGCACAGCTTGTTCATCAATCCTATTCGGTTGAAAGCGATGTAGTCATTGCATCGTCAGCGTTTTTATCGGTCCCTAATGCGGCAGCACTCATGACTAATGAGATGTTTCAGTGCTTTCCTGAAAATTACTTTTCCAGAACGTACTTAAAAAGAGATCGGGTTTTTCCATACGATTATGCCTGCCTGGAGCAAAATCAACGGACTAAATCCATGAAAAAGATATCATTAGCCTTTGAAAAGGAACAGATTGCTAATAAAACCTTGATCGTGATCGATGATTGTTTTGTTACCGGTGCCCACGAGCGAAACATCATTCATCACCTGTTTGGGTGCCCTAAGGAGATGATTTTTCTTTACCTGATAAACATGGGCAGGTCATTTTCCGCTACCATAGAAGATGAAATGAACAGTGCATACGTAAAGGAATTATTTGATCTTCTTCCCTTTATGAAAGACCCAGGCTATGAGATTAACTCTCGTACCTTAAAGTTTATATTAAACGCTCCTTTTGATGATTTTGTGGGGTTTTTGAGTTGCATTACATCCAAACATACTGCTGAAATCTACAGAAAAGCAATTTCAGAAGGGTACCAATCCATGTCGGAAGCGTATTTGAAAAAACTGGATTTCATGAGCCAATCCATCGCCGAGTTCAAAAAGATTTTTTAAAAGTAAAAGCAGTGTTGATTGAGTTTTGGCTACAGGTTTATATCGATGTTTTTTACATAGTCGTACCCAATCTGGTAAATCTCTGAGGCGTGTTTGGTATCTAGTATGTCGTATTGACGTAGTTCAACTGGCTCGATGAAAAGACTGCTACGGTTTCTTTTGTTGAGTCTCCCAGAGTTAACACTTAGCTGAAACATACGCGAAGCAGCCTGGACGAGGTTTTTCAGGCCATCGATCGCCTGTACGGGGCTGATGTTTACGACAATGGTCTTTTTACAAATATCATAGATCGGGTCCAGCGGGAGGTTGTCAAATATGCCTCCATCTGCGTAGAGTTTCCCGTCGATTTCCACCGGACTAAAAATGATAGGAATGGAAGATGACGCCTGTACAATCTGAGCTATTGGGCCTTGTGAGAAATACTCTACCTTACCTTCCAGCATATTTGAAGAAGCAATAATTAAAGGAATCGGTAACTCTTCAATGTTTTCAAAAGGGATTTCCTTTTCTAATGACTTCCGGATGCCGTCCAGGTTAAACAATCCGGAGCGTGGAAATCGGATGCGGCTGAAATCAAAGAATCGATAATCTTTCATGATCTCAAAAGACTCTATGGGGGTTTTCCCGGCAGCTGTAAACGCCCCAACAATGGAACCGGCACTTACACTGGAAATAACATCCGGTACAATGCCCTCTTCTTTAAGTGCCTGTAAGACACCAAGATTAGCAAAACCTCTGGCGCCACCGCCACCTAAGACGATTCCAACATCGTATTTTTTCTTTCCAAAACCGAACATGACTCGAAAATACAACGCCCGGTCGAAATAGCACCTCGTATTTTGAATTAGAACCGTTTGAGCCTGTGCACTGTCGACTTTGGTAAAGCATGGATAAGCGCACTCCGAATTGGAAACGTAAAGCAAACGGTGGTTTGCTTTATTGGTAGGGACATTGAGTGAACTATGACAGATTTTTTGCGGTCTAAAAAAACCATTATTACTCAAGTGGTGTTTCTTTGCCTAATCACTAAAAATGACATGCATTTAGATATACTAGGAATTGCTGCTCACCCCGATGATATAGAACTCTCTTTTGGTGGGACCTTACTAGTCCATCAACAGATGGGGTACAAAACAGGGATCATTGATTTAACCGAAGGAGAGCTGGGTACAAGAGGAACACCGGAAATCAGAAAAAAAGAGGCCGCCGCTGCGGCCAAAGTGCTATCCTTATCAGCAAGGGATAACCTTGGGTTACCAGATGGCTTCTTTGAAAATAACCGTGAAAATCAGCTGGAGGTGGTGAAGCAAATACGGAAGTATCGTCCCAAAATTGTCATCACCAACAGTATCTATGATCGGCATCCGGATCATACACGAGGGGCGCAACTTGTTGAAACGGCTTGTTTCCTGGCTGGGTTAAGAGAAGTGAAAACAACGCTTGACGGTATTGAGCAAGAAGCAAGCAGGCCTGATAAAGTGTACTTCTCTATCCAAAGTACAGCCGTAGAGCCCGATGTGCTCATAGATATTTCCGATGTTGCGGAGAAGAAGATGGAAGCGGTAAAATGCTATCATTCTCAGTTTTTTGATCCGGATAGCGTGGAGCCGGAAACGTACATCAGTTCTCAGGGGTTTATTACGATGATCGAGTCACGCTCAAGGGAATTTGGTCAGCGGCTACGAGTACCTCATGCAGAGGGATTTCAAATCAAGCATTTTGTGGGGGTTAAAAACCTGTTTGATTTGGTTTAAACCAATGACGATCCCAGTCCCTGAGTTGCATTAACCGATCATCGCCCGAAAGTTTGATGTCCAATGAGTCAGCCAGCCAGGTCAGGGACGCATCTAGCGTGATGTTAGGGTAAAACTGATCCCTTGCAAAGTGTACGGAACCCTTGGTCTCTACGAACGATTTGGCGCGGAACTCACCGTGTATTGGATCAGC
>JBCCXH010000079.1:0-14509 GCA_039192005.1 Bacteroidota bacterium
CGGAATTCTAACTGCATCTTCAAAACTAGCCCTGATAAAAATCCCTTCACTGAATTTATACTTTAAACCCAGCCCATAGCCTGTTGTTGCATCTTCTTGCAAAATCGAATTGGAAACACCGAGTACGTCACTGTTGACATTGGATATTTCCTGAGTGTAATGATAGTATTTCCCATAGGCTATGGTTTCAAGTGTTTCATCCAGCCATTTGGCCTCATAGGATATCCCCGAAATTGATCGAAGTAAATCTGAAGGCTGTGTGTTGACATCAAAGCCGACGATCGCCAGCAGTACCGGGTCCTCTCCGGTAATATGCTGTTGACTTAAAAAAGTAGAGGCTTTTAAACTATGAGTGTCACTAAAATCGTATTGAAAACTGGCTCGGTGACCGTGTGATTTTGTTTTACCTTCCCTTCTTGTCGGAGTCCCATTCACTTCGAAGAAATTATTCTGCCTTTGCCCGGAGACATTGCCAAACCAACTGTAAATATTTCGTGTCGAATCATTTGCAATGTCAGTCGCTACCACGTAGCTTCCGAAATAGCTTACGTTCAGCTTATCATTAAACAGGGACTTTTCATATTTTAAGGATTGGACAATACCACTTCCTTCTATCGTGGCTTCACCTACAGGTTTTGCTACGGTGACTCCATGTTGTATTTCATCAATTCGTTGATTAAACCCTATACGATACGAAAATGAATCTGCCCATTTCACCCTTCCTATTCCCAATTCTCCCGTTACAGATGAGGACTGATGTTGGTTATGGAATCGCTCTACTTCAACAATGACATCCTGTTGCAGAAAACCACCGCCCTCTACAGGAATTTGAGTGAGTTCAGGAGCTTTTATTTTGAAGTTGTTATTCGAATAATTATAGAAACCAGAGAAGTTTACCGTGAGCTTATCATTTAATATCCGGGTGGCGTTTAGTGTGGCTATGTGCGTATTGAATGAACCAAACTGGTAGGTCACATCCAGATTGTCCACTTCTGCCTGTTTGGTGATGACATTAATTCCCCCTGCTAATGCATCCGTACCCACGTCTACCGGCATCACTCCTTTGTACACGTCGATTCGTTCGATGGCGTTTACGGGAAGGTTGTTCAACTGTAGCCCTCTTCCGTAAAGCTCTCTCGGAATACCGTCAATGTAAGTTCTTACCGCCTGCCCGGTCAACCCATTTAATTGTATCGTTGTATTACTACCCAACCCTCCGGACTGTCTCACCCGAACGCCAGCCGTACGATCTAATATTCTCACTGCATCTGCAGACTCAGCCTGAAGCATCAAGGTGTTAATTGAAGCTACCTGGAGTGGTTGCTCTGAACGTCTCCTGCTTTCAGATTTTGAGGTAACTACTACCGCATCAAGTTCTTCGACATTCTCTTTAAGTACAATGTTGATGTTAGTTGACCTACCCTGGACAGTGATAGGTTTTTGAACTTTTTTAAAACCGACAAACGATATTTCAAGTGTATACCGACCAGTTTTTACGTTTTCAATTCGAAACAGGCCTTCTGAATCCGTCACGGTACCAATTGAGGTCCCAATAACTTTCACGGTGGCGCCGGGTATAGGGTCGTTATTTTCATCAACTACCTTTCCCGAAATGCTTCCAGCCAATAATTCGACAGAAGAGAATATTATCACCCACAAATAACCTAACAATCTCATCATCACTATTTAGATTGAATCTAAACAAAGCACAAAGTTGTAAGCGGCAATTATCATTTGCAATCACTAATACTAGTGATTGTGATCGCTAGTATTAGTGATATTTTCCATTCCTCGTCCGTAAAAGCTAGCGTGAAGAATGTCGATTCATGATTACTTAATCATTTTCCTGTAAAATGGCTATCTCAATACCTTGCCGAGGAACAGCGTTAAACCATATGTCTTAAGCTTTAATTCATCTGTTCTAACCACCTGGGGTACTCATGGTATTTCTTTGTCGCGAATAATCAACAAGTAATACCCCTGTTATGAAAACACAAAAAAAGTACCTACTCTGGATCGTACCCCTCCTGATCGGTTGCTCAACACCCAAAAATGAAACATCAGAAACTTCTTTACCGACCAGCCAACGATTTGAAGCAGACTGGAAATCACTGGACGGTTATCATACGCCAAAATGGTTTCAGGACGCCAAGTTTGGCATTTTTATTCACTGGGGACCGTACAGTGTACCGGCCTTTGGTTCGGAATGGTACCCCAGGCTGATGTACATGGACACCGCTACGTTTTCAGCTCAACTTAATCCCAAAAGCAACGGGCCTAATGAAGTGTATCAACACCATATGAAAACGTGGGGGAACCCTCAAGAATTTGGATACAAGGACTTCATTCCGCTATTTAAAGGAGAAAATTTTGACCCCGTGGACTGGATTCAACTTTTCAAAGATGCAGGGGCCAGGTACGTTGTGCCGGTGGCAGAGCATCACGATGGATTTGCAATGTACGACTCCAAACATACACGCTGGAGGTCTACCAACATGGGGCCAAAAAGGGATGTCTTAGGAGCGCTTTTTGAAGAAGGCCGCAAGCAGGGATTAAAAATGGGTGCTTCCTCTCATTTTGCCTTCAATTGGGCCTTTTACAATAAAAAACCACACTTCGACACCATGGACCCTGCCTACTCAGATTTGTATAGTGAAAAAGGAACGGCTGTAGATGAACCCGTATCCGAAGCGTTCAAAGCACTGTGGTGGAACCGCACCACACAGCTCATCACCGACTACAAGCCTGATGTATTGTATTTCGATTTTTTCTGGGATAATGAACAGTTCAAAGCGTATCACCCTAAGTTAGCTGCCTTTTACTACAACAAAGGGCTGGACTGGGATAAAGAAGTCGTACTCCAAAATAAAAACCTTCATTATGAATCATTCCCGGGAGGAACGTTTGTCCATGATCTGGAGCGAGGGAAAATGGCGGATATTCGTAAAGAACCCTGGCAGACAGATACCTCCATTGGGTCTAATTCATGGGGCTACATCAAAGAATGGAAATCAAAAGATGTCAACAAAATCGTAGATGATCTGGTAGACATCGTGAGTAAAAATGGTTGCCTGCTCTTAAATGTAGGCCCGAAAGCAAACGGCACCATCCCTCAGGATCAGCGGGATTTCCTATTGGAAATAGGGAAATGGCTGGCAATCAATGGAGAAGCTATTTATGGGAGCAGACACTGGAAGACTTTTGGCGAAGGCCCGACAAAGGTAGAAGAAGGCTACATGTCTGAAAAAAAGGAAGACGGACTTTTTACTTCCGAAGACATACGCTTCACCACCAAAGGTGATCAACTCTATGCCATTGCGCTGGACTGGCCTGAAAACGGCAAACTGACCATCAAGACGTTGCGTTCCGGGGCAGATGAAAGCGTAGCCATCAAAAATATCACGCTCCTGGGAAGCGCCGAACCACTACAGTGGAACCAAAATGAAGAGGCACTTCACATTCAACTCCCTGATGAAAAAACCGGAAAGTATGCGCACGTTTTAGCCATCAACAGGTAATTTTCACCCGGGCTAAATACAATGGATATCAAAGGCCAATGCATATATTGGCACTCAATATGGCTTTTAAAAAAGACAATGAAACGAATACCGGGAATCATCTGTATTTTGTGGATGGCACTGTCCTGTCAGGAGCGGCAGGACACCATTCATCAAACCGCATTCAGTAAAGTAGCTCCTGACACTTCAAGCGTCCATTTCTCAAATGACATTGAAGAAAACGACACCTTGAACTACTATACCTTTCCCTACTTGTACATGGGAGGTGGAGTAGCGATAGGAGACATCAACAATGACGGGCTGCAAGACGTCTTTTTCACCGGAAACAGGTCTGCCAATAAGCTCTACCTGAATCAGGGAGATTTTAGATTTCGGGACATTACGCAAGATGCCGGAATATCTGGCGATGACAGGTGGTACACCGGGGTGACCATGGCAGACGTAAACCATGACGGATGGTTAGACATTTACGTGTGTGCTTCCGGGATACACGGCTCCACCACAAACCAGTTGTACATTAACCAAAAGGATCAGACGTTCTCTGAAGAAGCCAAAGCATATGGTCTGGCAGATGACAGTCCTTCCATCCAATCTACGTTTTTTGACTTCGATCGGGATGGCTACCTGGATGTTTTTGTCGCCAACTACCCCCAGCTACCCGTGAGTCAGGGCAACCTTTTCTACCACGATCGCATGATGAAAAACGAATGGCACGAATCCGGCCACCTGTACCGCAACGAAGGAAACGGTTTCTTTCAAGACGTCACTGAGGCATCAGGTGTGCAAAATTTCGGGTTGTCGTTAGGGGTTGTCGCGACAGACTTCAACAACGACGGCTGGACTGACCTCTACCTTTCCAATGATTTCAATGTCCCGGATTATCTGTATTTAAACAACCAGAATGGAACGTTTCGGGAGGTGGTAAAGGAAAGCACCGCTCATACCTCTATGTTTGGAATGGGCGTAGATGCCGGAGACTTCAATAATGATGGCTGGATGGATTTTGCACAGGTAGACATGACCCCATCTGATCACAAGCGATCCAAGACGAACATGGCAAGCATGAGTCCGAAAACGTTCTACCAGGCAGTAGACCTGGGCCTTCATTACCAATACATGCACAATATGGTTCAACTTAATAATGGCACTCGGCAGCAACTCCCACTTTTTAGTGACGTCTCTCAACTGCTAAACGTCGCAAAAACGGATTGGAGTTGGGGGATTTTATTTAGTGATTTGAACAACGACGGCCTGAAGGACCTGTTTATCACCAATGGCATACTTAGAGACGTCAATAATAACGATGCCAATCGTAGTTTCGAAAAAGCCAGCTTTTTTGGCAGCAAAAGCGATTACAAAAAGTTACCCACCACTCCCATTAAAAACTATGCGTTTCAGAATAATGGCAACCTATCCTTTACAGAAAAAAGCAGGGAATGGGGGCTGGAAGAAAAAGGGTTTTCCAATGGCGTTTCCTATGGCGACCTCGATAACGACGGCGCCCTTGACCTGGTGGTAAACAACATCAATGCCCCTGCTTCCCTTTACAGGAACCTGCCCTCGTCTTCGCATCATTTTTTAAGGGTCAACCTTCGAGGGCCAAAAGGAAATCCCCTGGGTCTGGGATCAAAAACTGAGATTTGGTCTAACGATGCCTATCAATCGAATGAACTGACGCTGACTCGTGGGTTTCAGTCATCGGTAGAACCCATCGTTCATTTTGGACTAGGGAAATCCACGACGGTAGACAAGGTAAAAGTAACGTGGCCCGACGGTCGAGTGAGTATCGAGAAAAACGTTTCAGCTGACCAGCTGATGACCATTTCCTACGTGAACAGCCAACCTATTGAAGTCCCACCCATACCGATTGCTACTCCTATCAATCGGATAAAGGATAAATTGCTTCCATTCAGGCATCAGGAAGATGAATACAACGACTTTGTCAATGAACCTTTATTGCCACACAAAAACTCAACCCTTGGACCTGCATCCGCTGTTGGAGACATCAACCAGGACTCACTAGATGATGTATTCATTGGAAATGCCTCCGGGTCGGTAGCCACATTGTTTACTCAAAATAAGCTCGGTGGGTTTGAGAGGTATCCGGGCCCCTGGGAAGCAGACAGTGCCTACGAAGATACCGGAAGTGTATTCATTGACATTGACCAGGATGGCGACCTGGATCTGTACGTAGTCAGTGGAGGAAATGACCCAAACCAATCAGGTATTTCTTATCAGGACCGGCTGTACCTCAACGTAAATGGAGCATTTAAAAAGCACGCAACACTTCCTGATGTTCAGTCAAGCGGGAAAGTAGCATTACCCATGGATTTCGATTCCGATGGAGACATGGACCTTTTTGTCGGAGGACGAATTGTCCCTGGCAAGTACCCTTTCGCTCCTCAGTCCATCCTGTTGGAAAACAGAGGTGGGCAAGATGAGGAACTTATTCTGGCAAAAGTAGATGGGTCCGTTTTAGGAGAACTGGAAACTGTCGGTATGATAACGGCTGCCTCATGGGCTGACCTGGACCAGGATGGCAAAAGTGAACTCATCGTGGTGGGTGAGTGGATGGGGATCGAGGTATTTCAATCTGAAAATGGCAGGTTTTCCAGGCACCCCTCATACGCAGACCTGCGAAAGGTGACCGGATGGTGGCGGTCACTCAGCCTGGCCGATATAGATCAGGACGGAGACACCGACTTACTCGTGGGAAACATCGGGTTAAATTACAAATACAAGGCCTCAAAGAATAGTCCTTTTATGGTTTTTGCAAACGATTTTGACGAGAACGGCACTTCCGACATTGTATTGAGCTATGAGAAAAGTGGAAAACGACTTCCATTGAGAGGCCGGGAATGCTCTTCCGAACAGGTTCCTGCCATTGCCCGACGTTTCAAAACATTTGAAGCGTTTGCAGATGCTTCACTGGAGGAGATTTATGGCATTCAAATGCTGGAAAGTTCACTGAGCTATGAGGCCACCACCTTTGAACACCTCTGGTTGGAAAATAAAGGCAACTCCCTGGAGGCCCACCCCCTACCGCGTGCTGCTCAGATCTCTTCTGTCGAGGCCATTTTACCTTTCGATTACGATGGAGACTCCTACCCCGATTTTATTTTGGGTGGCAACCTACACGATGCTGAAGTAGAAACAACACGAAGCGACGCCAGTGTGGGCCTGATCTTGCAGGGAACCGAATCCGGCACGTTCCAGGTGATCCCTCCTTTCGAATCCGGTCTGATGGTTAAAGGTGAGATCCGGCACATTCATCGCTTGCACCATCAAAAAGATACACTTTTTGTCTTTTTGAAAAATGATGACCCTGTGGAATTATGGAAATGAAAAAAGAGGACTGACATTCTCGGTCATAGATGTCTAACGTAGCTACTTATATTTTCGATTATTTCTTGTAGTATAGGTGTAAGCTATCAACCTGAAGTAGCCATCACGCCCAGTCGTTTCTAGTCGCCACAAAAAAGCAGACACTACAGTCCTGAACCTGTTTACACCTACCCTCCCCTCAGACAATACCATCTGCAAATCGAATGGCCGCTCATCGTACCATACCATCAAACTTAACTTATCAAATGATGAGTTAACAATTACCACAACCCCCATTAAATTGAATTTTTCACAATAAAAACCATATGTTTTAATCAAAAAAGCATTTGTAGTCACTTCTGTGTTTTGATTTTTTAATTTTTGACAATTACGATTTTTCAACTATTACACGAAATGAGCATAAATCTAGCATCCTTAGTATACCAACCGAAGGATGAATAGATTTATGAGAATTCCGTATGTGCCATTGAAAAACAGACTCTATACATATGAAAATCTAAACAACAGACCTATATGATGAAGAACAGATTAACAAGAATGAAAAGGGTAAGGGGAATCGGCCTCAGGCAATGGTTCCTTTTACCGATGCTGCTGGCACTTGCAGAAATTGCCTTTGCACAGACGACCATTACCGGAAGGGTAACAGAAGCTAATGAAGGACTACCCGGAGTAAGTGTGCTTATTAAAAACACCAATAACGGGACCATCACAGATTTAGACGGAAATTTCCGATTGGAAGCCAAACCTTCGGATGTTTTAATTTTTAGCTTCATTGGTTTCGCATCACAGGAAATCGCTGTGGGTACACAATCGGTCATAGATGTTTCACTGGAACAGGACGTCACCGCATTGGATGAAGTGGTCGTAGTCGGTTATGGCACGCAAAAGAAGAGTGACCTGACGGGTGCAGTCGGCACGGTGGATGGAGATGAAATATCCAAGTACGTATCTGCCAATGCCACGCAACTATTGCAAGGGCGGGTAGCCGGCGTCAGAACAGAAGCCAATGGAGGTGCCCCGGGGGCAAATGCCATTGTAACCATAAGAGGTACAGGAACGCTATCTGACAATGGGCCTTTGTTTGTCATCGACGGAATGCTTACCAATAATATGAATGCCATTAACCCATCCGATATAGAAAGTGTAACGGTCCTAAAAGATGCGTCTGCACTTGCCATCTATGGGTCGCGGGCTGCAAATGGCGTGGTAATCGTCAAAACAAAAAAAGGCAGGGCAGGAGAAGTAGGAGTAGATGCGGAAATAAGCTTTGGATTTCAGGAAGTCGTCAATACGCTGGACTATGCCAATGCAAGACAGTATGCTACGATCAGGAATCAGGCCAATGACAATGACGGCACAGACAGGTCCACTGCCAACGACGTAGCATTCGACCCTTCCATTGATTCGGACATTCAGTCGGAATGGTTACGTACTGCTCCTATCTTCTCATCCAACATCAGGGTGTATGGTGGAAGCGAAAACGGTACGTATAGCTTATCCGCCAACCACCTCGACCAGTCGGGAATTTTACGTACCACCTCTTTCACCAGAACGACGGTACGGGCAAACTCATCCTTTACTAAGGGAAAATTCAAACTGGAAGAAACCATCGGGCTAACCCGGACGATCAACAGGCCACAAAACCAATTCAACCGTGAAAGGGATCTGCTCCCGACGATTCCGATAAGAAATGAGTTTGGCGAATTTACCGGCTCTTCTGTTCCCAATGGTGCAACTGCTATCTATGGCGTAGGAAACATTGGCAACTCCATTGGAAGGGCTACGATTGAAGAAGAACGCATCACAAGAAATACGGTATTGGGAAATGTAGCAGGCTCCTATGAAATCCTGAAAGGGCTGACGTATAAGCTCAATTTAGGCATCGAAGGATTCTTTCAGAATAACTTCAAATTCACCCCGGAATTTTTCTTTAACGCCACCGCACTAGGTAGACAGGATTTTGCCCAGTTGGATGAAACAAATCGTAATTTCCTGTCCACATTAGTTGAAAACACCCTTAATTACAAAAAAGCCTTTGGTAAGCACAACCTCGATTTGATCGCTGGCTATGCGGAACAAAAAACAACTAACCGGGCAGTAGGCATAAGAGGAACAGAGTTTCCTAATAACGACCTAAGAGTGATTCAGGCTGCAGGAACTGTCGTGAGTTTAACCAATTCAAGAGAGGTCATCACAGGTCTGCGATCCTATTTCGGCAGGGCCAACTATACTTTTGACAGTAAGTACCTCTTCACTGCTACCCTCAGAAGCGATGGTACTTCCCTTTTTCGCGAAGGATTACGCTGGAAATTATTTCCATCGATGGCACTGGGATGGAACATCAGCAACGAGCCGTTCATGGAAGGTTTCAAACCCATTAACGACTTAAAACTCAGAGCTAGTTATGGTCAGACAGGATCTAATAATGTAGCTGCTTATGCCATCATCCCAACAATAAACATTAACAGCGAAGCTGTTTTTGGTGAAAACCAGCAACGTGTACCGGGTAGTGCCATTACTTCGGGATCGGACCCTAACCTTATCTGGGAAACCACGACCACGTTGGACATCGGATTAGAATTTGGCTTACTCGATGGCAGGCTACAGGTAACGATGGATTATTTCTCTAAAGAATCCGAGGACATTCTTGCAGACGTTGACGCTCCATTTTATACAGGGTTCAGAAACAGAATTGTACGAAATGCCACTTCCATTCGCAACAGAGGTTTTGAGTTTTTAGGCTCCTACGCAAACAGCATAGGCGATCTCACCTTTAACGTCACAGGAAATTTCACCGTATTGGATAATGAGGTCACTGCGCTGGGAGTTCCCGACCCAATCGTTGGTGGCGGATTCACCTCCAATGGGTTGGATGGTACCCTGACAGATGTTGGACAACCGGTCGCTTCATTTTACGGGCATAAAGTGGTAGGCATCTACCAGTCCGATCAGGAGGCCATTGACGATGGCAGAACGGACGGAGCCGGAGCAGGTGACTTCAAGTTTCAGGATACCGATGGAGATGGGGTCTTAACGGGGGATGACAGAGTATTTTTAGGAAGCTCTATCCCTGATTTCGAGTATGGGTTAACGATCTCTGCCGAGTATAAAAATTTCGACCTCAGCTTCTTCTTCAATGGTATCGCCGGAAATGAAATTTTAAATGCAAACATCTACCGTGGGTACTTCGACACGGAAGGCAACTACCTGGCAGATGCGGTAAAAGCATGGACCCCGGAAAACCCGAATACCAATATCCCAAGAAGCACCCTTCTGGACCCGGGCACCAATCGTAGGATGTCTGATTTTCTTTTAGAAAGTGGGGCGTATTTCAGACTTAGAAATTTTCAGGTCGGATATACTTTACCCATCTCCAATGTAAGCTTCAAAAGAATTCGGCTTTATGGATCTGTCCAAAATCTTTTTACGATCACGGAGTATAGCGGGTACTATCCAGAGGTTGGTAGAGGAACCCGAGACCGGGGAGGAAACAACCAGGACATCTTCAATACCGGAGTGGACGAGTCTGCTTATCCCACCGCCCGAACCTATCGCTTTGGCGTTCAGGCATCATTTTAATTACTCATAAATACCAAAGGAATATGAAATTATTATCAATGAAAACGTTATGGTTTACCCTGTCGATCCTACTGGTAGCCGTTTCAAGTTGCGACAAAAATTTATTGGATCAGGACATCAATCCGAACGCACTCACCCCTGATACATTCTGGCAGGATGAACAGGATGCAATCAAAGGTATCATAGGCGCCTACAGCCCTTTTACAGATATCTGGTACTACAGTCGGGGAGAAATCTTCGTTTCCGATTACCGTGATGATGTAGTGAATCCAAATGGCACCTCTGCCAGAACCAACCCCGGCAGGTTTGCTGGCACTTCAGAACAGAATTTTGTCAACCGGATCTGGAGAGTCGCCTGGTTTGGTATCTCAAGGTCCAATGAAGTCATCTTCAATGTACCAACCATCGAAGATCCTGAGTTTAGTGACGAGCTTCGAAACAACATCATGGGAGAGGCATACTTTCTTAGGGCATATAACTATTTTGTCCTATTGAATAATTGGCTAAACGTACCACTTATTACGGTTCCGGTAGAGCAATTGGAAGATATCACCGGAGTGGAACAAGCAGACCCTAACGTGGTGAGAGATCAAATTATCGCTGACCTGATGCAGGCAAAAAGCTTACTCCCTACTTCATGGGACGCCGTGAATCTAGGTAGGGCCACATCGGGTGCTGCTACCGCGATGCTGGGTAAGGTCTATTTGTACAATCAACAATGGGATTTGGCCTCGGCAGCATTTCAAGAAGTCATGTCCTCCGGGACCTACAGCCTGGCAGCAGACTATGGAGATAATTTCAGTACGCTTACTGAAAACAACAGTGAGTCCATTTTTGAAATCCAGTTTCTAAACGATGACATGCAGGCATGGGGCGGAGATCAGGCCGGCATTAGTCGGGACAATAATTTCACCCCTGATATTGCGCCGGCACCGGAATTTAGCGGACAGGATGGAATGACCATCAATCAGTGGGCACTGGACCTGTTTTTAGATGAACGTACCATTAACAATGAAATTGATCCACGTGCCTTTAGTACCTTGTTTTTCAATACAGCAGAGACGACTACCTACGAGGGAGAAGTCCTTGCCTCAACGATTTACGAAGGGCAAACCTATCAGGAAGTCTACCCTGCAGGAAATACGACGGTTTACGGAAAAAAATACCTGGCTGCTGATGAAGGTGGTGTAACTACGGCCAATTTTCACAACTCAGGAAACAACCTTCGCATCATCCGGTATGCGGATGTGCTACTGATGTTTGCAGAAGCAGAAATTATGGATAACAATGGCACCGCCAATCAAGCGGCTGTCGATGCCATCAATGAAGTCAGGGCGCGAGTAGACATGCCTCCATTCGACCTTTCTATGACCATGGAAGATATCAGGGATGAGCGAGTAAAGGAACTTACACTGGAAAGGTCCCGGTACTTTGATCTACTGCGTTGGGGCATGGTCAAAGAGCGGATTGTAGATGTACCGGGTATCAAATCTGGTAGCGGAGGAGTGGGTGCTTACCAGCCCGGTAGAGAGTACCTGGACATCCCTCAAAATGAGTTGAACCTTAATCAAAACTTTAGCCATAATCCCGGTTATCAATAGTCTGTTTTTATTCGTTAAAAGCTGCAAATAGTATTTGCAGCTTTTTTTATATCACTGTGGATTTTTAATGCATAATTCCTTATCATTAAGAGTAGCGGAATTAATTATCCTTTATAATACGATGATGTGATGAGTCCTTAAACAAACCAATTTTTAATCTTTTCCCCAACTGATTTGAAACCTACGGATTCAATTCTTTCACTCAAAAAAAACAACTCAACCCCATGAATCAATGTCCGCAAAATCCCCATATTACCTAAATAGGTACCTGCCATTCGTTTTCTTACTAACCATCCCCTTCCTAAAAAGTGAGGCACAAAACAAAGTAAGATTTGAGCACATTACTACAGAAAATGGCCTTTCACAAAATGACGTGAATTGCATTTTTCAGGACAGTGAAGGCTTCATGTGGTTTGGTACTCACGATGGGCTCAACAAGTATGACGGACATAGGTTTACCATCTACCGACCGGATTCGGAGAACCCGCACTCAATTAAAAGTAACCTGATCGCTGCTCTGGATGAAGATCGGAACGGAAACATCTGGATCGGGACGACAGGAAAAGGACTGGCCCGGTTTGACAAAAAAACGGAAGAATTTGTACATTTCCAGTACGATGCAACTACCGATAGCAGCCTGAGCAACGATTATGTAAACGCTTTGCATATCGATCGTTTTAACCGGTTATGGGTAGGAACTTCTGATGGCTTAAACCTACGCTACTTATCAGAAGACCCTTTTAAAAAAAATGCATTCATTCGTATAGATGTAGATGCAAAAAATCAGGGAAACCATTTGCCTACATACGTCAACTGCTTGCACGAAGAACCAAACGGCACCCTCTGGCTGGGAACCATGAATGGCCTCTATCAACTCATGAATACACGCGAGCATGAACAGGTCCGTGTGTCTTCTTCTTTTTTTACCGAAAATTCCATCAATAGCATCACTCAGGATGGCTCGGGAGCACTCATTTTAGGCTCCAAACATGGGTTGTATTATCAAACTGGTGAAAAACCTTACGGTTTTTCAAAAATCCTCGATGGTTTACACAAAAAGATCTGTTTTGACAATCAAAAGAATATCTGGTCCGGCACGGATAACGGCCTCTACTTACTAAATAATTCTGAAAAACAATCAGAGCCTGTTTTAAAAACCCGGTTTGAAGAAAATGTCAAAGACCCGGGCAGCCTGAATAAAAACCTGATTAAATCCATCTACAAAGACCGGATGGGCATCATCTGGATTGGAATGAACGGCGGCGGCCTGAATAAATTTGATCCTTCCGGCAAGAATTTCACGCATGTAAAAAAGACCATTGACCCCAAGAGTCTTACCTACAATAAAATAAGAGCTATTTATGAAGACAGTCATAAAACACTGTGGATAGGCACCGAAGGGGGTGGCCTCGACATGCTTGCCACGGGTAAAAGTAGTACCAGCAACACCTTTGATCATTTTACACGTTCGTTAAATGTGTTTACGATGGCTGAGGTAGAAATTGACCGTCGTCATTTTTTACTGGCAGGATGTGAAAAGGAGCCCTTTCTTTTTATCAAAGATATTACTGAACCTTCCAGTATCACGCAATTTTCCTCCCTGCCAGGTATCCGGGGAGGTGCGTTTTCCATCATTCAGGATACGCAGGGGTTCATATGGATTGGGTCCTATTTCAATGGCGTGTATCGCTGGGACCCTAACACGGAACTATCAGGACACAACTTTTTTCAGATCGGTACACACAATACCAACCTTCCCTCAAAGATCATTCGTAACATTTTTGAAGATACCAGAGGCAACATTTGGTTGGGGACAGGAGATGGCCTTTGTAAACTAACGCCAGAAGAAGCTCATAGTGAAAAACCTGATTTCATCATTTACCAAAACGATCCATACGACAGGACTACGTTGAGTCACAACTACATCCTTCCCATCTACGAAAGCCGCAACGGCACGCTTTGGATCGGAACGTTTGGGGGCGGATTGAATCGACTAGACCGGGAAAAAGGAGTGTTTAAATCTTATACAGAAAAAGATGGGTTGGCCAATAACGTTATAAAAGCCATTCAGGAGGATGACAATCAAAACCTCTGGATCTCTACGAATAAAGGGCTGACCCGGTTTGACCCGAAACGAGAAACATTTACCAATTATGACATCAACGATGGACTTCAAAGTCATGAATTTCAGGAACTTGCCAGTGTAAAAAGAGCGAATGGAGAAATGATTTTTGGTGGCGTGAATGGGTTCAACGTCTTCTTTCCAGACGAAATCAAAGACAACCAACAAAAGGCTAAAGGCGTACTCACGGATTTTTACGTCTTAAATCAAATGAAAAACTGTTTTCGTAGTGTTTGAGCCGGATCTCTTTGGTCTTCGAAACAGGCTGTTCAAGAAGTACCCGTCCGTTCAGTTTACTGTTGGGTTTGATTCTTTGATTGAAGACGTAAAAATCCGTGAGTACG
>JBCCXH010000080.1:0-14505 GCA_039192005.1 Bacteroidota bacterium
CTATTTTTGACGTTGAGTGGATTAAAAACCTGATCCTAAATAAAACACAAAGTGTAAAGAGGTTCGATATGTGCATAACGAAGACATCTATACTAAGTTTCATTTTTTCTTCAGCCTTTATGATAAATATAATGGCTCAAAACGTATCTATCAAACTTGGACAATCGAAAATTGGAATAAATCAATATTTTACGATAACGGTCACTGTAGAAAACGATCGGCTAAAGAATTACTCCCCGTTTCCTGACATAGATGGCTTTACAAAAAGAGGTACTTCTTCCTCTTCCTCCACAAGCTTTGTGAATGGGCAAATGACTTCTACGCAAAGTTTGACTCAGAACTATCAGGCTAATAAGCAGGGAAAGTTTCGTCTTTCCCCGTTCCGAATGACGATAAATGGAAAAGAGGCGACGTCTGAAGGAACGCTCCTTGAAGTGGGAGAGGCCATTCAACGTCGTAGAAGAAACAGCGTATTTGACTCCGATCCGTTTGAAGACTTTTTTGGTAGAAGAAACGAACCTACTGAATTCATTGATGTCAAAGCCGATGCTTTTTTGTCGATAACCACAGACAAAAAGGAAGTTTTTGTTGGTGAAGGATTTACCGCAACACTCGCATTTTATGTCGCTGCTTCAAATGAGGCGGACATGCGGTTTTATGATTTAGGATCTCAGATTACCGAACTCGTGAAACAATTAAAACCTAGCTCATGCTGGGAAGAAAGCTTTAACATTGACAACATCAATGGAGAGTCCGTTCAGCTAAATGGAAAAAACTATACCCGCTTTAGAATCTATCAGGCTACCTTCTATCCACTCAACCTGGAAGACATTACTTTTCCAAGCGTCGGTTTAAAAATGATAAAATACAAAATGGCAAAGAAGCGCTCGTTTTTTGGCCGAAACCGACAAGAAGACTACAAGACTTTTTACTCAAGAGAGAAAACGGTAAAGGTTGTGGACCTCCCACCCCACCCCATGAAAGAAAAAGTGGCTGTGGGTAATTACCGATTAAAAGAAGACCTTTCCACGGAGGAGCTGGAAACGGGAAAAAGTTTTAATTACGATTTCACTGTTGTGGGGGAAGGAAACATCAGTGCGGTGGAGGCACCAGTGGTTTCAGGAGAAGATGTTTTTGATTTTTACGCACCCAATGTTCGCCAAAACATTAATAAGAGCAATTCTACGGTCAGAGGGACAAAAAGTTTTAATTTCTACGCCATTCCAAATGAGCCTGGCACGTATGAATTAGGAGACTATTTCAGCTGGATATACTTCAACCCCGCATCGGAAAAGTACGACACGCTCATGTCTGAGTTAACGCTAAATGTAACAGGAGAGAGTAGGAAAAATCAGTACATCGCCTCCAATGACTTAGGTGACTTTTATGACAAAATACAATCGGTAGATAATTCACTCGGCTCACTCAATAAAAGCAACTGGATAAACTGGTTTGTGAATATCTTCGCCGTCGCGATAATGGGAGTATCGCTTTACCTTCTATTAAGAAAAACAGCATAAGTTACATGTTCAACAGTTTTGGTAACCTCTTTAGAATCACCTCTTTTGGTGAATCCCATGGACCTGGCGTAGGTGTTGTGCTGGATGGATGTCCGGCAGGGATCACCATAGATTCGGGTTTTATTCAGTCAGAATTGGATAGGCGTAAGCCCGGCCAGTCTCGAATTACTACTCAAAGGAAAGAACCAGACGAGTTTGAGTTGCTATCAGGTGTTTTTGAGGGTAAGACTACGGGAGCCCCCATTACGATACTAATTAGAAATACGGATGCTAAGAGTAAGGACTACGGTCACATTAAAGACGTGTTTCGACCCTCTCATGCAGACTTTACGTATGAAAGAAAATACGGCGTCAGAGATTACCGGGGAGGGGGAAGAAGTTCTGCACGAGTCACTGCGGGGTGGGTTGCGGCGGGTGCCATAGCTAAACTGCTACTTAAAGAAAAAAAGATCACCTGTGCAGCCTTTGTCTCTCAGGTAGGGCATTTAGCGCTAGAAACACCGTATCAAGAGTTGGACCTGTCCCTAACAGAAGAGAACGCTGTCAGATGCCCGGACCCTAAAATGGCCAGTCAGATGTTTGATTACATTGACGAGGTAAGAAAAAATCAGGACACAATAGGAGGTGTTGTTACGGGTGTTATAACAGGGACTCCTGTCGGAATAGGGGAGCCATTATTTGGGAAGCTAAATGCATCTTTGGGATATGCCATGCTTTCTATCAATGCGGTAAAAGGATTTGAGCTTGGAAGCGGTTTTGATGGAGTACAAATGAAAGGGTCGGAACACAACGACGCAATGGAAACAACTGCCAAGGGTGCAAGGTCTAAAACAAATCATTCAGGGGGTATCCAGGGAGGAATCAGCAATGGGGAGGACATCTACTTCAAGGTTGCTTTTAAACCTGTCGCTACCATTATGAAAGATCAGCAATCCATAGATAAAGAGGGGAATGAAGTAACCGTATCAGGGAAAGGAAGACACGATCCTTGTGTGGTGCCGCGCGCTGTCCCCATCGTTGAATCCATGTCTGCTCTCGTCTTAGCAGATTTCTATTTATTGGCACAAACGAATATATTGCGTGATTAATTAAGGCTATAAGGCCTCAAAGGCATTTTGCACGAAATGAGCGTAAGCAGCAGGCATACCTGGTCACGTTGGCCAATCAAGGATGAATAGAAAGCTGTTCTTTCTTAAGTTGCCAATGCCAACCTGCCTACGGCAGGCAGGAAGCCAAGTGCCAAGAGCCAAAAACTATACACATGAAAAACCTACCCTTACACCTTAAGATTATCATCGGACTTATCTTAGGCATTCTTTACGCATTCATTTCCAGTGCGCTTGGTTGGAATCAATTCACGATCAATTGGATAGATCCATTCGGGACCATTTTCATCCGAATGCTTAAGTTCATCGCCGTTCCTCTTGTGTTGTTTTCTATTATAAGCGGCATCTCTGGGTTAAGTGATATCTCCCGACTTGGAAAGATGGGAGCCAAAACGTTGGCATTTTATTTAACCACCACCGTCATTGCGGTAGCCGTAGGCCTTCTCATGGTCAATGTCATCAAGCCCGGAACCCACCTGGATGAGGAGCAGCGTATCAAGAACCGGATCTCCTACGAACTCTGGGTTCAAAAGACAGAGGGTGTAGAAATAAAGGACAACATCAATTTGCTCAACGATCCTAAGTATGCTTCTCTGGTTCGGGAGTTAGCAGGAGAAGAGCAAGTAAATGATGAAAAAGTAGAAGTGATGAAGGGGCGAGCGGAATCAAGCCAGGACACACCTCCGCTTCAGTTTATTGTAGAGATGGTTCCTGAAAATCTCGTTCTTTCGATTTCCAATAACTCCTTGATGCTTCAGGTCATCTTTTTTGCCATCTTTTTTGGAATATCCATTGCCGTAGTAGGAGAGAAGGCCAGACCGGTAGTCGAATTTATCAATAGCATCAACACCGTGTTTCTGAAGATGGTAGATATGGTGATGAAAGCAGCACCTTATTTTGTTTTTGCTTTGTTGGCAGGAGTCATTGCAAAAATGGCCAATAGTCCATCCGAAGTGCTGGAAATATTTATTGGCCTGGGGTCTTATTCTGTAACCATGTTTATCGCCCTCGCTTTTATGATTTTTGCTTTTTATCCGGTGATCGCATCGCTCCTCGTTAAAAAGATGTCTTACAAGCGTTTTCTGAAAGACATAAGTCCTGCACAGTTTTTGGCATTCTCAACCAGCTCCAGTGCAGCAACCTTGCCCGTTACAATGGAATGTGTAGAAGAAAACTTAGGGGTATCAAAAAACGTGGTAAGTTTTGTGCTCCCGATTGGAGCAACGGTAAATATGGATGGAACCAGTATCATGCAAGCGGTGGCGGTTCTTTTCATGGCTCAGTTGCACATGGTAGACCTTACCCTGAGCCAGCAGTTAATTATCGTACTGACAGCGACGCTTGCATCCATCGGCGCGGCAGCAGTCCCAAGTGCAGGACTGGTCATGTTGATTATTGTTTTGCAGTCGGTAGGCCTGAACCCGGCCTGGATTGCGATTATTTTTCCTGTAGATCGCATTTTGGATATGTGTAGAACAGTCGTGAACATCACAGGGGATGCAACCGTCGCTACGTTGGTTGCTTCATCAGAGGGAGAACTCAATGAGCAATAATAAAAATTAAGACATCATATTAAGAACCATGCATGCATCTTTGTGGTTTCTTTAGAAATAGTAGTGTATTATGGAAGAAACCACTAGAGTAGTTACGATTTACACGGAGTCTAATCCCAATCCTAACTCATTGAAATTTGTTGCCAACTTTATGTTGGTTCCTGAAGGCGTGAGCAGGGATTACCCCTCTGTTGAAGAAACTAAAGAGGCTCCATTGGCAAAAGCGATCTTTGAAAAGTTTTCGTATGTAACGCGGGTTTTTTATATGAGCAACTTCGTCACCATCACTAAAGAAGAAGCAATTGATTGGTTTGAGGTAAAAAATGAACTGAAAGAGTTCATCAGGTCATACCTCCACGAGGACAAGCCGATACTTCTTGAGAAGGTAGAAAAAACACTAGACGAAGAGCTTACCGGAAATGATACGGAAACCAAAATTAAGGGTGTTTTAGAAGAATACATCCGTCCTGCAGTAGAGATGGATGGTGGGGCCATTGCCTTTCATTCCTTTGAGGAAGGGACCGTAAAGGTGTTGTTACAAGGTTCTTGTAGCGGATGTCCTTCTTCTACTGTCACACTGAAATCAGGAATCGAAAACCTGTTGAAAAGAATGGTTCCTGAAGTGCAAGAGGTAGTGGCGGAAGAAGGATAAAAATTTCAAAGCCTACTACCAATACATCTTACAATGGTCTGCTACCGATTGGTCATCTCAGGAAAAGTTCAAGGGGTGTTCTACCGGGCATCTACTAAAAAGATGGCCGACTCTTTACACCTCAGCGGGTGGGTTCAAAACGAAGCCGATGGTACCGTTCATGCGGAAGTGGAAGGAGCCGAAGAAAAGGTAATGGAGATGATTGAGTGGTGTAAGCAAGGTCCTGTACATGCAATTGTTAATGAGGTAGTTCACGACCAAATCAACACCCAGGGATACCAGGGATTTGTGATCAGGTAACCCAAAGGTAAACCCTCTAAAGTAACGAATGAAATATTCAGATGTATTGTAAATAGGTGCTACCAAATTTACTTAATGCGTCCTTTTCTGTGGTAGCAACATTAGTGAATAAAAGACCTTACCTGTCCAAGGGTAAGTGCTTTTGCGTCAAGAAGCGAAGAGTCTGCACCGATTTCTATGGAGTTTGCTTTCCAATCCTTGCTATATTGGGAGGGTTCTATCGTTTTAATGGGAATGCCGTTTTCCATTAAGGTATAGGCAACAATCTTTATGTCTTCATCTTTAATATTGTCCCCATAAAAAAGCGCATTACTTGGAATTTTTGCTAGTCCAGGGTCTGAAACAGCGCGTTCATGGATGTAATATTTTAACTCTTTAAGTTTATAGATCCCTCCTCCATCGGCATTGTGCTTGTAATATCTTACGACCATATCCGTTCTGGCCCTTCCTTCCGGTAGGTTTCTGGTCGCTTCTTTTAGGTATTCCCTTTTTAAAAACTCAAAGTATTCCTGATCACTAAGATTGGGATTGGAAATGGAAATGACCCGCTCGATACTGCTGGAAGAAGTAATGTCTTCTTGGATGGTGGGGTACGTTTTTGATCCATTGTTGCCTGACCTCTGATTGACGGACTGTAAAAAACCGGAGGAAACTACTTCAAGTGTGATCGTATCCCTTTCCGCTATTCTTTTGTCAATCAGCGAGTCGATTTTTTCAAGTGTCAGTTGAGGTACTGTTTTTTTCTGTTCTTTAACGGGGTTATCATGTACATAACCAATTTCGTCGTAAAAGTTATTGGCAATCACCTGAAAAAAGACGACGAAACCTACAGCGACAAATATGTAATAGACAAAACGTGGCAAAATAATGCGATCAATTAATTAAAGATAAAGATAAAATTTAAAAGAATCAAAACAAAAAAGGCTTCCAGTAGTTGAAAGCCCTTTTTGCGAATTAGCGTCTGCTAGTTAAGCTTTAGTCTGTTTTTTGTTCAGATCAACGACTACAGGAGTGGCTATGAAAATGGAAGAATACGTCCCAACTAAAATTCCAACCAGTAGTGCAAATGAAAACCCTTGCAGTACTGCTCCACCGAAAATAAACAGTACAATGACGACAATAAGTGTCGTTATTGACGTGATTAAAGTCCTGCTAATCGTATTGTTTAACGATTCATTGAATACCTGAATGAGCTCAGACCCGGACTTAACGCCCATGTTTTCTCTAATTCGATCAAACACGACCACCGTATCATTGATTGAGTATCCGATAACGGTCAGGATCGCTGCAACAAACACTTGATCCGCCTCAAAGGAAATTCCAAATACATTCGCGATCGCAAATGCGGAAAGCACAAATAACGCATCATGAAAAAGTGCGACAATTGCTCCTAAACCAAATTGCCATTTTCTAAATCGGAAAACGATGTAGATGAAAATGAAGATAAGCGCTAAAATTCCGGATTTCCAGGAAGAGTTTTTGATATCATCCGCGATAGTCGGGCTTACTTTAGATGAGCTTGAAATGGTAAAGTTTCCTTCCCTTAGGTTCGTATCATCAGCAATGTAGCTCAGCCCTGTTGTTTCTTCTAAGCTTTTTACTAATTCATTTTTTACAAGTAAATCTGCTTCGTCCGTTTCATCATCAATCAAATAACTGGTTGTGATCTTCAAGATCTCCGGAGAACCAAATGTCTTTACCTCGATTCCTGTACCTTCAAAATAATTAGCCAGCGAATTTCTCACATCGGTTTCATCCCTGGCCTCTTCAAATGCCACGATGTAAGACCTCCCTCCTTTGAAATCTACTCCAAGGGAAATGCCCTTTGTGAACATCGCAGTTACTCCTACACCGATAAAGATGATACTGAAAAAATAGGCCAATTTTCTTTTACCCAAAAAATCCGCTTTCAAACCCGTAAGCGCATTTTTAGAAAATGCATTTGCAAAAGAGAGTTTTGATTTATCTCCTTTTCTTGAAAAAGCCTCAATGATCAGTCGGGTAATGAATACGGCGCTAAAGAAAGAACATGCGATACCAATCATGAGCGTAATGGCAAATCCTTTAATAGGGCCTTGTCCCAGCCAGAATAAGATCAAGCCTACAATAAGCGTGGTGAGGTTGGCATCGAAAATAGACCAATACGCTTTTTTGTAGCCTGAAGAAATTGCTGCCTTTAGTCCGGCGCCATTGCGTAGCTCTTCCTTGATTCTTTCGAAAATTAAAACGTTTGCATCAATGGCCATACCGAAAGTCAAAACAATACCTGCAATGCCAGGAAGCGTGAGTGAAGAGCCAAACTGCGCCAGTATTCCCATGATAAAGAATACGTTGAAAAAGAGCGCGACATTGGCAATCAATCCTCCTTTAGCGTAATAGATCACCATGAAAAGAATAACGATGATCAGCCCAAATAAAATGGAGTTAAGGCCCTGGTTTCGGGCTACTTTACCCAGTGTTGGTCCAACAACAACGTCCTCCACAATGGTAGTCGGTGCGGGAAGCGAACCTGCTTTCAAAATATTGGCCAGGTCTTTAGCTTCATCGATGTCTTCAAATCCACCGGATATGGAAGAGCTTCCGTTAGGGATCTCGCCGATCACATTAGGAGCTGAGAAAACATAATTATCCAAAACAATGGCGATTCTATTATTGATGTTTTCACGAGTCATTTTAGCCCACGTTCTGGACCCTGATGAGTTCATTTGCATGGTCACTTCCGGCTCCGCTCGTTCATTAAGTCCTGAAGAAGCATTTGCGATGGTTTCTCCGGTCAGACTGGCTTTTCCTGTACGGTTGGTTCGTATAGGATAAAGCTCCAGTAAATCTGGTCCTGTTAAGTTTTCACCTTTGTCTTTTGGCTTGACGTCCCATAAGAACTTCATGGTGCCGGGGATCAAAGCCTGTACATCGTCACGTTCGAAAATACGGTTGATTTTGGCGGTATCTTTTACGTCATAAATAAACCCTGAATAACCTGCTGCTTGCTGTAAGGCGGTAAAGATGACGGAGTTTTGAGTGAATAAAGAATCCAGTTGTGAAGATGCCGTAGAGTCTTCTGAGGCCAGGCTTAAACTATCTGTCTCATCCAGTCCTTCTCCATCCTCTGAAAGTAAAGAGCTGAGGTCTTCGCTGATTTGTTTCTCATCTTCGGTCAGGTCTTCAGGAGCTGTTTTCTTAAGTTCAGCAGAGATCAGATCATTGATAGAAGTGAGAATAGGTACGGCATCTTGAGGCTGGTGTACTTCCCAAAACTCTAGTTTTGCCACTCCTTGTAGCAGTTTCCTTACACGCTCCGGGTTATCTATTCCTGGCAACTCAATTTGAATTCTACCTGTACCCTGAAGCCGTTGGATGTTGGGTTGAGACGTACCAAATCGATCAATTCGCGTTCTAAGAATGTTAAAAGACCGATCGATCGCACTTTCTACCTCCGTGTTGATAATCTCCAGTATTTCGTCGTCCGTACTATTTAAGCTGATTCTACCTCTGTTTGCGGCAGTTGCAAAGATCTGTGCAAGATTCTTTGAGGGCGCACCCTCTTTAAAGACGCTGTAAAACTCACTAACGAAGTTGAGTTGCGTTCCCTTGACATTGATTTTAGTCTGGTTCAGCGCTTCATTGAAGTCAGCGTCCTTGCTGTTTCCGCTCAGTCCTTTAAGAATATCTACAGGAGAAACTTCCAGTGTGACGTGCATTCCTCCCTGAAGGTCCAAGCCTAAGTTAAGTTCCGTTTCTTTAATCTCCTTGTAGGTGTAATTAATGCCTAATAGGTTGTAAACAGGCTCATTCCAGATAGAATCCAGGTAGCGTTGTTTTTCTACCACATTAATGTTTCCATCCACATCAGTAGTCTGCGTGCTGGCATCATTGGATATCCCTTGTGCGATAAATGTAAAAGAAAGATAGTAGATGCAGAGAAGCGAAATTAGTATTGTTAAGAATACAACAAATCCTTTGTTTTTCATGATTAGTTTATCCGGATTACTTCCGGTGTTTGAGAATTTTAAAAATTAAAAGAAGGGTGGCGGTAACTAAGTGATTAATGCCTAGGGGGCATTTGGAGAGATTATCTTCCGAAATAGAATTTTTATTGCTTTTTGAATACGTTGAACCACCTGTTGAAAAGAGTTGGTCTCTTCATCGGATGCTTCCATGTATTCTAATTCTTCCAATAAATAAGTGGAGGCTTCCAGACTAACGGATGATGTAGAGTTAGGTATGGCTTCTGGCTGAACGACAGAAACTTTTTCTTCAGAATTCGCTCCGTCACTTTCCTGCTCAGTATCCTCATCCGCTTGATATTGCACAGTCTGTACTGATTGAGTCAATACGATTAATGCAATAAAACATCCGAAGACTACTGATATGCCTGACGATATGGAAACCTTCTTTTTCATGAAAGGAGTACAAATGTACCTCAATTCACGGATTTAGGTAACTAATTATCACTTCAAGAGCCACGTCAAAGTTGTGATGGTTGGGAATGATGACATCTGCCCACTTTCTGGAAGGCTCAATGTAGGTTTTGAAAGCCGGAGTCACATGATGTTCAAATCGATAAAGCACGTCATTGATGTCGTAGCCCCTTTCTTCAGCATCTCTGATGATCCGCCTTTTGAGCATCAAAAAATCGGGAGCTTCGATAAATAATTTTAAGTTTAAAAGCGATCGAATTTCCTCAATGTGAAAAGTGAAGATGCCTTCTACAATGATGACGCGTGAACTTTTGATTTCAATTTGCTTTCTTTTGTGATCCGGGTTATTGTAATTGTACTCTTCCAGAACTACGGATTCCCCTCGTGCCAATGAATGAAGATCCTGAATGAATTTTGAACGGTCAATTGAGTCTAACGTATCAAAATTTTCGATACCGTCCCTATCTTTTGGCTGCAGCTCCCTGTTGATATAGTAGTTATCCATGGAGTGAATGGACACATCTGGAATACGCGCTACCAGCTTACGAATAAAAAGGGTCTTACCTGATCCACTTCCTCCCGCAACTCCAACGATTATAGGGGCACTCATTTTAGTGTGTTAAGATGTGTGACCAGTTTTTCGAATGCTCTTGCCCGATGAGAGCGTGCGTTTTTTTCTTCTGGGGTCATCTGGGCAAAGGTGCGATCAGCTCCGTCAGGAAGAAAAATAGGATCGTAGCCAAACCCTTTGGAGCCTTGTTTGTGTAATGTTATCGTTCCTTCAACCGTACCTGAGAACTGAACCTTGCTCCCGGAGTGATCAATAAAAGTGATGACTGTTTTAAATTGCGCGGACCTGTCTGTTTTACCCGATAAGTTCTCAAGTAACAAATTCATGTTTTTGTCATGGTCCTTTTCGGGGCCGGCATAGCGAGCGGAATAAACCCCTGGCGCTCCATTCAATGCGTTTACTTCCAAGCCGCTATCATCAGAAAAAACGGGTAGCTTGAATCTTGAGAAAACATATTCAGCTTTGATGCTGGAATTTTCTTCCAGAGTTTCGCCCGTTTCCGGTATTTCCTGATCCACACCCAATTCGTCCAGCCCATGTATTTCGATTCCTTCGGGTGCAATGGATGCAATCTCCTTAACCTTGTTTAGGTTGTGAGAAGCAAAATAAATTTTCATTGTTTTCTGATTCGGACCGGACGAAATTCAAATACCAATACGGCATTTTGAGGAATAATGGACCCTATCGGAGGTGCAAGGCCATAACCTAAGTCTGAAGGCATCACAATGAGAGATCGGCCCCCTATTGCCATGTCACTAAATGTATTGGTGACCCCGTCTCGAAAACCTGAAATCAGGAAACTCTGAGAAGCATTTATGTACCATCCGCTCTCGGTATATACCGTCTGGAATGGTGAATAAACACGTTCGGCATCAAACACATCCGTTCCCTCAGCAACAGAGGATATCGAACTATCAAAAAGGGCGCCGTCAGTTAGCCTACCTATGAAATCATATTCCACGATATCACTCTCATCAATTTTTACTTCTGTAGAATCGATGAAACCGGAATCAAGGATGACAAAGCGAACGCCAAGGGCAGTAGTGTCTATTTGACCTGCTGTGTACCCTTCACTCGCAAGGAAATCTTCAATGATCTGAATATCCTGGTTTCTCTGGATTGTCGGATCGGTAACTACCTGAATGTTCCCATCACCACAACCCATCACGAAGGCTCCAAAAACTGCAATACAAAGAAAAAATGATCTCATAAATGTTATAAATTATTCTACACCAACAAGCTCTACATCAAAAACCAATATGGAATTTTCTTTGATGATCGGACCGGCACTTCTGCTTCCGTAAGCTAACGTACTAGGGATGTAAAGCGTAGCCTCACTTCCAGGATTTAATAGCGCAATGCCCTCATCCCAGCCTTTGATTACCCGGCCCTGGCCAAGTTCAAAAGCAAGCGGCTCATAAGGTCTTCCTTCTTGGTACAACCCTTGTTCTTTAGCTACGCCTTCAATACTGGTATCAAAATATGGGCCATCTAATAGTTTACCAGCGTAGTTTACCTTGACAATTTGTCCTTTTTCTGCATTCGCACCTGATCCTTCTTTAGTAATAACGTATCTCAGGCCGCTTTCTGTCTTTTGTGTTTCTATGTTATTCTCAGTTAAGTAACCATCCAGAATTTCCAGATCAATGTTCAATTGCTTTTCGTCTAGTTTTTTCTGTTTTTCCGCCATCATGTCGTAATAACCCTCTTCAGTAACCTGCTCCAGGTAGTTGACCTGAAATTGGATTTTGCTTTCAGGAGCGATGGAGTCGGGTAAAGGGGCTCTGAAGGTTTGGGCAAATAGATCTTTAGCCACCAGACCAAAGTTTACGCTATCTCCGGTTTTTAGTTTTGATAACACCACGTATAACTCACCGTTCTTCGCGGCGTCTTCTGTATTAATCTTCAAAGGGATGGGGTTGTCACTGTCTGCCTCTTTAATCACCTTACCGTCTTCGGTGCTGTATTTCAGATTAAAAAGACTTACAAGGGAATCTACAGGGAGGTCTCCACTGCCCTTGACAAGATAGGTAACCGTTGTTCCTGCTTCTGTAGTAAACGAGTTTTGTTGGCTACATGAAGTAAATACAAGTAAAACAACGAAGAATAGAATGGTAATGTGTTTCATTAGATTTTGGTATTTAGTACGTTTTGATCAATCAGTAATTTGAATTTCTTTTCTGTTTCTTCAAGGGAAAGGTCAGACGCGCCGCCGGCTGCATTTTTATGACCACCTCCCCTAAAATATTCTTCTGCGAATTTATTGACAGCAAAATCCTCTACACTCCTAAAGGACAACTTTATTTCGCTTTCTTTTTGTATGATAATGGCGGCAACAACAATGTCTTGAATGGATAACGCATAGTTGACTAACCCTTCGGTGTCTCCTTGTTTGAGTCGAAATTTTTTAAAATCATTTTCCTCAATAACAAAATAAGCAACCCTGGCTTTTTCATCTACTTTTAATTTATCCAATAACGCATACCCCAAAAATTGCAATCGGTTGAGGGAGTTTGTATCGTAAATTAACCGACTTACCTTATTTATTTCAGCCCCAAGATCTATCAAATCTGCGACGGTCCGGTGGATCTTGGAAGTAGTAGAAGAATGTTTGAATGAGCCAGTATCTGTCATGATGCCGGCATACAAACACTCGGCAATGTCTTTGTTGATCGCATGTTTGCCTTCCAGGGCAACAATAAGATCATAAACCAACTCGGCGGTAGCAGCAGCTTTGTCATTCCAAAAATCAAACGCTGGGGTGATTTCCGGGTTCAAATGGTGATCTACCAGGGCAATTTTTGCGTTGACCTTCATTGCCTGGTTTTTCATAAGCTTAATGCGGTTGAAACCTGAAAAGTCCAGACAAAAGAGCAGTTCTGCCTGAGAAAGGAGTTCGTCACCAGCCTTTTGATCGTCTTCGTAATTGATCACCTTTTCATTTGCGGGCATCCAATTAAGAAAGTCAGGATAACTAGTTGGTACCACCACATCTACGTGGTGTCCGTTTCCATGTAAGAAATGAAACAATCCTAAAGAAGAGCCGAGCGCATCTGCATCTGGATTGGCATGAGTTGTAATTACAATTCTTCGGGGATTTGATAAATAGTCCCTTAAAGACGCAGCATCCTTCATAATGAAGCCATTTTGGCAAAGAAAGCGACAAATTTAGCAACATTTGGGAAACATTCATTTTCAGTGAATACACCACGAATAGTGTTATTTTTGCGCGAATTTTATCTAACTGAAGAAAGAAAAAAATTACTCAAGATGGCAGGTATTACTACGTTTACCATGATCAAACCGGATGCTTTTGCAGCAGGAAATTCCGGCGCGATTATCAAAATGATTGAAGAAGCAGGCTTCAAAATCAAAGCAGCAAGACTGACTCAACTCGATACTCAGAGGGCGGGACAATTTTACGAAGTACACAAAGAGCGTCCATTCTATAATGATTTGGTGTCTTATATGTCTTCAGATCCAATTATCGCGATGGTACTGGAAAAAGAAAATGCAGTTGCGGATTTTAGAGCCTTGATTGGCGCAACCAACCCGGCAGAAGCTGAAGATGGAACCATTCGTAAACTTTTCGCAACATCAATAGAAGCAAATGCCATTCACGGATCAGATTCTGATGAAAATGCACAAATAGAGGCGAGTTTCTTCTTCTCGCAAACAGAAAGATTCTAATTAAAGACTAGCTCATGAAGTTTCTAAAGGAATTTCATGAGCTTTCCCACTATCGTCCTTCCGTTCTACCCAAAAGTTATTGAACCCTTCTCCCAGATGAATGACAATCTGTTTAAGTTGAAGTAATTCGAGAATAGACAGAAAATTGAAGATGACCAGTATTTTCTCTGGTTTTTCTTGGATGAGGTCAGTAAAAGCCAGCCTCTTACCATATATCAGACGTTCCATCAATGCGGACTTCTGTTTTTCAATCGTGTAGGGATATTGTACCACCCGGTGGATGGGTTTGTTCTTTTCGAATTCGTAACGTTGAAGTACCTTTTGAAATACTTTCATCATCTTGTACAGGTCAAGGTCTTGCATTTCGGCCTCCACATTAATGCTTTCGGACAGCTGCCTGATTTCTTTCGATAAGTTGCCTCTCTTCTCTCGGTCCAGCCTTGATTTTTCCATCTCATTTAAGGTAGAAATTACCGATTTGTACCTCTTGTATTCAAGCAAGTGCTTCACCAGCTCTTCCCTTGGATCAATTTCATTTCCTTCCTCATCCACAACAGGCCGGGGTAGCAGGACTTTGGCTTTTATCCGCATAAGCGTAGCTGCCACTAGTATAAATTCACTTGCTACCTCAACATTCATTTGCTCCAAATGATGAATGTACTCAAGGAAATCATTGGTTATTTGATGGATGGGTA
>JBCCXH010000081.1:0-14425 GCA_039192005.1 Bacteroidota bacterium
ACAAAACCCGGAAGAAATCGGGGAAATTCTTACGCAAACAGGGCTTGAAGTAGAACATATCGAGCGAATAGAGAAAATCCCCGGTGGACTTAAAGGAGTTACAGTTGGCGAGGTAATGAGTTGTGATCCACACCCGAATGCTGATAAACTAAAAGTCACGAAAGTTGATATTGGTCAAAATGAATGGTCAGACATTGTTTGTGGTGCACCTAATGTTGCAACGGGACAGAAAGTACTTGTTGCTACCGTAAATTCCACGATTTACCCCACAAACGGGGAACCATTTAAAATAAAAAAAGCAAAAATCAGAGGCGAGGTTTCTGAAGGCATGATCTGCGCTGAAGATGAAATAGGACTTGGGAGTGGTCACGATGGAATAATGATTCTCGACACCGAACTTCCTAATGGCACACCTGCCATTGAATTGTTTGAAACCGGTGAAGACTACATCATAGAAATAGGCCTGACTCCTAACCGGGGAGATGCGACCTCTCACATGGGTACTGCGAGAGATTTAAAGGCGTTCTTCATGAGGGAACTTACCCTACCAAAAAGTAACTCATTTGAGGTTAAAGAAGATAGACCAATCTCTGTCACCGTAGAAGACGCAAAAAGGTGCCCAAGGTTCTCCGGAGTTACTATTAGAGGACTGAAAGTTCAAAGCTCTCCTGACTGGTTACAGTGGAAACTCCGGTCACTTGGACTTGAGCCCATCAATAATGTAGTAGATATTACGAACTATGTTTTGCATGCTATAGGCCAACCGATGCACGCCTATGATGCCTCCGAAGTAAAAGGAAATGAGGTAATTGTGAAGACATTAAAAGAAAACACGCCTTTTACTACACTGGATAAGAAAGAAAGAAAGCTGAGTTCGGAAGACCTGATGGTTTGTACTTCGGAGGGAGAAGGCATGTGTATGGCCGGTGTTTTAGGTGGACTAACCTCTGGTGTTACGGAAAAAACCACGGACATTTTTCTGGAAAGCGCCTACTGGACCGCTGACGGCATTCGCGCAACTGCGCAACGTCATACCATTTCCACCGATGCTTCCTTTCGATATGAAAGAGGCACCGATCCGGAAGCAACAATAAACGCTATCCAATTAGCTACTTCACTGATCCTTGAACTTGCCGGTGGGTATGTGGCTTCGGAACTAATTGATTTTTACCCGGAGAAGATACAACCAAAAGAAATTCCAATCACCTTCAAGCACTTTCATTGGCTGATAGGTATGGATTTGCCCAATCAGCGCATCCTTGAAATACTTAATTGGCTGGATATCAAGACAGAAAATGTAGATGATGATGGGTTTACAGCCATTGTTCCCCTCTACCGAAGTGATGTAACCCGAGCGGCAGACCTGGTAGAAGAGGTATTAAGGATTTACGGGTTCAATGAAATCCCGCTAAATAATCATTTCTCTTCTGACTATCTGGCTGAGTTTAAAGTTCATGAACCTTATCGCATTCAGGAAGATTTATCAAAATTTCTTTCAGGAAAAGGATATGCTGAGATACTAACTAATTCGCTTACTTCTCCAAAGTATTATGAGAAAGTGCCATTGGGCGGAGAGCCAGTCACCATGCTTAATCCTTCAAGCGAAGATCTGGCGATTATGAAATCATCTCCAGTCTACACTGCACTGGAGTCTATCTCTCACAACATCAATCGAAGAAATCCAAACCTTAAATTCTTCGAGTTTTGCAGATCCTATCATAAGACCACTGATAGCTATACCGAAAAGGAATGGCTTTCCATGTATTTGACGGGAAAAACGATGGAAGAAAACTGGATCTCGACTAGTCGAAGCAATAGTTTCCATGACTTAAGTTCCAATGTGTCTGCCATTTTACAGTATGCCGCCATTCGAAAATATGAGATCATACCACTGGAAAACCATGAACTCTTCGATTATGGAATCAGTATCAAAAGGGAACAGACAGAAATAGGGACCGTAGGGTTACTCAAAAAACAACTCCTTGATTTGTTTGGCATCTCTCAACCAGTGTTCTATGGTCAACTTGAATGGCCGGTGATCCTGAAATTATACAAATCTGATATTGCTTTTGAGCAAATGAGCAAGTATCCTGAGGTAAAAAGAGACCTCTCCCTCGTTCTTGATAAATCAATTTCTTACAAAGAGATTGAAGAACTCGCATTTAAGCAGGAAAGAAAATTCCTTAAACGAATTAATCTTTTTAGCGTTTATGAAGGAGATAAAATAGAAAAAGGTAAAAAAGCTTACGCAATTAGTTTTTTTCTTCAGGATAAATTCAAAACTTTAACAGATAAACAAATCGATAAGAGCATGAATGGCTTAATGAATGTTTATGAAAAACAGATTGGAGCCATCATCCGCAGATAAATGCCAAACGAACAACTATATCGTGAACTGCAAAACCTTGAGCGTAAGATTCAATTGGTATTAAACGAAAACAAGAGACTGAAAGAAGATCTTTATCGAATTAAAGATGAAAGAAATGAGTTGAAAGCTAAACTTGAACGTCAACAGACTAACATAGATAACTTTCAAAATCAAATCAAAATAAGTAAAATTGCGAATAGCATGATAGTCAGTGAGGAAGAGTCAGCTATGCTGAAACATGAGATAGAAGGCTACATCAGGGAGATAGATAATTGCATTGCCCATTTGGCAGAAAAATAAACGATAACCAAATGGCTGAGCTATCAATAAAAATCAGGATTGGGAATAGGGAATACCCTATGAGGGTGAAAGCGGAAGACGAAGAAAGAATAAGAAAAACAGGGAAAGTATTAAACGAAAAAATAAAATCGTATCAAAACCAGTTTGGCATAGACGATATACAGGATCTGGTAGCAATGGTTGCCTTTGATTGTGTAGTTGAAAAACTTAAGAACGAAGAGTCAGCAGAAACCTCAGAAGATTTTGCTTTGAGAGAGGTTACCAAACTTAACAGACTCATTTCCGATACGCTTTGAAGTCATAAAGCTCCTATGATTATCATGTTATTTGATGAAAATACAAATAACACATGGATTCAATCACACTTTTTATAATAGGTTCCATTGCATCACTGGCAGTAGGATTCTTCATCGGAAAAGTATTGCAGGGAAAGATTGCGGGCAGGAAAATTTTAGAAGCCGGCGAGCAAGCGAAGCTTATCATAAAGGAAGCTGAAGTAAATGCAGAAAGCATCAAAAAAGATAAAATACTTGAGGCAAAGGAACATTTCCTTAAACTGAAATCAGATTTCGAAGAAGAGTCAAATCGAAAGAAAAACATCATCCTTACAAATGAGCAAAAGCTAAAACACCGAGAGTCTAATTTAAATAAGCAGACCGACCAAAACAGGAAGAGGGAAAATGAGCTGGACCAACTCAGGGAAACATTGGCAAATCAAATGGAAATTGCTCGACAAAGGAAAGATGAATATGAAAAACTAAAAAGCCAGCAAGTCTCCATACTGGAAAAGGTAGCCAACCTCTCTATGACTGAAGCCAAAGATCAGTTGATGGAGACGCTGAAAGACGAAGCTCGTACGGATGCTTCTGCCCATATCAAAGAAATTGTTGAAGAAGCAAAAATGACTGCCACTAAGCAGGCAAAAAAAGTCGTGATTGAGGCGATCCAACGAACTGCGACAGAGCACGCCGTTGAAAATACTGTCTCCATATTTAATATTGAGAGTGACGATGTTAAAGGAAAAATCATTGGTCGGGAGGGAAGAAACATTCGCGCGCTGGAATCCTCTACAGGTGTTGAAATCATCGTTGATGACACCCCTGAGGCCATCATTATTTCAGGTTTTGATCCTGTGAGAAGGGAAATAGCCCGATTATCGCTTCACAGATTGGTTCAAGACGGCCGGATACACCCGGCGAGAATTGAAGAAATCGTCAACAAGACAACGAAGAATATACATGAAGAGATTGTGGAAACGGGAGAGCGCACAGTCATTGACCTGGGAATTCACGGCATCCACCCAGAGCTGATCAAAATGGTTGGTCGCATGCGTTTCAGGTCTTCGTATGGGCAAAACTTATTACAGCATTCCAGAGAAGTAGCCAACCTTAGTGCAACGTTGGCATCCGAACTTGGATTAAATGCGAAACTCGCAAAACGAGCAGGTTTACTCCATGATATTGGAAAAGTATGGCCCGATGAGCCAGAAAAACCTCATGCCATTTTAGGCATGGAGCTTGCAAAAAAATATAAAGAGAATAAAGAAGTCTGCAACGCGATTGGTGCTCACCATGATGAAATAGAAATGACTTCACTCATCTCTCCTATTGTCCAGGCATGTGATGCTATATCTGGTAGCAGGCCAGGTGCCAGAAGAGAGATCATGGAACAATATTTAAAACGCCTGAAGGATCTCGAAAGCATTGCACTTAACTTCGATGGAGTCAATAAATGTTATGCCATCCAGGCTGGCAGGGAGCTAAGGGTATTGGTAGACGCTGATAGTGTGGATGATAAACAGGCAGGAGACCTTTCATTTAACATCTCTCAAAAAATAGAAAAAGACATCCAGTATCCCGGTCAAATCAAGGTTACGGTAATCAGAGAAACGAGAGCTGTCGCTTTTGCCAAATGATTGGCGTGTTTATAATAGAGTTATCTATTAACTTTATTACAAACATAAACACCCAATCATTATGCAAAAAATACATGCTTTCAACCTACTCCTTCTCGCTAGTCTTTTTGTCCTGTCATCATGCGGAAATGATGACGACGCCACTCCTCCAAATGTCCCCAATGAAATTGTTGTGGGAACCCAATCCTTTACCGGAACGGAAGGGTTGATCATAGACATTGGTTCCTTAGGAACACACTATCAGTATACGATTGGTATTTCCGATGCCACATTAAATACCTCTTCTGCAGGAGGTTTTCTGTTTTCAACGACAGCCTCTTTTGTTGTCAGTTTTGGAGCGGCCTCATTTGGTCCGAACCAGTTTCAAACCGGCACGTTCAGTTTTCTTTCTGTGATAGACACCGTCCCTCTCGATAATTATTTTTTCAGCGGAACCTTTACGAATGTAGACACGGGTGCTTCAAGTGTGATGGAAGGCGGCACCGTCACCATCTCCGGAGCAAGCCCTGATTTTACTATGGTATTTGATGTGACGTTAAGAAATGGAGAAAAAATCACGGGAGCCTACGTTGGGTCGTTCCAAATCCAATAATTTTATTATCCTTGCATCTGGAATGTTAGCAGAAGCGACAATATTGAATAAAAAGAAAGGACTGGGAACTGAGTAGGTACCCTGCCTATTAAAATATTACACACTTAAGCCGGGGTATCTACTTCGGCTTTTTTGTTTTATAAACTGAATAATTAATTAAAAATGGAAACTGCAAGCTTAGAAGGAGCCGCTCCGGAGAGAGCCGCTCTGGAGAGAGCCGCTCAGGAAAGGGTAGCCTTGAAGGAAGCCGTAGACAAGTATGGCTCACCAATTTATGTTTATGATGCACACCAAATCATGGACAACTATAAACGATTCGTTAATGCGTTTAAAGTAGAGAAATTAAAGGTTCATTACGCTTGCAAAGCCCTTAATAACATTACCATCCTGAAACTTTTTCGATCGATGGGCTCAGGACTGGATTGCGTCTCGATACAAGAAGTGCAGCTCGGCTTAAAGGCGGGATTTGATCCTGAAGACATTCTTTTCACTCCAAATAACATTTCAACTGAGGAGTATGAAGATGCCATTTCATTAGGGGTAAAAATCAATGTCGATAACCTTCACATGCTCGAATATTTCGGCATGAATCATCCGCAACTTCCCATTTACATCAGAATCAACCCGCATTTGATGGCTGGAGGGAATCAGAATATTTCCGTTGGTCATATCGACTCAAAATTTGGTATTTCTATTCATCAGGTACCCAACATTGAGCGAATCGTAAAAAAACTAGGGATTAATGTAATGGGGGTCCATGTCCATACCGGGTCGGATATATTGGACGCGGATGTATTTATCAAAGCGGCTGAACTCGTTTTTAGTGTCGTAGAAAAATTTGATACCGTTACCCACATTGATTTTGGAAGTGGTTTTAAAGTAGCTTACAAGGCAGAGGATCTTCATACGGATATCGACGCTTTCGGAAAAAAATTCGGTGCGTCATTCAATGAATTCTGCAAAAGACAAGGTAAAGCGTACACCCTTGAATTTGAGCCTGGGAAATACATGGTGAGCAACGCCGGCTATTTCATAGCCAAAACAAACCTGGTAAAACAAACGACTTCATGTACGTTTATTGGACTGGATACGGGCTTCAATCACTTCATACGTCCAATGTTTTACAATGCACATCACGAGATAGAGAACCTTTCCAATCCGGATGGAGAAAATAAGGTGTATAATGTCGTGGGCTATGTTTGTGAAACGGATTCATTTGCAATGGATCGAATCATCCCTGAAGTAAGGAAAGGAGACCTCATCATGTTCCGAAATGCAGGTGCGTACTGTTTCACAATGGCTTCCAACTATAATTCCAGATTGAGGCCGGCGGAAGTCCTGCTTTTCGATGGAAATGCTCATCTGATTAGAAGGCAGGAGACGCTAGAAGATCTATTGGCAACTCATGTGGAGGCAGATATTAGATTTGAAGAGCCAGTGCCAGTAGACGCTGACTTTAACGAAACAGACAATAACGTCTTCAGCGATTAAAGAAGTTGCTTCAACTGAAAACCAATAGTTTCAAAACTATTGGTTTTCAAATTCATGTTTGAGTAACCATTGCTTCCTTTGCACACCACCTCCATATCCTACAATGCTTCCATCCGCTCCGATGATCCGGTGGCAGGGAATGATGATAGCAATCCTATTTTCTCCGTTCGCCCTGGCCACAGCCCGAACTGCTTTGATATCTCCTACTACATGGGCCTGTTGTTGGTATGACCGAGTCATCCCATAGGGAATTTCCATTAAAGCGTTCCAGGCTTTATGCTGAAAGTCAGAGCCAGGCACAACGAGCGGAAGATCAAACTGTTTTCTGCTTCCTTCAAAATATTCCGTCAACTGAAAGCGTACCTGATCGATCAATGGATGCTTTCCTGTAATCGCCCCTGCGTTTAACTTCTTTTTCAACACCTCAACTTGTCGTTCCAGCATCTTACGGTCGGTAAACTCTGATAAACAAAGCCCGTCATCCGTTACCCCAATCATCATGGGGCCGAGTGGGGTGGTTATTCTATTTATGGTAATCACATCTCCCTTTTTTCCAGGAGAAAAACCCGTTATGTTTTTGTACGTTTCTGAAAATCCGCTTAGTGAATCATAGCCATTTTCAAAAGCTGTGTGGGTTACGTTGTATCCCTCTCTAATTTTCATGAATGCATCATTGATCCGGTTCATTCGTAAATAAGCCTGGAACGTCATCCCGTGTTGCTTTTTAAAATACCTTCTTACTCTCGACGGGCTATAGCCTAATTGAGTGAGTTCGAAATCTTTCCATTTCTTATTCGGGCTGCCTTCCACAAGCTTTAGCAAGGGAGTCAACCATTCGGGATTTTCTCCGTACATCTTCATGGGAATACAAACCTTACAAGCACGGTACCCATTAGCTATTGCTTCTTTGGCATTAGAAAAGAATTCTACATTTTCGGCTTTGGGTTTTCTCGCAGGACATGTTGGACGGCAAAATATCCCGGTAGTCTTCACGCCTACGATGAAAATCCCCTCATACAAAGAATCACGCCTTAGCAACGCTTCATACATCTCCTGAAAACCTGGTAAAGTTGTCATGATTCAAAATTAGGATGAGGTGAAAGCTAATACAACCGAAAAATGAACAGTCATTTTTATTTGTGGTTATCGGCCTTAGTATAGTTTTGCATGCTCATTTAAAAGAATAAACCGATATGTTGTCATTGGATTTTTTCCTACAGCCGAGAATGTTTGTACTCTACTTTATCATCCTTTCGGCGATCTATATCCATTTGCGAGGGAAAGTTCGATTTAAGTTCATTCGGCAATTGACTGACCACTCTACACTGATGGCTCCCATCAATGTGTTTCTTTACCTTTTCTCGAAACTTCCTCAGAAACCATACCTTGATCTGAAGCTGATGCCCGCACTCGCACCTATTCAGGAAAATTGGGAAACGATTAGAGACGAGGCGCTCAAGCTCAAGCAGTCCGAGATGATCAAACGCTCGGATGGTTACAATGACATCGGATTCAATTCTTTCTTCAAAAAGGGATGGAAAAGATTCTATTTGAAATGGTACAATGATTTTCATCCCTCTTCTCAGGAGCATTGCCCGAAAACCATTGAGATCATGAAAAACATACCCTCTGTCAAGGCGGCAATGTTCGTGGTATTACCCGGAGGTAGCGAACTACCTAAACACCGGGATCCCTATGCCGGATCCATGAGGTATCACTTAGGCCTGGTGACTCCCAATGATCCGAAATGTTTCATCGACGTAGATGGCGAAGAGTACTACTGGAAAGATGGTGAAGCGGTTCTTTTCGATGAGACCTATCTTCATTTCGCAAAGAATGAAACGGACAAAGACCGACTGATCTTTTTCTGTGATGTGGAGCGACCCGTTTATACATGGCCTGTAAGGCTTTGGAACAAGTTTTTCTCCTGGTTTATCATGTCCTCATCTGCCTCGCCAAATATGGAAACAGATAAAACCGGAAACCTGAACAAGGCATTTCATTACCTATATCAGGTGAGGTTGGTAGCCAAAAAATTAAAAGAGAAAAATAAGTTCGTTTATTATCTGCTTAAATATGTGATTACGTTTGGTGTCGTTTATTTGATTTTCTTTTTGTGAGATAAAGTAAAGTCTTTGTTTTACGCTACATTACTTTTTAAGTATTTCCCTTAATTCTCAGAACCAGTAATACACGCTCATCATCAGGTTCATTCATTTCCAGCTTTGTATGGAATAATGAATCTAAACGATGAAAAAATTACTACCCCTTTTCTACTTAATCGCTTTGGCCTATGGATGCCAGGATGAAATCAACTCAGACGATCTTCAGGTCCGTCCATACATTGATGGCATTGAAGTAATTAGTGACGCTTCCGTTCTCAGTGATCGATTTCACGAGAGGAACGAAAACGTCTCCGTGAGAGGCCTTCAATCAGGAAGAGTCGAAACAGCATACCAACTGACATTGGTATCAGAAATCGACCCTCCAAAAATCCGCAACGAGCAAACCATGGCTACGTCTGTAGATATTGCAGATGGGCTGATCGCCGTCAGTTACAACTACATTGGTGAAGACTTTCGTGGAGGAGTAGACTTGATTTCCAGAAATGGAGAAACGCTATCGCTGGTGAGCCAACTAGCCTACGACCGCTCGGACATTTCGATGGTGTTTCTTTCCGACCAAAGCATCTACTATGCCGGTGGGTCTCCTGACAGTGACTCGGTAGCATTTGCTGATGCGATCGCTCTAACGAACACTACACCTGATCTTTCTCAATTGACCCGAAGGAGCGTAGGTGGTCACCTGGCAACTTGTGTAGCCAAATCAAGTAATCAATTATTCATCACCTAAGGAGCCTCTACGTCCAATGGTGGTGGACTTCATATTTTCAACCTCAATGAAAATATCCGACTAGACTACCTTCCCATCAAAGATGCCCGATGGGTAGAAGTGGATGACAATTTTGCGTACGTTTTAAGTGCTAATCCCGGAACACTAACAGTCATAAACACCAACGATTTTTCCGTTCAAAACGAAATTTCCATCAGTGGCCTGGATAGCGAAGGTGCTAAGTCAGGATTTACGATCTCAGATGGTTTGATTTATGTCGCTAGTGGATACGAAGGTGTTCATATCTACGAGGTAGCGACCGGAAGCCACTTATTAAACGTACCACTTCCTGATGGCGGCGGAGCAGACCTGTTTGCCAATAGCATATCAGTGGAGGGAAACATTGGGTACGTAGCTGCTGGTGAGTCTGTTTATTTATTGGAAATAGAAAGAAGTGCAGGTGCTTTGGAGGCTTCCTTGGTCGGAAGTTTGGAGTTGGGAGATTTTCAATCCATCAACGAAGTAAATTATCAGAATGGCTACCTGGCCATAGCCTCCGGGTTGGGTGGCACCAAGCTGATCAGAATAGGTAACCCGGACGCATCTGTCGGATATGGTTTATTGAGCAACGAAGGGTTTGACCATCGCTTTGCTGCTTGGGACTATGAAGGAAACGTTCACGTGGACCCTAGTTGGGGCAATGAAACTTCTGCCGCCTTTAGTGGAGGTAACAAAGCCGTAACCGGGGTGATCGGCCAACACTTCTATGCAAACTCGGGATCCAACCTTAACATCCTGGTAAATTGTGCCAGGAGAGGTGCAAACAACCTGTTTGTCGCAGCAAAAATTGAGTTGATCAACCACCACACGAATGAGGTCTTTTTTACGGATACGCTCAAAACCGAAGGGCGCGTAAGCGGTGATTTCTTTGATATCTCCTTAAGTACGACTGCGGTAAGTGACGAGCTTTATGTACGCATTACGGATCTTACGGAAAACACCAACGGAAGAGACTTCTACTTAAATTCCATTAGCATTACCCAGGCACGACCAGTGACCGTTTCCAGGAAAGTGGTGAAAATCTCAGACTTTGAAGAAAGCAACGTATCCAACATCTGGTTTGGCCGGAACGATGGAACAGACACTGAAATCAATGGGGTCGTGGGGGGTGATACCAGTAAGGTGTATCACTTAAAAGGTACGGACCGAAATGAAAACAAAGTAATCGGCTCCTTCTTTACGAGAAAAATAGACAACAGCATTGTTTTAGAAGGGTTTTCAGCTAGCGATGTGTACCTCAATTTCGATATCAAAGCCGAAGCAACCAATGGCATCTTGTACGTCATCTTCCAGGCAAAAGACGAAGACGGTACCTTGAGAAACTGGGTCAATACAGTCGATTTAACGTTCGATGGTCAGGAAAACATCTCACTTCCCGTCACCGATTTCCGAAGCAACGTTGGTAACTTCAACGCAGATCCATCCAGAATGACCTTATTGAGCTTGTCTCTCCGACATCAAACAGCAGGGATCGCACATGAGGTCATAGTAGACAACTTCTACTTATCTACAGGCACCCCGCTTGATTGATGGTGGCGAGTCAGAAAATATTGAAAAAAGAAAAAGACACCTGAACTTATTCAGGTGTCTTTTCATCGGGCCATTCTTTTTTGAATCCATCCCAAAAACTGGCCAGTGTATCTTTCATGTCCTTGTGTAAAATGAGTATGCCTACTAAGTTAGGTAGCGTCATCACGGCGATGGTAATCCCGGAAAGGGTCCAGATAATGGTCGTGTCTGCGAAGGAGGCAATAAAAAAACCAACCACGTAGACCACCCGGTAGTAGTTTACCGATTTAGAGCCAAAAAGGAACGTCATCGCCCTGTCACCGTAATACGACCAACTGATGGCGGTACTAAAAGCAAACAACAGCAACCCTATCGAGACGATGTATTGACCAAAATTTCCAAAAAAGCTTCGTGTAAAGGCGACCGCCGTCAATGGCGCACTGTGTATCAACGAACTTCCTTCAAACACCAGGTCCAGATTATCCGGTTTACCCTTGGTGACCTTAACACTACCTGTAAGTAAGTCTCCGTCTTTGGTTTTTACCACAACGTTTTCAGCAAGTGAATTGGCATGAATAAATGAAACATCGTTCTGGATCTTTCCATTTGTTACGTTCAACTCGCCGTTGAATACTTCCAATGTTGACGCTCCGCTAATGTGGCCATACAGTGCTGCTTTTTCCTCCGCCGTCTCGTCATCATAAACCCCGGAAAGGATCTGCATGTCGGTATAATCGAACCTGTTTTCCAATTTCTCATTCCACACGCCGGATGATAGCAATACCAACCCGGTAATGGTACAAATGATGATGGTGTCAATGAATGGCTCTAAAATCGCCACCAACCCTTCGGATACGGGTTCGTGTCCTTTGGCGGAAGCGTGGGCAATCGGTGCGCTACCTTGCCCGGCCTCATTCGAGAAAAGGCCTCTCCCCACGCCTTTGGTGAAGGCAAATGCGATGGAAGCCCCTAAAAACCCTCCTGCTGCAGCCGATCCGGTAAATAGGTCGGTAAAAATCGAGATAAAGGAAGGCACAATGTTTTGTATGTTGTAGAAAATAACAGCAAAAGCTCCGATGAAATATACCAATGCCATGGCTGGAACGAGCCGTGACGTAACGGCAGCGATCCGTTTGATCCCTCCAATGATGACTAAAGCCAATAAGACCGCGAGTACTCCTCCTACTAACATTTTGTTCAGACCAAACGTCGCATTCATGGTAGCTGCAATGCTATTGACCTGCGGCAGGCTCCCGGTCCCAAAAGAAGAAAGGACGGTTGCCACAGCAAAAATTGCTGCTAACCACCCCATGTTTAGCTTGTTCTTCATGTAATACATCGGGCCACCGGCCATCGTACCGTCAGCTGCTTTTTCACGGTACTTGTGCGAGAGCGTCACTTCTACAAACTTGGTACACATACCTACTGCCGCGGTCATCAGCATCCAAAAGAGGGCTGCAGGGCCGCCTACGTGCACGGCAAGGGCCACACCGGCGATGTTTCCGGTTCCTACCGTACCAGAAAGGGCCGTTGTCAAGGCCTGAAAGTGGGTGGTATCCCCTTCATCACCTGATTTATCGTACTTTCCCTTCAGTACCCTGATGGCAAAGCGAAAGTACCTGACTTGTGGAAACTTTAAGTAAATGGTAAAGAACAAACCGGTTCCCAATAACGCATAGGGAAACCAGGCTGAGCTCCCAATGTAGCTATCTATCAGGGAAAGGATATCGTTCAGTTCTCGCATGTTGATCTGTTTAATGTGTTTTCTCGAATCCAACAAAAATAGGACTTTTAATGAATCTGAAATCCGATATGGCATTTGATAAATAAACCATCACATATTCTTCGGTATTGGATCATTATCCACTATTTTGAACGCTCATAACTAACCTAAACAATCATGAACGAAGTAACGCAGGAAGCCACCAAGTACACCGATCAACTCATCGACCTGGTATGGAAACATGGCCCCACTCTTGTACTGGCCATTGTCACATTGATCATTGGGCTATGGATCGTCGGGATCATCATCCGCAGCATGGGCAAGGCCATGGAGAAACGAAACGTAGATCCGTCTTTAGCTCCTTTTCTGAAATCGTTGATAGGTGCCATCCTACGGGTGATGCTCATCGTTTCTGTTATTGGGATGATCGGGGTGGAAGCCACCAGCTTTGTGGCCATCTTGGGAGCCGCCGGGCTGGCCGTAGGGCTGGCGCTGCAAGGCACACTCCAAAACTTTGCCGGAGGCGTGATCATTCTCATCCTGAAGCCTTTTAAAGTAGGAGACTTTATCGATGCTGCCGGATATGCCGGGGTAGTGAATACCATTCAAATATTCAATACCTACCTGAAAACACCAGACAACAAAACCATCATCATCCCCAATGGGCAGCTTGCCAACTCTTCCATGACCAATTTCTCGACTGAACCCAGACGACGTGTCGACTGGACGTTTGGCGTGGCCTATGGTGATGATGCAGAAAAAACCAGAAAGGTACTTCTGGACCTGATCGCGGCTGATGAACGAATTTTGAAAGACCCTGAGCCTTTCATCGCCCTCTCAGAACTGGCGGATAGCTCCGTGAACTTCGTGGTACGCGTTTGGGTAGAGGGAGCCAACTATTGGGGCGTATTTTTCGATATGAATGAAAACGTCTACAAACGATTTGCAGCCGAGGGCCTCAACATTCCATTCCCTCAAATGGATGTGCATTTAAATAAGGTAGAGTAATCTTAACTGAAAGGACCAGGCAGTAGTGAAATACGACACGCCATCTCCCGGCATTGAATGGTCGAGGCAAAAATGCTTCGACCGACACTATCAGCTTAGCATTGCCGAAGACCAATGATGTAAAGGAAATTTTTCACCATGCTATTATTTGGCATTTATCAAACCGGTATCCGGTTAAAATTTTCAAACCTTAATCCTACTTCTATGTCATGTTTGCCTTTCTTACCCAAATCCCTAGTCGGGCACCCCTAAAGGGGAAAGGCAAAAAAATCAATGGAGCTCCCTTTAGGTCGGGCCACGTAGGCCGGGCCGACGTTCGGTAGGGGTAAATCAATGATTTTTTTAACATGATAAAGCAGGATTAAAAAAGTGCCTTTAACGTGTACTGAGTGAGATTTTTCTTCAAGGCTGAAAACTACCGCTACGGACCGTCGCTGTGGCTAAGCGTCGCTAAGGGCGGACCAGGCCTTAGGGAATCAAAAAGTGTGCGACCAGTGTCCAGCTAGCGGTGGTTTTGAGGGTTATCCCCGAATCAAAAAACCGGCCAGGGCGTTGGGCATGAGGTTGTCAAGCTCAAGCGTTTCCATCAGGTCGGAGTTCCAGATCAGCGACCGGTCGGTGACCTTC
>JBCCXH010000082.1:0-14353 GCA_039192005.1 Bacteroidota bacterium
CATCAACGTCCTTGTACAACAAACGCTTGCAGAAACGAATCAGGATGCGGTCAGGATCCATCAACTCTATGTAGCAGACGGAGCGACATCCGCGCAGGTCACCGCGATGTTGGCAGGTGAAGCCAATGCGCAGGTATTACACACACAAATACAGACGGAAGTAACGAGCAGCCCGACCAGGATCCGTCAACTCTATGCAGACGGAGCGACATCCGCACAGATCACCGCCATGCTGGCCATAGAAAACGATGCCTCAATCATAGATGCGAGGATACAGGCAGAAGCCAATCAACAGGCGGCAGGCATCTACCAACTATACATGGATGGGGCAACATCCGCTGAAATGAATACGCTGCTGGGACATGAGGCCAATGCGCAGGTCCTGCACCAACAACTTCATACGGAAGCCAATCACAGCGTAGGGAGGATCCTTCAGCTTTATGCTGATGGGACGACATCTGCACAAATAACTACCATGTTGGGTGTAGAACCAGACGCACAGGTCATCCACGCGAGGATACAGGCGGAAGCGAATCAAAGTGCGGCTCACATTTCTGCATTATACGGCCGTGGGGCTACTTCCGCAGAGATCCATCAACTATTAACTATAGAAAGTAATGCAGCCACGCTGCTTACTCAAATTCAAACAGAAGCAAACCAAAGCATTGCAAGCCTCTTAGAATTGTACGACGATGGAGCTACGGGAGCCGAGGTCACCGTCCTGTTGGCAGCAGAAAACGATGCGACGGTACTTCATGCTCAAATTCAGGCAGAGGCCCATACGAACCCCAGCCGTATCCGTCAATTGTATGTAGACCAAGCCACCTCCGCGCAGATCACCGCGATGCTGACCACGGTGAACCACCCGCAGACGGATGCCCGGGTCATTCATGAACAACTAGCCGCAAGTGATGCCGCTACTATCTTTGGACACTACAACGCAGGACGGGATTCGAACTGGATCAATCAAAACCTGGGGCCAGCAGCATTGGTACCGGGAACACCGCATGAAACCACCGCACCTTATGCGTCAGGAGCGACTGCTCCGGAGATCACCTTCATCTTACAGGTACCCGGAGCACCAACACCACAAGTTCTCGCTACGCAAATAGGAAATGAAGCCCATCAAAACCCGGCACAACTACACCAACTCTATCGATACGGGGCCACAGCGGCAGAGGTAACAGCGCTTTTAACCTTTCAACCTGATGCCCGTATCCTGGATAAGCAAATACAAACAGAAGCCAATCATAGCGTAACCAGCGTCCTCCAGCTTTACGCCGATGGGGCTACGTCAGCTCAGGTCACAACCATGTTAAGGGTGGAACCCGACGCACAGACACTTCATACGCAAATTCAAACGGAAACCAATGCCAGTGTCACCTACATCCATCACCTTTATACGGCAAGGAACGTAACATCCGCAGAGTTGATGACCCTGTTGGGACACGAACCCAATGCGGTTAAAATCCATCGGCTCTATCGGGATGGGGCAACGACCATAGAAATACTGGCCTTGCTGGCACTGGACCCTCATGCGGGGAACATACATGTCCTTTTTGCACATGGACTTAATGCCGCTGAGGTGACCGCACTTTTGACCCATCATCCTAATGCTCAGCAACTGGAACAACTTTTCAGAGCCGGAGCAAACCAAGTGACTATTCCCAGGATGCTTGCCAGAGAGCCCAATGCAGCAGCCATTCATACACTCATCAAACGAGAAGCGAACCAAGATCCAGACTCCATTTATCGGCTGTATCATTACGATCATGCCACGACGGCTCAGCTCACGTCCCTACTGGCCATAGAAAACGATGCGGTCACATTACGCGCTCAAATTCAGGCAGAAGCAACTCATAGCGTTGCCAACCTCCTGCAGTTGTACAACGATGGGGCTACCGAAGCAGAGGTCACCGCCCTGTTGGCAGTGGAACCGGATGCGATGGTACTGCACGCGCAAATTCAGGCAGAAGCCAATACGAGCGCGGACCGTATCCTTCAATTGTACACAGACCATGCTACCTCTACACAGATCACTGCGATACTGACTACAGTGGCACATCCGCAGACAGATGCCCGGGTCATCCACGAGCAACTAGCCGCAAGTGATGCTGCGACCATTTACGGGCACTACAACGCAGGACGGGATTCGAACTGGATCAATCAGAACCTGGGGCCAGCAGCATTGGTGCCGGGAGCACCGCATGAGACCACCGCGCCTTATGCGTCAGGGGCGACCGCACCGGAGATCGCCGCCATCTTACTGGTGCCGGGAGCACCAACACCGCAGGTTCTCGATACGCAAATCGGAAACGAGGCCCATCAAAACCCGGCACAACTTCACCGGCTCTACCAATATGGAGCCACAGCAGCAGACGTAACGGCACTTTTGGCGTTTCAAAATGATGCCCGCATCCTGAACAATCAGATACAAGCAGAAGCCAACCAAAGCGTGGCAGCCGTACGCCAACTGTATGCTGATGGGGCTACTTCTGATGAAATTAATTATGTGATGAAAGTGGAACAGGCACATGACGCCACTCGTATTCATCAACTATTTACGGACGGGGCTACCTATGCGCAGATCATACAGCTACTAGATAAATATCAGAACCATAACGCACAACACCTACATGCGCTGTATGGTGGAGGAGCCAATACCGGGCAAATCTTTGACCTGTTGGAGAAAGAGCCTGGAGCTGATCAAATTGCTGCGTTGATCGGGCTTGAGGCTGCACCACTTACAGCGGGTCCTCGCATCCACGCCCTCTACACAACACATGAAGCCAGTACGCAACAGATACAGCGTATGATGGCCCAAGAAAACAACGCACAAACCATCGTCAACCAAATTACAACTGAAGCCAATTGGTCCACCAGGTACATTTATCGATTTTATCATACCCATCACTTTACAGCCACTCAAATAGATCAGTTACTCGCATTAGATCCTGATGGAAGAGGTATTTTACAACTTTTGAATAGGGGTGCCTCTCGCGCTGAAATACTTCTTATGCTTAATTTGGACCCTAATGCGGACTTTATAGATGACCTTTTTGCACGAGGCCTTGATGCCGCTGACGTGACGGCCCTTTTAAACGTCCACGCTAATGCTCAGAAGTTAGAACAACTTTTCAGGGCCGGGGCCAATCGAGTGACGCTACCACGAATGCTTGCGAGAGAACCTAATGCAGCAGCCATTCATACCCTTATTAAAAAAGAAGCCAACCAAAGTGCAGATCTTATGTATCGGCTGTATCATTACGATCTGGCCACGACGGCTCAGCTCACTGCCCTATTAGCCATAGAAAACAATGCGGTCACATTACGCGCTCAAATTCAGGCAGAAGCAACCCATAGCGTTGCCAACCTCCTGCAGTTGTACAACGATGGGGCGACCGGAGCAGAGGTCACTGCCCTGTTGGCAGCGGAACCCGATGCGACGGTACTGCACGCGCAAATTCAGGCGGAGGCCAATACAAACCCCAGCCGCATCCGTCAATTGTACGCAGACCATGCCACCTCCGCCCAGATCACCGCCATGCTGACCACGGTGGCACACCCGCAGACAGATGCCCGGGTCATCCATGAGCAACTAGCTGCAAGTGATGCCGCTACTATCTTTGGGTACTACAACACCGGGCGGAATTCGGACTGGATCAATCAGAACCTGGGGCCAGCAGCACTGGTACCGGGAACACCGCATGAGGCAACCGAACCGTATGCGTCAGGGGCGACCTCACCGGAGATCGCCGCCATCTTACTGGTGCCCGGAGCACCCACACCACAAGTTCTCGATACGCAAATCGGCAATGAAGCCCACCAAAACCCGGCACAACTTCACCGACTTTATCAATATGGGGCCGCAGCAGCAGAGGTGACTGCGCTCCTAACCTTTCAAAACGATGCCCGCATTCTGAACCTGCAAATACGGACCGAAAACGCAAATAGCCCGACAAGAATCTTACAGCTTTATCAGGACGGGGTCACCAGCGAGGAACTAACAGGTATGCTCACTGTAAATGCTGATGGAAACGCCTTGCACGGCATTTTACAAACCAATACGGGGGCATTCAATGAAAATAACATCTGGTTTGTAACAGTAGCCAATGGCATGATCGGAAGCATCTATTTCCCTACCGGAAGAATCCGACTGACACATGGCCACCACCCTGAAATATCGTCTCACCCAACCGGGATCATCAGTTCTACTATAAGCAACGCCGATTATCAACAGTACAAACAATGGAAAGAAGGTAAAGGAAACAGAGAACGCTATCATTTTGTGAGCAACCTGCCATCCTATACCCACCCTTTGATCGTTGGTAATGGAGAAAGGCTGATCGAGTTTTTCGGAACGCAGGGAGCCAATGGAAGCCACCCTTCCCGGGGAGGGCCAAGAGCCTTTGCTCATGCGATCAATGCGCTTCAATTTAAAATTTTGTATTACGCAGCAAGTCAGGGAAATAACGCAACCTTACTGTCCTGGCGGGAAGCCATTCCGGCTTTACGAGCCATCCCTATTCGCGTAATGTAGTTTGGGTGGGTTTTTCAGCAAGGTCATCTTCCCGAGGTCTGTGGCTTATATACCAACTACCTAGCAACAATGGTTTTAAGAAAAGCTCTGTGTGTCAAAGACCTTGGGCGAGAAGTTAGATGGAATAATTCAGGAATCAATTATTGAAGCAGGCGGCGGTCAGGTAACTTCGTGATTAAGAAAAACCTGATAGTCAAAAATAAACAGATGCTTTTTAAAAAGAAGTTTCTCGACCTAATTGAAAAAGGAGCGGTTCGTATCGCTTTCAGGAGATGGACACGCGCATCTGTGACAGAACACGGCACACTTCTGACTCCCGTTGGGCAGCTGCGAATTACCTCCCTCAAACTCATTGATTACGCCGACATATCTGATGACGAAATCAGCCAGGCGGGATACAAGGATCGAAAAGAGCTTGACAAAGAGCTGGCCTTCAAAGATGTCGGCGATATTTACAAAATAGCATTTGATCTGGAACGAGCCGACCCCCGAATGGAGTTAAGAACCTGAACTCGATTAAAAATCTCGCCTCAGTTTGACCGCGCGGGCGGACCGTTTGATTTTGGGTGGAAATTTTGCCAAAGCCGTGAAGGAATATCGAGATATTTCATAGGGCTTTGGTGAAGTTTACGCCGAAATCAAACAAATCTTTTCAAGACAAATCATCTTCATGTCATTTTTGCTTCAAAAATTTATCAAAAGGATTCATCATTCTTCAAAATTTTCAAAACAAACCTGTCATAAATATGATTTGCTGAGGTTGAGATTTTTAATCGAGTTCAGGTTAAGGGAAAAAACGGCCATTTCGCAGGAGGAGATGACCGAAATCATGGAGCAACTAAAAAGGTATGATACGCGTGGTAAAGTGAAAAACTGGACGTTTAAGGTACTTGAACTTTTGGACCGTGAACCGGGTAAGTACGCAATTGACTATTCGACCATGCTTGGATACGAAAAGGAATGGTTTAAGCTAAACATCAGGAAACTAAAAAACCTTGGATTGACCATTAGCCTTACGAATGGGTATGAAATTTCCCCGAGAGGAAACGTGGTGCTAGGGGAACTAAAAAAATACAGGACCGAAAATCGCTAAAGCTAAAAGCACATCCGCTTTCGTATTTTCTTCCAAACCCGACACCTGGCTTAAATGTGTCATCACGTGCAATCTATGTCACATTTTACATCGCTCCGCTACTGAATGCTGTTTGCTTGTTCGTAAGTCGCTTGGTGTAAAACTCCAACTCCTGATTGTTTTGAACGACAAGTACCCCCAGGTCCCCTCCTTTCGTGAACGCCACCAGGTTCCGCACGTCTCCATTTGCATGAAAGCCAGAAACACGGGAAGCGACGTAATCAAACCCGTTTCCATTACCTTTCAGAAAGTGTCCAACGCCCGCATCACTTCGGGTGGTTTCCACTTCGGTATGGTAGTTATTCCCTGCCAACAACAAGTCCTTGCTTCCATCGCCATCCAGGTCCTGGAAAACGATCCCGGTGATGGGCGACCGTTGCAGGCTGTTTTCAAACGGTTCAAACTGGAAATCTCCGTCTCCATTGTTTCTGAAAATTCCCGAACGAAATTCCGTCACTTCGTATTGCAGTGCGTTCTCAATGCCGCTACCCAGTAAACGATGAATGTCCATACTCGCAAACTGATTGTACGAACTAACGATTCCGTCCAAAGCGGGTATTTGCTGAACGCTACAGGTCTTGCCTCGTACGGGTACCTCCTTCCCTTTATAGTACTTTACCAAAAACACATCTTCCGTTCCATTGCTGTCAAAGTCTCGCGTGTACACGCGAAAAGGCTGGTCTTTGGAGGCGTGAAATTTTGAGTTAAGTCCCAGGTTGCCCGCTACCATGTCCAGATCACCGTCGTCATCCAGATCGGTCACCAACAGCCTGTTCCACCATCCTACCTGACTGGAAAGCGACGCATACGTTTCATCAGGCATTAGCGTCCCTTCCCGATTGCGCATCACCTCGATGCCCATCCACTCACCGGCCAACACCAGATCGGGATAATCCGTGCCGTTAAGGCGAACCCATTTCGCATCGGTAATCATCCCCTTCCACTTAATGCCTTCTGCTTTAGCGTCCGTTATATCTTTAAACACCCCGCCCGCATTTTCCAGTAAATAAGACCTTGGTGGGTAAGGATATTTTCCGGGTATCACCCTGCCCCCCACAAACAGGTCCTGATCGCCATCCAGGTCGTAATCAGCCGCAGCGACTACCGATCCTGCCTCGAACATCTCGGGCAGCGCTTTCGGGTTCCTTATGAGTTTGCCGTTCCCATCGTTTAGATACAGCCGATCCTGCAGCATTGGATCGCCTGCCTCAAATTCATAACTACCACTCACGACGTACAAATCCGGGTAGCTGTCGTTGTTTACGTCTACGAATAGTGCCCCGACGTCCTCATGGGTAGCATCTTGCAGCAATGCAGGTTGTTCGGTTGCCAAGAGGGTCCCGTTCTTCGTTCCCACATACACCTTTCCGGGCTTTTGATGCGCCCCTCCCAGGTAAAAGTCCTCCAATCCGTCGTTGTTTACGTCTCCTACTGCTACCGCCGGTCCAGTTTGGGACAGTTTGTGAGGCAATAAAACCTGCTTTTCAAAGTCGCTGTATGGGATTTCCTCATGTTTGGGCCCCAAAGATATCCGGGTAAGTAAAGGTTCGATTGGTGCCGGTGGATCCATTTTTACAGCATTTTCGTAGCTAAAACGCACCACTTTTCCGGATGGTAGGGTTTCCAGTGCCTGCATTTTTCGGTCCGGCCAGATCACGGTCAGCTTTTGGATTAGATCGGTTGTCTTCAGTCCAAAATGCAGCGTATTGGAAACAGATGAAAGAAATCCCCACGTGTTGATGAGCTGTTTGGTCTGCTGCGTCCCATCTGTCAGTTCCAATCTAACCGACGCGCCGACGCCATGCAGGTTGCCTTTGGGGCCACTTAATTGTACCTGAAGCGAACGGCCCTGGTTATTTTCTATTGCCGTATTTTTTAACAAGGTCGCCGGATCATTGATGTTGCTGACGACTACGTCCAGGTCTCCGTCATTGTCCAGGTCGGTATAAACGGCTCCATTGGAAAACGTCTGTAGCGTATCCGACCAGGAAAAAGAGGTGTTTTCAAAAGTGAGGTCTCCTTTGTTTCTAAAAAAGTAGTTGGGGAGCTTTTGCTGAGGGAAGAGCTGTACGTACCTTAAAAAATCTGCTTTGGTGGGTTTTCTTCCATTTTTTTTCAACAAATAAAGGATCTTCCGATTGGTGTCCTGATCCAGCACATCTCGATAGACTCCATTGGTAACAAACACATCGTTTAATCCATCTAAATCAAAATCAGCAGACAAAACCGACCAACTCCAGTCCGTATTGGCGATCCCGGACAGGTTTCCTATTTCACTGAAGTGTCCTTCACCGTTGTTTAGCTGTAGCATGTTGTGCATGTACTGGTAGTGGTACCCATTTGTGACCATCTTTTGAAATTTGTCGATAGAGGTCATGGTCATGGTGGTCTTGGACCGAATGTAGTCTTCGGGATTCATGTCCAGCGTGATCACGTCCATGGCCCCGTCGTTGTTAATGTCTACAATTTCTCCACCCATGCTGTTGTAGGAGATGTGCCTGAACAGTTGATTTCTTGACTCGGTGAAAGTCTTGTCTCCATTATTCAGGTAAACCAGATCGGGAGACTTGAAGTCGTTGCACACATAGATGTCCGGCCACCCGTCTCCATTAAGGTCGCCGACCTGGGCATTGAGGCCAAATCCTACGTCATAGAGCAATCCCGCTTTTTGCGAGACATCGGTAAAGTGGTCGGTCCCGTCATTTTCATAGAGTCGGTCACAGCCAAACGTCGCCATGGTAGCAGGGACACGCTGTAGGGAGTCCATGTTGACAATGGACGTTTTAGCAGTGATATCGGGCGTGTTGGAAATGTAAACATCGAGGTCGTTGTCGAGGTCGTAATCAAAGAAGGAAGCCTGTATTCCCCTGTTTTCGTCTGCCAGCCCGTACTGTTCCGCAGACTCGGTAAACGTCAGGTCGCCATTGTTGATGTACAGCAGGTTTTTAAACGATCCGTTTACGTTTTTAGCTCCTCCACGGCAGATGTAAAGGTCGAGGTAGCCGTCCTGATTGATGTCCACCACGGACACTCCCGCATTAAATCCTTCGATGTAGGTGATGCCGGACGCGCTGGTAACGTCTTCAAATTTGAAGTCTCCCAGGTTTTTGTAAAGTCGGTTTTGGGTGGTGTTGGCGGTAAAAAACAGATCTACTTTGCCGTCATTATCGAAATCTGCACTGGCTACTCCTCCGCCAATGTAGGTGTACATGTACTGGTAGTAATTGTTGGTGAGGGTTTCCTTGAGTTCATTGGTAAATGAAATGCCTGACGCATCTGCTCCTATGGACTGAAAAAGCGTCGCAGGGGGTGCTGACGGGTTGCTACATGCTGAAGCAAAAAGCAACAAGACAAGTAATGTGATGTGAAGGGATGGATGAGTTACGCGCATAAAACTAAAGTTGCTGGTATTCTGACCTAAATTAATGGAATGTTTTCAGTTGACTAATAACCTGAGCTCGATTAAAAATCTCGCCTCAGACTACGCGTCCCGGTTTGACCGCGGACCGTTTGATTTTGAGTAGAAATTTTGCCACAGCCTTGAAGGAATATCGAGATATTTCAAAGGGCTTTGGTGAAATTTATGCCGAAATCAGCGGTTCTTCGCACGATCAAATCTTTTCAAGACAAATCATCTTCACGTCATTTTTGCTTCAAAAATTTATCAAAAGGATCCATCATTCTTCAAAATTTTTGAAACAAACATGCCATAAATATGACTTGCTGAGGTTGAGATTTTTAATCGAGTTCAGATTAGTAAACGAAAGACGGCAGTTTAGCACTGCCGCCTTTTCCGTAGTTACCTACGCTTAATTGAAACCTATATTGAATTAAGAAATTGTTTAATCGTCTAGTCCGAGTAGCTGATCCACCTGCGCCGAAGGGATGGGAACGAAGTAATTGTCGTTCGTCATCGGGCCAATGATGGGGTTTTGCTCGGGTAACAACTGCCCGTCCGGGTTGGTACTCACTCTTGGTGCCCGATTGGACAGCGCATCTGCTACCCGATCCATTCGCACCAGATCGCTCCACCTGAGCCACTCACCGGCGAGTTCCCATTTTCGCTCTTCAAACGTCAACTCTGCCAGATCGCCACTGGTTACGTCCTGGTACTGGGGCAACGTAGCATCCTCATTCCCATCTGCATCCTGTTGGTTGACAGGGGCCGTGACCGCCGCCTCCCACGGCAAGCCTGCGGCTCTTCTTCTTACCTTATTGAGGGCCTCCCATGCTTCGGCGTCATTTCCGCCTGCCCGGCCAGTTGCTTCCGCATAAATCAACAGTACTTCGGCATACCTCATGTAAAAGTCCCCGCGGACTGTCTGCCACTGGTTGGGTGCCAATTCGTCGTTGGCTTTCCCGGCGACTTTTTGAAACATCGGCGTCCTCCTTTCAGGATCGGGATGTTTGGACCAGTCCAACTCGGTACGATACGTCGCTTCTTTTCTTGCGCCTTCCGGGAAGTCTTCAAAAAACCTCACCTCTGCCAGAATTTCATCCCATCCGTTGAGGCTCGTTTCGCCTCCGTCCATAAGGGGTGTCCTTCCACCTACCATGCCGGAGATGCCGTATTTTCTATTGACGAGGGCGGTACCATCGGTATCTGAAAATACGATGGTAAATACACTTTCTGAGACGGTACGGTTAAATACGGACCATAAATCTTCCAGCTTATTCATTAAACCAAAACCGTGTGATCCGGCATTGTCTATGACTTCTTTGGCTTTAGCTGCAGCGAGCGCGTACTTTGACTGGTCATTTAACGGAAACCCTGCCCAGTCCAGATACAACCTGGCCAGTAAAGCCTTGGCTGAGCCACTGTTGGGTCGTACGGCATCCATAAATCCGGATTGGACCGCTGGCAATTTGGACTCGGCTTCCTGAAGGTCACGTTCTATTTGCAGCATCACTTCCTCTCTGCTTGAAAGCTGGATGTTGTAATCGATCACCGGTTCGGTCAGCAACGCTACCCGCTCATGGACGCGCAAAAGATGGGAGTAACACAAGGCACGTATAAAATAGACTTCTCCAATCAGGCGGTTTTGCTCGTCCTGACTTCCGGCAATGCTGGAAGCATTGAAGTTTTGGATGGCACTGTTTGCCGCAAAGATGGTTCCGTATATCCGGTTCCAGTTGTCATTGGTACGGGGATTGATGTCCGTCACATTCAACTGATCAAACTCCCGGAAAGAAACCTTGTTACTGGCCGGGTGCGTGGTCATGTCATCTCCGGCCCAGGCATGTATGTAAAAGTCCGACCACGAAGCGGCGGCGTTTAGCTTGGAGTACACGCCATTGACACCAATTTCCAAATCGACCAGGTCACTGAATGCGCCCGGCGCCAGGTTGACTTCAAGTGGATCTTCTTCCACGCATCCCATCATCCCGATGACGACCAATGAAAGGCAAAAAAGCTTCTTTATTGGGTTATATATCTCTGTAATTTTCATTATTCTGTTTTGTTAAGTGGGTACTACTAAAAGTTGGCTTTTACTCCGAGTGTATAGACTCTGGGGTTGGGATAAGCTCCAATATCGATCCCTGTGTCAGTATCCCGTCTACCGTTTGGAGACAGATCGGACAACTCAGGATCAAACCCTGTATAGTCGGTAAACAACAAAAGGTTTTGACCGGATGCATACACTTTAATGGACCCTGCTTTGGTTACGTTTCTGAAAGTATACCCAATGGTGAGGTTGCTCAACCTGACAAAATCACCTTTTTCTACGTATCGATCTGAGGCGAAAAGGTTGGCCCCTGTTGCCGGAATGTCGGTTTCATTTTCAGGTGTCCAAAGGTTGAGCGCTTCCGGATGCATCAAACTCTGGTTGCTTGCGCTGCCTCCTACGATGGATGCACGTACCTGATTGTAAACGTTAAACCCACTGGCACCGGTCCAGAACATGTTCAAATCCCAGTTTTTGTAACGGACGGTGTTGTTAAATCCCCAGGTGAAGGTAGGAGTACCGTTCCCTACGTTGCTCATCACCGGGTTGCCATCTTCGTCCAGTACGTACTTCGCGTCTCCGGCTGAAACACCGCTGGGAAGGTCGTCGGTTGTTTTCCAGGTTCCCAAAAAGTTGGCACCTCTGAACTCCCCTAACGGCCTTCCGACTTCAATCACGTTCAGGTTGACGCCCGTACCGTCGATGGATTCAAATCCAAGCGTTTGCAGCTCGGTAAGGGTATCTCCCAAGCTGATGACCTCGTTTTGTATAAAAGACATGGCGATGGTCGACTCCCATGACCAGTTTTTGGTACGGATGGGAGTGACTACAGCAGAGAGATCAATTCCCTGGTTTTGAACTTCGCCCCTGTTTTCCAGTAAGCGAACATTTTGTCCTGCCAGCGTCTCAGGTACGGTCGCATCCAGTAACAAATCCGTGGTGTTTTTACGGTAGACGTCAACGGTCAAGGTCACTTTATCGTCAAAAAGCCCGATGTCTACGCCTGCGTTGAGCTGAGTAGTCGTCTCCCAGGTGATCGATTCGTTTCCAAACCGGGTCACTTCCGATCCCCGTACTAAGCCACCTCCGAAGTCATAAGTAGCATTCGACACCACCGTGGGAAACCTTCCAAAGATGTTGATGGCCTGGTTGCCGACTTCACCCCAGCCCACTCTTGCTTTCAACCCGCTTAAAATGGGGTTGTTTTGAATAAAGGCCGTGTTTCTAAAATTGTAAGATCCTGCAAAGGAGAAAAAGACGGCACTGTTACGATCCGGGTCAAATCGGGAAGAAATGTCATTTCTCACCGTACCCGTTACGTAAAGCGCACGTTTAAAATTATACGCCACCCTACCCATGTACGAATGGATGCTACTGTTGGTAAAGTTGTTACCAAATGTCGTTGCATTGGATATTTCCGCATGGTAAAAGCCAAGAGGACCCGTTAAATCCGAGGCAAAATAACTGTTGATGCGACTACTCCCTCCGGAGACTTCAAACAGGCCGGTCCCGGTGATGTTATGGTTTCCAAAGGATTTGTTGTACGTCAGTATGTTACTCATCTGGTACCCGAAGTTGAGTTGGTTGCGATGGTTGGCATTGACGATCACTGCGCTTACGTTCAGGTTTTCAGCAGAGGTAACACCAAAACTTCCTCCGCCTCTTACGCTAAAGCTCAACTCGTCTGTGATGTCGTACACGATGTTGATGTTGGTTGCTGCACGGTTGTCTGTGTTGTTAAAATCACTGCTTCTGATTGCTGCAACCGGGTTGTACCTCTGTGAGGCAATGCCTGTTTCCGATGCAATGTTGAATTCGCCTTCAGCGTCAAATAAAGGAGTTAACGGGTCCCAGGTAGCGGCCCAAAGAACCGGTGTCCCTTTGATGTTGAAAAAGTTTCCGGGATCGTTCTTTGTTTCCTCTCTGGAAAACATCGTGTTGAGTCCTATGCTGAGCTTCTCATTCACATTTGCCTGCAAGTTGGAGCGCAGAATGAATCGTTTATAGTTATTGTTAATGATGATTCCTTCCTCGTCCTGGTAGTTGGCAGATAAGTAGTAATTGAACTTATCGTTCCCTCCGGATGCGCTTAGCTGCGCATTCTGAGACACCCCTACTCTAAACAGCTCCTCTTGATAGTCCGTGACGCCAATGCCACGATCCAGCGAGTCAATTCGGCTTGCGCTGAATGGAAACTCGATGTCTCCGGGAGCGACGTTCGGATTATTGGCCCTGGCTCTGATGTTTTGTACTCTCGCGAAGTCTCCGGGATTTCTACCCAGGGATTCCAGGTAGTCAGGCACCGTAGAGATCGCCGTGAAGTATTCCATGCTAATCTTCATTTTTCCCGCACCTCTCTTCGTGGTGACAACAATCACTCCGTTGGCTCCACGAGATCCGTATACTGCCGTGGCTGAGGCATCTTTCAAGACATTAATCGACTCAATGTCATTCGGGTTAATGGTAGACAGGTCTCCACCAAGCAGCCCGTCAATTACGATGAGTGGATTGTTCCCTCCGGTGATGGAGTTTGTTCCCCGAATCCGCACTTTTACGTCTCCACCAGGAGCACCCGTCTGCCTGGCCACCGTGACGCCGGCTGCCCGACCCTGTAGGGCACTTTCTGTTCGCGTCAACGGCTGGTCCTGAAAAGCCGTTGGGTCGATACTGGCAACGGAACCACTCAAATCACTTTTCTTAGCGGTACCGTATCCGATCACAACGACTTCTTCCAGTTGTTCTTCGTTGACTGCCATCTGGAAGTCGATCACGTTTTGTCCGCCGACATTGATTTCGCTGGTCTCATAGCCGATGTAGGTGATGACGATAACTGCATCTTCAGGAAGTGAAATCGAATAACGACCGTCGATGTCTGTGATGGTTCCGTTTGTTGTTCCTTTCTCCACAACCGTAGCTCCGGGAAGTCCTACTCCTGTTTCATCCGTAATGACACCCGAGACGGTAAATTGTTGAAAGAGGGTTTCCTCTCCTTCCTCATTTACAAGCAGGTCGTCATTGTGAATGCTGGTAGCAATCCTTCCGTGTTCTTCTGCTCTCAACTCGGAGAGGCAGCACATACTTAGAAAAAAAATCATGAAAGTGCAGATGGCGATACCTACACTTCTCGAAGGGTAAGGTCTGTTCATAAGTTACTCTGGTTTAAGTTGTCTTTGTTCAGTTTAAGTCTAGTTGCCCGTGTAATCATTTTCCAATTGTCCATTGATCATATTTTGA
>JBCCXH010000083.1:0-14107 GCA_039192005.1 Bacteroidota bacterium
GAGGACGGTTGCAAACGATGTCTTTTCATTTTTCGCGGCTTTTTCCGCAGCAAGCACCGATACGGCCGTGACGTGATCGGGCTCAAATGAGTGAAGGACTCCTGCCAGTAGCGGCCGCATTAGATTGGTAAATGTCATCATATAATGTAGGGTATGATTTCTCCGTTTTTACCCACCAGGTAAAGATCCAGTTGGGCTGTTTTTAATTCGATTCTGCATGCCTGAAAGCAATGCTCCAATATCTTTTGGTAGAGTGGCTCCTTCTCATGGAAGTCAAACAACTCTACGAGTCTCCCCGCCATATTCAGGGAAGTGATTCGTTCGCTTCTCGCTTCATCGCATCCGGCATCCAGGGCAAGTTGTCGGACAAAGTCTTTGTTCCAGCTTGAAACGCAGCTATGTGTATCGGTTTTTCCTTCGGCCAGCTTTACCGCTTTTCCTAACATGATGCCAAGGTGTACCTTGTCAATAGGCGCGGTTTCGATTTTCTTTAGGCTCTCTCCAATCCAGTTGCCGTAGTGAATAAACGCCTGCTCGGAGTGCCCGGAGAAGAGCGATCTCAGGAATTTTTCACTTCTCCCCCCGGAGTTCAAAACCAGTTCGTTTACTCCGTTGGCAACGGCTACGTCGATCCCCTGAACGATGCTGGCGATGTACGAGGCTGCGGAGTAGGGTTTGACGATACCGGTCGTCCCCAAGATAGAGATGCCTTCAAAGATTCCCACCCGTTCGTTGAGTGTCCTCTTGGCGATTCGCTCTCCATCGGTCACAAAAACTTTGACCGCGGCACCACAATCCAGGTCGTAGTCGTGGACGACCTTGCGGATGGCGTTGCGAATCATTTGCCGGGGTACCGGGTTAATTGCCGGCTCGCCTACTTCCAATTCCAGCCCGGGCAGGGTGACGACGCCTACTCCTTTTCCTCGGTGAAATATCACTTTTTTTTCAGGGATCAGCTCGACTTCACATCCGATCTCCGCCCCATTGGTCACGTCCGGGTCATCACCTGCGTCTTTGATGACCGAACACCGGGCCCAGCGCGATGTATACTCACACGTATGCAGTTGAAAGGAAGCTTTTTTCCCTACAGGCAGATGGATTGCTACCTGCTCCTGTTTCTCCTTTTTGACGATGGCCGTGAGTGCCGCTTTAGCCGCCGCCGTCGCACAGGCACCTGTCGTAAATCCTTCCCTGAGCGGGCCTTTTGGTACTTCTCGCAAACTCATGAGTCCGTAAGTTTAGTGACCAGTTCTCTCAGGCTGAACGAATCCTTTACCTGATATTTGTAGCATGGCAGCTTCGGTCGCTTCAGGATAAGCAGCGGAATCCCGGTCGTAATGGCAGCCTCCATTTTGGTAGATTGATTCCCACTTTTCCCACTTTCTTTCGTGAGCATGGCCGCTACTTCCAGGTACTTTATCAACTTGATTTCCGAGATGGCGTATTTAGGCGGAAGTCCAAACAACAAGTTCTTAAGCGGGAAATGACACTGTGTGGCTACTGCCAGCGACTCGGGACGGTCCAGGATGCGAAAGTACGTTGTGTGCTGAGTCCAATACCTGGCAAGCTTGGGGATGGATTGTACGCCACTTAAAGCCAGCAAGGTAGGGTTACCAAGTTGGTGTAAAGTGTCCAAAACGTTTTGGTAGTCAGAAACATAGTGAATCAATGGGTGAACGACCCGATCTTCGTTGATTCGCTCATACCTGACCGAGGGAATGTTCAGCCTGTGGGCAATGTCGCTTACCGTCCGGTGCAGATTCTCCGCAAAAGGGTGGGCGGCGTCGATGATCAGCCGAATGCGTTCATTTTCGCATAAAGACACCATTTCACCTTCGTCCTTCGCCCCATATATTGAAGTTCCTATATTAAATGAGTGGTTTACCCTGGTTTTAGTGGAATACAAAAAAGGTCGCCGCATGTCTTCCAGCAACTGCGCGGTCTTTTTTCCTTCTGTTGTTCCACCAAATATCAAGATCATAGGGTTGGCTTTGGGGTTAATTTTTTTCGTTTTCTAAAAATGTGTTTCCATTCCGGGCTGTACAGCTGCGATCGGTTCTTTCGAGCATGAATGGCTTGCCCGACTACGATGAGTACCGTACGCTTTTTCTTGCTTGTTTTGACCAGTTCCGCAAGGTTTTTCAGGGTTCCCGTATACACCTCTTCATCCTTCCAGGTAAGCCGATAGAGTACGGCTACCGGGGTGTCAGGTTCGTAGTGTTGCAGGAGTTGTGTTTCCACTTTTTTAGCAATTCCGGCACTTAAAAACAAGCAAATAGTGGCTTTTAATTTCGCCATCTCTTCTAGTTTTTCTGCTTCGGGAAGTGGCGTTTTTCCTTCGCCTCTTGTGATGATAATCGTTTGGACCACTTCCGGGATGGTAAATTCCGATTTCAGAACGGCGGCTGCTGCATTGAAAGAAGAAATACCCGGTACAATGAAATAGTCCATGTCCAGTTCATCAAAAAGCGTCATCTGTTCCTGTATGGCACCGTAAATGGAAGGATCACCGGAATGCAACCGGACGATCTTGTGTCCCTTTGCGTAATGGTCTTGCATCAGGGCAATCTGCTCTTCCAGCGTCATCGATGCCGAGTTTCTGACAACCGCACCTTCCCGGCACCAGGACGTCATTTCTTCCGGGATCAGGCTTCCGGCATACAGGATACAATCGGCGGATTCCAGCAGCCTTTTTCCTTTAACAGCAATCAATTCTTCGTCTCCCGGTCCTGCACCGACAATGGCAATAACGGGCTTTCGTTCCGTTTCGGGGTCAATGGCGACCGCGTACGTGAACTTTTCATCGTTTGGAAGCATCACCTTTTGCTTCTCGACGACCAACTCGGTATGACCGGACAGCAGTAGGGCAGACGATTCAGACACGCCGTCTACCCCCACTTTGGAAAGGACCACCGGGCTTGGGTTGGGTACAGAGACCTCATTGATTGCGTCTTTGTCAAACGTACGAAAGGGTAGGTGATTTTTATCGCAGAAAGCAACGTAGGCTTCCTGGTCTTTTTTGATGTCGATTGATCCGAAATCTTTGACTGCTTCAAAAGCTAGGCCCTCTTGCGTGAGCCGATCCAGCAATGTTTCTTCAAAAAGGGCGGGGGAAAGGGCTTTTGAACACCCGGACCCGACGGACAGTACGTTAGGGTAAAAGGTAACGGACGGTACCTCGTAGGTGTGCAGTTTGTAGGTGACTGCAATGACCAGTTGAAATCGCCCCGTTTCGATGGCTTCTCGTTCATAAAAGACTTCGACAAACTCAGGCAGCGTACGTTCCAGGTACTGCGTGCCTTTGGTATTCACTTCCAAAAGCAGGGCAGTGGGTTCGTTGTTGGTAAACCGGGAAATGATGTCATTTGAGTGGGTAGAAAAAACAGGCGTCCAGTCGAAACGATCCGCCAAAGTATCCAGTGACCAGAGGTTTTGCAGGTCGCTGGACGTGCTGATGATGGCCTGCCCTCCAACGGCTCCGGCTACTTTCTTTGCCAGGTCATTGGCTCCACCCTGATGTCCTCCGACAACAGACTGCACGTACCTGCCGTGATCATCTAGACAAATGACGGCCGGGTCCTCTTTTTTATCTGCAAGATGCGGGGCGATCAGCCGGACACAGATGCCCAGTGCTGAGATGAAAATCATACCGTCCGTGTCGTGAAACTGGTCAGCGATAAAATCGGATAAATTGGCGATTTGTTTCACCTGATCATCATCGGTCGTTCTGGTCGTAACCACTGCCGATTTCGGAAGCTCTTGTTGCAGTTTCCTGGCGAGCAGTATGCCCTTGTCCGTTGTCGCTATGATGATTACGTTTTTCATGGAGTTGGTTTATGCGCAGTTACGAGTTGAATGGGGTTGAAATCATCCACCCGGATGGTTACAGGTTTTTCCAGTGTATACTTCAGGCGTTCGGTCAGCGTGAGAAAATCTGCTTGAGAGGTGGGCTTGACCGCATTCATCACCAGCACACCACCCGGCATGAGGTAGCGATCCAGGAGCAGGATCATCTCTTTTAGTCGATTTCCGTGCCCGCCAATGAAGATGGAGTGCGGACGGTCGTATTCGGTCAGGTCCAGTTCAAACACGTTTGCAATCACTTGCTGTATCCCCGGTGCCTGAAATTTTTTAGCATTGCCTTCAATGATCGCTTCGCATTCCGGCCTTTTTTCAAAAGCGGTGACGTGCAGCTCCGGGAACATCCGTTTGGCTTCGATGGCAATGGAGCCGGTACAACTTCCTACATCCCAGAAAGCCTGTGTCCGATGCAATTGAAGTGCGGAGAGAGTGGCCAGCCGGATGGGTTTTTTGGTGATCATGCCGGGCCTTCCCGGCAGGCCGTCAAATTCGTGATCGGCGATCCCGATGGCTCGCTTCGGTGCTTCCGATCTTCTTAACAGGACACAGTTCAGGTCGTTGCTCTTGTAGCTTTTTGCTTCTTCCAGAGATAACGTGGTCACCTTATGGTCCGCCCCTTCCAGGTCTTCGCCAATGGTCATCGTGTAGTTACTAAAACGATGGTCAAGCAGTCGGGCAGCGATCCGGGCCGGAGATTTATTGGCGTCGGTCAGTACCCCGATCAATGGACGATGGGCCATCAGTGCGTGGTCTAGTTCTTCCCAGCCCCTTCCATGAACGGAAGTGCTTACGATGCGCGAATAGTCCATCGAGCATTCGTGCGCCAACAGTTGAATGCAGTTGAAATAGGAATGCGACCGGATCGTTTCCTTTGGTTGTAGGCGTTTTAGGGTATTTCCAAACCCATAAAAAAACGGGTCACCGGATACGAAGATGACCAGTGGCTCGTCATGGCGTTCGTAGGATTTCATTAGGTCGTCCATTTTCCCTGTGATGGGAATCCATTGGTGCGGGTGCGGGATCCAGTCTTTTACCAGTTGAAAATGCCTGTTTCCACCGGAGAAAACCCGGTGGTTTTTGACCAGGGACACCACCTCACTGGAAAACGTCTGATCGCGCGAGTTTCCGATGCCGACCAGGTGGTACTTAACAGGAGTTGCATCACTCATTCTGATAGCGTTCATAGTGAATGATTTCTTGTAGTGATTTACGGGTATCCCATTCTTTTATTTCCAATTCGGGCCTTTCGTAAAAAGTGTCTACGAACCCGAGGCACAGGTAAGCAATGAGTTCGTAGTCCTTCGGTGCCTGCAAGATGCCTTTTACTTTTTCAGGATCGAGGATGCTGACCCACCCCATCCCGATGTTCAGCGACCTGGCCATTAACCACATGTTCTGTATCGCGCAAACTACGCTGTACCTGCCCACTTCCGGCATGGCCGTTTGTCCAAGTACGGGATGTTGTGAGGGCTTGTAAAACACCGCAATGTTGATGGGTGACTCCACGATGCCCTCCAGTTTGAGTTCGTCGTACTGTTCCTTTTTTTTGCCTTCAAATGAATCGCTTCCTTCCTTATTGGCGTCGGAAAAAAGGTCTTTAATCTGGTTTTTAGTGTCTGAATGAGTGATGATCACAAAATCCCAGGGCTGGGAAAACCCTACGGAAGGTGCATGTACCGCCGCTTCCAGGACCTTTTGCAAGGCTTCTTCCGGGATGGGTTTTTGAAGGAACCTGTTGCCTCTCACATCCCTTCTATGCCGGATGATCTGTTCCAGTAGGTCGCTTTCTGCCTGGCTAAATGTTTTCATAAGGCAGGTTCGGTTTTGAATGGAAAAAATGGTCCGCTTCTTCCAGCGTAAAGGCGGCATTGACGATGGCTGCTGCCACATTGCTGCCTCCCCGGTTTCCTTCCATGATGACAAAATCAGCGGAAGACTGGGCCAGTTGCACTTTGGATTCCACTACGTTGACAAACCCGACGGGGACACCTATGATGCCTGCGGGGTTGAATGAAGTGTTCCTTTGCAATTCATCGGTTAATTCGATCAGGGCAGTAGGTGCATTGCCAATGACGTACAAAGCTTCGGGATGTGTCCGGATGGCTTTTCGAATCCCCGACTGGGAACGGGTGATGTTTTCGTTTGCCGCCTGCTCGATGACGTCTTCATCGTTTAGAAAACAATGGACCTGATTGCCGTACTTCTTAACGTACCTTTTGGTAATACCGGATTGGACCATGGTCACGTCTGTAACAATGGTCCCGCCATTTTTCAGGTACTCGTGCCATTTACGGATGGCATGAGTGGTTGCTTGGTAGCATTGGTAATCTTCCGGTATTCCCGTGGTATGGATGATGCGCATGGCGGCCCATTTATCATCCGGGTTCATCGGTACGTCCTGAAGGTGGTTTGCTACGATGTTAAAACTTTCTTTCTGGATCTCTTCCCCGGTATGCGGTTTTCGATTGAGGTATCCTCGGGGCGTGACCATGTGGTTTTTATAAGTAAAACTTTGAGAGTTGCCGATCATGACCAGACTAAACATGTCGACTTCTTCCGGCTTTAAGGCCCCCAACGTAGTCAGTTGGATCTTTTCTTCAGGCCGCGTGACCTGTCGTACGATGGCCACCGGAGTGGTGGGCGTCCGCTCTTCTAAAAACAGCGCTTTTAACCGACCCAGCTGCCAGTATCGTTTTTTGCTTCTGGGATTGTACAGGCTGGTGACGAAATCACCCATCGCCGCAGCTTTGATCCTTTTTTCAATGACGCTCCATGGGGTCATCAGGTCGGAGAGCGAGATGCAACAAAAATCGTGTCCGAGTGGTGCCCCTAATTTGCTGCCGGCCGCGAGAAAAGCAGAGACTCCGGGCAATGTTTGGAGTTCGATCTCATCGAGGTTTCGTTGCGCGACCATCTCGTAGACGATGGATGCCATGGAATAAATGCTGGCGTCCCCGGAGCCGATGACCATAACATGCTGACCTTCTAGTGCTTTTGAAATGGCGGCTTCTGCCCGTTGCTCTTCCTTGCCCAGGTGCATGGAAATCGTTTCGGTAGCCTCCGGGATAAAGGGTCGGATGAACTGAAAATAATAGTCGTACCCGATGATGACATCCGCTTCAACAATCGCCTGTTTTACCATAGGCAGTAGGTATTGTTCGTCTCCCGGTCCGATGCCTGCTACGGTTATTTTCATGCTACCTGGTTTTGAATACGTTTTGAATCGCTCTTTTTGATGATCATCAGCGCGAAGTAGGGAATGTCTCGTTGCTCGATTTCTTCCAGATTGGTGCTAATGAATTCTTCTTTCGTACCTAGTCGTTCTCCATAAAAGACGTGGGCTTTCCATGTTTTCAATACCTTGAAGATCAAAGTTTTGACCGAACGTATTTTCATTAAAATGACGGTATCGTAAGACGTGAGGCATTGTACCACTTCATCTTCGTTCTGTATTCGCGGGATGATCACCATTTTTTCATTTTGAATGGACAGTGGGAGGTGATGACAGGCAGCTGCGAGCGCGAAAGAGGTAATGCCCGGCTGAATGTGAAAAGGTACGTGGTGTTGCTGAAAATGGTGGAGTAAATAGGAGAATGAGCTAAAGGTGCTTGCATCTCCTTCACTTACTATCACGACATTCATTCCGTTTTGATAATCCTCTTTGATCTTTAAAAACGTGTCGTAATAAAGCACTTCGGCCTCCTTTCTGTCCAGGCTCATGGTCAGGTAGAAACCTGTAAGCTTGTTTGGGTCCAGGTCGTAATGTTTCAGGATGGATAGCGAATAGCTGTCTTTTCTTCCGTCTGAAAACCGTGAGCCCGGAAAATAGACCTTGTCCGCCTGTTGCAGGAGTTTTAAACCTTTGACCGTGATCAACTCCGGGTCACCGGGCCCCAGCGAAACACCTGCGATGGACCCCTTGTTGCTATTTTCTTTTTGCTCCATCAAATGCCTAATAGTTTTTTGATGGAGGTTCCCACGCCTTTTTTCTCATCGACCTTTTCATCTTCTTCAAACAAGATACCTTTCACGTTCAGGTGATGCCCAATTTGATCGGAGCCTTTTTCTTCCTCAAACCCAATGATTTGCTTGCGGTATTTGCACAACTGGCAATTCATGTTTCCCGTCCCTTCTTTGGCCTCCTGAAGCCGTTCGTCAAAGGCTTTTAGGATGAACTCGTCCGAACCAAAAGCCCGTGTGTGGATGAACTCAGTGGGTGCCTTTTCGTTGTGTTTTTCTACCGTGGCGTAAATGCGTTCCAGCAAGACCCCCGTAAAGAAAAAGAAAGGGATCACCAGCGTTCGCTTAAAGCCCAGCTTGTCGATCATTTGAAGCGAGTCGGCGATAGTCGGGTAGGCGGTCCCGCTGTAGCCAACGGTAGCAAATCCGTAGCCCATGCCTTCCCAGATCATGCTGCACAGCTTATGTACGTCTGAGTTGGAGTCAGGGTCGGTGGTTCCTCTTCCGATGACCAGCAGGCACGTGTCTTTTCTGTCGATGGGAGTAAGCTCGCTTTCTTTCTCCGCAAGGATTTTCTGGGAAAGGTCCAATAGGTAGGAACTAACCCCGAGTGGCCTTCCCATGACAATGGTCAGGTCGCTGTAATAGCTTTGGATGGTATTGAGTTCGTACGGAATGTCATTTTTTGCATGCGAACCCGCAAACAGAATGACGGGTAGCGCATAGATTTTTCGAACCCCTTTTTGATAAAGTCGCTCGACGGCCGCTTCGTAAAGGGGGTGGTTGAATTCCAAAAAACCGTAGTCTACCTCGTATTCCGAATACCTGTCTTTGAAAATACTGATCAGGCCCTTAAAGTCGTCCGTCCCACTTTTTCTTCGGCTTCCGTGTCCGCAAAAAAGTATTCCTTCCTTCATGATTTAATAGGTTTAGCTCCTACGAGAAACACGACAGGCATCGAAAGTGTTTCTCTGGAAATGTCTTCTCTGATGTCTTTTAAGGTGGAGGTGATGAGGCACTCCTTGTCCCTGGAGACATTGGAGATGGCGCTAATAGGGATGAGGTCGTCATGGCATACCTCAATGAGTTTGGGGATGAGTTTGTCCAGGCTTTTCAATCCCATGTAGATTGCCAGTGCATTGCCCGCTTTCAGGAGTGCAGCGATGCCATTGAGTTGATCAAATGAATAGTCTGCCGTATGCGCGGTGCAAATCATCAGCGCATTGGACTTGTTCCGCTCCGTGACCGGGATGTTGAAGAGGTTGGCAGCGGCAAGCGCAGCGGAGATACCCGGGACCACCTCAAAAGGAATATTTTGTGCGGCCAGGTAACGTGCTTCTTCTGCTGCCCTTCCGTAAATGTAAGGATCGCCGGATTTGAGTCGCACGACTTGTTTTCCTTGTTTGTAGTGGTGATGAAGTTGTTCATTGATGTTGCTTTGACGTTCTTTTTGGCAGGAATGATCGGCATACTTCCGTCCTACATAGTGCAGCTCTGAAGTTTGGGCCAACTGTAGGATTTCATCAGAAACCAGGTTGTCATAAAGGATCACATCTGCTGATCGGATGGCTTCTGCTGCCTTTAGTGTCAGTAGTTTCTTGTCTCCGGGGCCGGCGCCAACGATGCTCACTTTTCCGGGATGTTTGGAAGAAAAAATATCGGTGGGGTCGTCGTACTGATACGTGTACCCAAGTTTTACCCTGCTCAGCGTGTTGTCTACGATCTTAAAGCTGGCTTCGTCTGATTCTTTGAAAACCGGCGGATCCAGTCCGAGCGCCTTCGAAGCGTGTTGATAATAATCTTTTCTGATAGGGTGCTGACCGGCACAGACGTTCAGTATTTCTCCCCAGCAGTTTTGGTGGACCACCTCGTTGATCATACCTACGCAGTCTGCCTGATGGACGAGGTTTACCGACGCCAGTCCATTTCTCAATGCGCGTTTGCTGGCGAGAAAACGACCTGGATGACGATCCGGCCCAATCAACCCTGCCAATCGAAGAATGGTCAGGTTTTCTCCAAAATGTGCGGTTAGTTTTTCTTCCGCTTTTCTTACCGCTCTTCCCGAGGCCTTATCCGGTTCGGTCGGTGTTTTTTCGTCTACGGTCTCCCCGGAGTTGCCGTACACTCCTGTCGTACTGGTGAAAATCACCCTCAAATCGGGTGGAGATCCCTGGATGATCTGAGCTATTTTTTGAGGGTAGGAGGTTTCAACGTCATCTGTTCTCCTTGGTGGGATCGTGATCACCAACACCTCCGTTTCAAAAAGGAAGGCTTCCCAGTCTCCAATGATGTCGTTTTTCTCTACAGATAATCTTGACACGCTGAAAGGAAGCTGCCCGGATCTGGATAGCTTTTCCAGTGAACTGACCGATCCATTGATGACATGCCCTTGTTCATGAAAATGATGAGCCAGGGCAGAACCCAACCAGCCCAACCCTAAAATCGATATGTTTTTTGGCTCAGGCACTGGGTTCCATTTTTGGGTTTTCTGCGTTGTTAAGTTGAATGTTGAGACAGTACTTCCAGATCTCCTCATCCTCCGCATCAATGAATAGCTCGGCCACCAGCCTACTGATTTTATCTTTTAACCGCACGGTCTTATGGCCGCTATCGGGTTGAATGAAGTATTCACAAAAGCTGACCCTGCTTTGAATCAATTCTTTTGGTTCGGTTTTAGGTACAATCGCGGAAACGAGCACCACTTCATCGTTTTTGAACCGCAAGATGATTTTGTATGTATCGGTGTAGTCTACCTCACTCAGCTCAGCGAAAGCAAACGACCTTCCATCTTCTGTTTTGATTTGGGTTTTCCCGGGTTTTTCTGCGAGAAAAAGAAAGAAAGGATAAAGGTATTGATCGGAATGAAACCCTCTGGCTTTGAACACTTCTCCCAGTGAGTCATCCTCAACCAGGTGGAAAGTAGGTGTGGCAACGGGAGGACGTTCTCTTTTCGATTCTACCTTGTCCTGTCCGGCGCGAAATATCAGTTCAGATTCGAGTGGTCGGTTGAAATCACAATGTTCATCAACAATCTGAATGGCTTTTTGCTGATCGACTTCTTTGTACCAGAAGTCTCCCGGTTGCACAATCCAGGTGGGGGCGTTTTCACACCTTCCGTTGCATCGCGTTTTGATGGTATGTGTGTCGTCCCAAAGTCCCTTGTTTCTAATGTGTGCGCGGGCGGATCGAATCGCGTTTTCGCTGCCGGCTTTTCTGCAGGTACCGCCGTCACAGAAGTAAAAGGTTACTTTGGCTTTTGCAAGGTTCTTTCCCATGATTCAGATTCGGTTGGTGTTACTGAATGAATGAATTGAAGCCGGGCGCATGAGCGCAAATGCTTTTAGGTATCTTTTTCCAAGGGATAATATAGAGCCACTGATCGGCTCAAAAATGGGAAGATGGGTGAGTTTTGACATTCCTTCAAATTCTAAATAGTACCAAAATCAGGAACGAGCTACGGGAACCATACGATTAGACTGATTTGTATTCCGTATCCAAGCCCACAAATCAACCAACATACGATCCTCGCTTTTAACCCGAAAGCCTGGATGCTATTGACAGAGGCAGGTCTTCTGACTTGCACCATTTTCACTCCTTCCCGTTGGACATCTCCTACAGTGGATACTGTGTGAAAACGTTATTTGGTGCTTACAGCTGCGGGTACAGTTTCAGATTTTCACTGAATTCCCTTTTAATCCTAAGCGTATACTTAAAGAACCAAAATCAATCTTTCAAAACTAATGATTATTTACCTCTTCAGGTGAGTCAAAACGAAATTTACCCGGTCCATGATCTCTATAAGTGGGACCTCAACTAATTTGAAATGGTATACTTCGTAGGTCTTTCTAAGGTGCCGATGGAGTTGGGTAGCTGCTTCAAAGGTTCCCGGCCTTTGAGGGTCGTTTAAATAGATTTCTTTCCAGGGAGGGGTATAGAAAACAACGTTTTCATAGTAATTCTGGTAATCAAATTTTTTAAAAACGGACGGGATTTCCATACTGGCGTTTCTTAGATAAGCCACATTATCAAGCAATCCTCTGTCGTAAAATACGAGCCCCTGATCGGCAGGAAAATCGGATACTGTACGTTCGTGTACCAGTCGAGTAAACCGTTTCAGATCTCCCCAGGGAGTGCCGTTGTTGTTGGTTTTCTGTTCATCGATGATCACCTGACGGGACACTTCGTCTCTGCATTGGTACCCGCGGTTCCGCAGTGCATTGATCAGTGTTGTTTTCCCACTTCCCGGAGGCCCGGTGATGATGTATCGTTTAGCTGCTTTCAATTAGAAAGAAAATGAGGGCAATAATAAAGACAAACAAAATGGAAACGGTCAAATTGATGTGGACGACCCGGCGTATTTCCTTGTCTTCAATTAATCGTGTATCAACGCCAATGAACGGTTTTTCTACGCGTTTTCCGTGATAGTAGTTGGGGCCTCCCAGTCGACAGGATACGATGTACGCCAGCGCAGCCTCCGGATATCCGGCATTGGGGCTGCTGTGTTTCTTTCCTTCTCTTCGCACGAAGCCGAGTCCTTTTATTTTTCCCGTAACGATTAGCATGAGCAGCGCAGTCAGACGTGCCGGAATGTAGTTGGCGGCATCGTCGAGTTTAGCGGCAACACGTCCAAAGAGGAGGTACTGGTCGTTTTTATACCCGATCATGGAGTCGAGGGTATTGATCATTTTGTAAGCCATGGCACCGGGAACTCCCAACAAGGCGAAATAAAACAGGGGTGCAATGACGCCGTCGCTCAGGTTTTCTGACATCGTTTCAAATACGGCTTTCTTGATTTGTTGCCCGTCCAAACGGTGCGTTTCTCTTCCGACAATCCAGGATAGCCGCTTCCTTCCTGCTTCAAGTCCCTCCTGTATCAATGCATGGAACACAGCCACTCCCTCTTTGATCAGGGTTCGGTTGGCGAGACAGAAAAATAAGAGAGCAATGGAGATGGTGAGGTAGGCAATGTCGTTGAGCTGATCAAGGAAGTGCAACCCAATTTTGGACGTAAAATACACCCCCGGAACCAGCAAAAGGACCAGCAAGCCTCCTTTCACCAGGCGATGCGTTCCCTGATTGAGTTGCGCCTCTCCAAAGGCGATGAGATTTCCATACCCTACAATCAAATGGGGCATCCAGCGAGGATCTCCCAACACCAGGTCGAGAACGAACGCGATGGATAGTATTAGTATTTCTGGTTCTCCCATGCGTTGAATGCCTGAATAAGTGCGTCAATGGCTTCATCTTTTTGAAGGGCAAGCCGGAAATATTCTCCCTCAAGCCCTCTGAAGTTGGTCGCATCTCTGATGAGTATGCCGTGCTCGTGAATCAAAAAGTTTTTCAGGTCGGAGGTTTTTCCCTTGTTTAACCTGACTAAAAAGTAATGGGTGTTGCTGGAAGCGGGAACCAACCACTGAAAAGGCCCGAGCTTCTTTTGAAATTCGTACGTCTGACGGATGAGTTCTTCTTTCTTGAAAAGCAGCTTTTCGTAGTGCTTCAGGATGAAGATTCCTGCCTGGATCGCCATCGTATTGACACTCCATGGCATTTTTAATTCGCTGATTTTTTGGATGCTTTCTGCCTGTGATACCAGGTAACCGAGTCGCAGCCCGGGGATGACAAACGTTTTGGTGAGCGACCGAACAATGATCAGGTTGGCATGCGTTGAAAGAAGCAGAATGGAAGATTGCGTGGCTACTGTAAACTCGATATAGGCTTCATCGATAACAAAAACGCTTTTTGGATGGCCGGTCAGTAACTTTTCTATTTCTTCAATGGAAAAGACATTGCCATCCGGGTTGTTGGGGTTTCCGATGAAGACGACGTCTTCCTGTATGTCGCCTGTTAGTACCTGGTCAATAGGGATGAACCGAATGTCTACATGGTGGATGCGGAGTGCGTCTTCGTATTCTGAAAAGGAGGGAATGGCGACCAACCCGCTTTTCCCGCTGAACAGTTGAGCTACAAGGTAAAAGGCTTCTGTGGCTCCGTTGGTAAATAAGAGTTGAGAAGGGGGGACGTTGAATAGGGCACCGGCCAGGTCGGTTAACTCCCGCGCGTCCGGGCTGGGGTAATTTTCAATCAAATGATAGGAACGAGTCAGGTGCTCTACGAGCCCGGGAGCCACCCCTTCGTAATGTACGTTGGAACTAAAATTGTACCGGATCACATTTCCAAAACGATAGCCATCGTCTCCATGTCCTTCAATCATGTGGTTTGATTCATTGATAACAGGCCCCAAAAGTCTACAAAAACCTGACGTTAAAAAAGTCGTAAGGACTTCGAA
>JBCCXH010000084.1:0-13965 GCA_039192005.1 Bacteroidota bacterium
CTAAAATACATTATAAACTATCAGATAAAGATTTATGGTGCTTACTTACCACAGATTTATAAAAATCTTCATATCTGGGTAAAATCACTTCAAGATCAAATTCTTTTGCTCGTTTGAGTGCTCCTTCTTTAAATTTTTTAAGGTTGGCACTATCCAATATATGGATGGCCTTCTCAACCATACTTTTTATATCTCCTACCTTACATACGTATCCGGAGACGCCATCCAGGTTAAGTTCGGGAAGGCCTCCTGCGTCTGTAGATATCACAGGAACTTCACACGCCATTGCTTCCAGAGCAGCCAAACCAAAGCTTTCTTTGGCAGAAGTCATTAAAAATAAATCACTGACAGAGAGTACCTCTTCTACGGCTTCAAGTTTTCCTAAAAACCTAACGTCATCTGCTGCACATATTGTCCGTGAAAGATCCTCCATTTTTTTACGCTCTGGCCCGTCGCCGATCAGTAAAAGTTTAGAAGGTACCACCTGCCTTACCTCACAGAATGTTGTGATGACATCTTCCACTCGTTTTACTTTTCTGAAATTTGAAGTGTGGACGATTAGCTTTTCATCATTCGGGCAAATTGCTTTTTTAAAATGATCCTTGTGTTGCTTTTTAAAACGCTCCAGATCGATGAAATTGGGAATTACCTGAATCTCGTTTTTTACGTCAAAATGCTCCAATGTATCTTTTTTAAGATCTTCTGAAACGGCGGTGACCCCATCCGAGCGATTGATAGAAAAGGTCACCACAGGTTCATTGGTGGCATCTTTTCCTACAATGGTGATGTCCGTGCCGTGCAGGGTGGTAATGAAGGGAATCTCGTAGCCCTTATCTTTCAGAATTTGCTGTGCCATAAATGCCGCGGAAGCATGCGGTACTGCGTAGTGTACATGCAACAAGTCCAGCTTTTCATTGAGTACAACATCGACCATTTTACTGGACAATGCCAACTCATAGGGTGCGTACTGAAAGAGCGGATAGGATTTTACACTTACTTCGTGGTAATATAAGTTTTGATTAAAAAAATCAAGACGGGTAGGTTGAGAATAGGTGATAAAATGAATTTCGTGTCCTTTTTTCGCCAACGCTTTTCCGAGTTCTGTTGCCACAACTCCGCTCCCTCCGTAAGTGGGATAACATACTATGCCTACTTTCATTAGATGGTTAAGTTACTGCAATGTATAAACCTTTGTTTTATTGAATGGATTTACAGGGAGATTATTCATCTAAAAGTGACTCGTAGATGACATCGTGGATTTCTGTACGTGTATTAAAATGTAAAAGATTCATGTTATTGGCCGAAGGGTAAATCCTGTTGGAAAGAAAAACGAAAATCAGGTCTTCCTCGGGGTCCGCCCATACCATCGTGCCAGTAAATCCAGTATGTCCAAAGCTTTGATCTCCAGCGTAAATGGACGCAGCATCTTTCTCTCCTTTTTTATCCCATCCCAATCCCCTTCGGTTATCTTCAAAATACCGTAGATTCAGCGCATCCAGGACCTCTCTGGAGAGGTATTGCCGCCCTCCGTAATATCCATTATTTAGATACATATGCATGAGTTTAGCTACGTCTATGGCGTTTGCGAAGAGTCCGGCATGTCCGGCCACCCCTCCAAAAACGTGGGCATTCCGGTCGTGCACTTCTCCCCATATTTGACCATTTCGATAAAGCTCGTCGTATTCAGTGGGGGCGATTTTTTCGTAGGAGTATCCTTTTTGAATTGGATTAAACGTGAGCCTCAGATTCATGGGCGCATAAAAATTTTCTGTCAACAACTGGTCCAGTGATTGACCGCTGACAGCCTCAGCAATAAGATGCAGGATCATAAAACCAATGTCACTGTAATGGTATTTATCGGGCTCTTTCGCTAATCTTGATTTTATAATCCAGTTCGTTAACGAGTCTTTTAAACCGGGATGCATGGCTAACCCGTAGGTTCTTCGGTCCGCTTGCTCATCTTCTTTGGAGTGATAATAGAATGCATTAAGACGATCACCGGTTAGCGCCATCCTCCAAAAAGGTACGTATGGGAGCAACCCACCATGATGGGCCAGTAGCTGTTTGATCGTCACTCCTGATTTATTCGAGCCAATAAACGAGGGTAGAAACTTTCCGATGGAATCGTTCAGAGAGATTTTGCCCTGATCAATAAGCCATGCGATGGCCGGTAATGTGGCGGAAACTTTGGTCAACGAGGCGAGATCAAATAGCACGTCGTTCCCCAAAATTCTTAAACTATCGTAGGTAAAGTGTCCAAATGCTTTTTGTAAGATCACTGCCCCGTTTTTCACGACCACTACCTGACAACCTGGAGTGGCATGGTTGGAGATCGCATAATTGATCAAGCTATCCATCTTCCATATCAGGCTGTCGCTTACCCCTTCAGATTCGAGTTCAGAGTAGCTTAAATAACCAAAAGATGGGATTGGACGATTGCCTGTCAAATGCGTCCGTCCGGGTATTTCCTGAGAACCAAAGAGCATTTTTGAGATGATAATGTCATCGTCTGCTGTAGCGCCTGCAAGCAATAACGCAGCTTTGCCTCCCGAATGAAAGCGATCCAGGAAATCAATCACTATTTCATTTCCATAAAGCTTTCGCTTATTTTCCCTGTTGTCTACAATGACCGGGTAGTTTGCTACCTGAGGTTTGTCATAGACCCTGACGTACTGAGAGAGTCTCTGTCGTAATTTTTCATTGGCCCCCAGGTAAATAACGGTATCCGAAGTGATGGGGAGGTTGTTCTGTGGGTCAATTGCGGTAGCTCCTTTTATAAATAGTTGTCTGAGGAGAGAGGGAGGAACCTGATCAATTTGCCGAAACTGATCCTTTTGATGAGCGAGTAGCTCTTTGTGAAAGTTTTTATTGGTCTTTTTGGTGACTTTTTTATTGAGCCTGGAAAGTTTGGCAATGTCATCTGTCTGGTTAGCGATCCAGATGGGAGCGTAAGAAGTATCCAACTCCTTCTTAGAGGAAGGAAGAGAAAACGATAAATTTGTTTTTTCAATAAAAAAGTAAGGGGAGTTTTTACTGGCCAGTTTTAATACTTCTTTTTCGTAAGAAGAAAGGCCGGAGGTGTCAGGTAAGACCAGGTAGTTGAAACCCTGTGTGCGACTGTAGTTTTCCAAAAAGGAGAGGTAGGAACTTACCAGTAAGTCGTCATTGACAGCAGCCAAAAAATCAATGGGTGGCAAGTCCAGGCGATCATTGGGTATGGGGTCCAGCTTGCGGTCAAGTTTATAGGCGACTTTGAATTCATCTTTCTTAAGAAACTCTGGGATAGCCATGTCCCAGGAATCGAAATAGAGGGTGATGTATTTACTGGTATTCAAAGCCTCGTAGTAGGATGCACCATCGTACCAAATAGACATATGCTCCTCTTCTTCACCCATGGCAATTGACCGAATTGTCAAAATGAGTAAAAATATGAGACAAATACCCCTCATGCGTTTTAAATTTGAACTCTTTTAATTGTAGATCGTGTGATATTACGTCATTAAACCAATAACTGTACCGTATGCGATTCCCTTCACTTTTCCGTTTACCCAGACACCAGCAGTTTCATATAAAGCCAAGATATTATGATCCGGTGAAAGAAGAGATCAAAGAAAGGACAGAACGCATCAAACAGTCGATAGAAGGAGGAAAAAGTAGTGAATATTTACCTGCACAAATAAGTTTTAAGCGAAAATCAAAACCGGCCCCTGCTACTTCTATGATTCAGTTAATGATTGCTGCCATCCTGGGCGTCATCGTGTTGGGTTGGTTTGAATTCGGGAATGATATTTTTTACTACCTGCTATGGTTATTGGTGCCGGGCTATCTTATTTATCGACTTAAACAAGTGAGGAGACAAAAATGAGTGATATCATTCACTTATTACCAGACAGCATTGCCAATCAGATTGCTGCGGGAGAAGTTGTACAGCGTCCGGCATCTGTAGTTAAAGAACTACTCGAAAATAGTGTGGATGCAGGAGCTACTTACATTCAGCTTATTGTAAAAGAGGCCGGCAAGTCGTTGATACAGGTCGTTGATAATGGAAAGGGCATGAGTGGAACGGATGCCAGAATGAGTTTTGAGAGACATGCAACTTCCAAAATTTCCTCTTCTGAAGACTTGTTTAAGATCAAGACTATGGGATTTAGGGGTGAGGCTTTGGCATCTATTGCTGCGGTGGCACAAGTGGAGATGCGTACAAAGCAAGCTCACGAAGACCTGGGCACACGCCTCATCATCGAGTCCTCGGAAGTAAAAGATCAGGAACCGACAGCAGGTACGGAAGGCACATCAGTAAGTGTGAAAAACTTGTTTTACAACGTGCCGGCGAGAAGGAATTTTCTCAAATCCAATCCCGTGGAGTTACGCCACATCAATGATGAATTTCAGCGTGTTGCGCTAGCAAATCCATCCATTTCTTTCTCATTTATTCAAAATGATCTGGAGGTGTCCAAGCTGGACAGTGGGAAATTAAGCAAACGTATTGTTCAGCTATTCGGGAAAAGTTACCAACAGCAATTGATCCCCTGTCTTGAAGAGACTACGCACGTGAAAGTAACGGGTTATATAGGAAAACCGGAATATGCAAAAAAGACGAGAGGCGAGCAGTTCTTCTTCATCAATAACCGATTCATTAAAAATAGTTACCTCAACCATGCGGTGGTTCGGGCTTTTGAAAGTCTGCTGAAAGATGATTACTTCCCATTTTATGTTTTAAACATTGAGATCGATCCTGTCCACGTTGATATCAATGTACATCCTACGAAAACCGAAGTAAAATTTGACGATGACAGGGTATTGTATGGAGTGATCAACTCTGCTATCAGGCAGGCACTTGCCTCTTTCAACGTGACCCCATCTTTAGATTTTTCTTCAGACGTAAGCTTTGACCACCTGAATGTACACAGGGAAAATGCGTTGAATAATAAAGAAAAGGCCTACGGTTCGTTTCAGACGCTACATGGCCAACAAAGACCCAGTCAGGATCGTATAGATAAGCTTAATGATTTGTATAGCTCGGCAACCCTGGAAGAGATAGCGACAATTGAAGAAGCTGAAAAGGAACGTGTCAATGAAAAAGTTTTTTCCAGTTCCATAAGTTCCATAAGTGAAGAGGAAGGTAAGTCGGAAGAAAAGAAACCGACGTACCAACTGCATGGGAAATATTTGCTGAGGCAGGTAAAGTCGGGAATGATTGTACTGGACAAAGAGTCGGCTTTGGAGCGTATCCTCTTCGAGCAGTATCAACAACAGGTGAAAGTAGGTTCGGGAATGTCTCAATCTTGTTTGTTTCCACAGCAGGTTATGTTGAATACCAGCGATTTCGAGTTGGCGATGGAGTTAAAGGAAGAAATACAGCGGTTGGGATTTGAATTTGAACCACTGGGAGGTAGAACCTTGGTGATACAAGGGGTCCCGGCAGAACTCGCACCTTGCAACGAGCAGGAAGTTTTTGAAGGGTTGATTGAGCAATACAAATTCAACAGCCAAAAATTGGATTTAGCTAAAGGAGAAAGTTTGACAAGGGCGCTTGCTAAGCGAACGGCTGCCAGCAAATGTCAGGGGCTAAAAAATGAAGAAATGGATCACCTGATTGATCGGCTCTTTGCCTGCGCACAACCAAATTACACGCCGGAAGGGAATCCAACGTATGTTTTATTAAGTTTAGACCAGATAAATAGCTGGTTTAAGAAATAATTAAAAAGAAATTAGTGTTTAGAAGACTTACGCCCGTTGCGAAGAATATTTTAATTATTAATGTAGCCATCTTTATGATTGGCTCATTTCTCGAAATGCCCCTGGCTGAGTTATTTGGTCTTAGGGTCATTTTTTCATCCGAGTGGGCTCCCTATCAGTTCCTGACGTACATGTGGCTGCACGGAGGTTTTGGCCACATCCTGGGCAACATGATTGCCGTTTTGGTTTTTGCTCCGATGTTAGAAACGGTATGGGGTTCTAAACGCTTTCTTACATTCTATATGATCTGCGGTATCGGCGCAGGTGTTTTGTACGGTGTAGCCGATGTCATCGAAAAGTATCCGCTAAAAGTAGATGCCCAAGCGTATTTGGATAATCCCAATCCGCAAGATTTTGAACGGTTCATCATAAAACACAAAAGTCCCATATTTAATTTGACAGCGTTAGGTGAATTATCCGATTCGTACTACGAAGATGAAAATAACCCGGGCCTGATCAATCAAACCAGACGCGTCGTGCGGGAAACGTACGATGTTTTTATTACAAGAGGGAACATGATAGGAGCCTCAGGAGCGGTATTTGGTATTCTCTTTGCGTTCGCTTTTCTCTTCCCGAATACGGAATTGTTCCTTTTATTTCCTCCAATCCCAATTAAGGCCAAGTATTTGGTTTTTTTCTACGGTCTTTATGAGTTATACTCAGAATTTAATCGAATGCCCGGAGACAATGTGGCGCATTTAGCTCACCTTAGCGGAATGCTTATCGCGTTTATCATGTTAAAGCTCTGGAGCAACAATACGCGAAGATTTTACTAGTCATGAACGGAGGACTTTTTGAAGATTTTAAAAATGCTTGGGGCAAACCAAATAATGCAGTTGTTCAAATTATTTTGATCAATGTCGTTGTTTTTGCGGTGCTCAACATACTGAAAGTTGTATTTTACTATGGGCAGTTTCCTGGTTTATACCTTGAGTACATTCGTCCTTTTTTTACGCTTCCATCCTCCATCAGTAGCGCACTGACCAAACCGTGGACCCTGATCACCTACATGTTTTCACATGAAGGGTTCTGGCATATCCTGTGGAACATGATGATGCTCTATTGGTTTGGAAGAATTATACAGGAGTTTCTTAATAGCAAACGCGTCATTTCTATTTACGTCTTAGGCGGAATTGTAGGAGGGCTATCTTATATATTTGTCTACAATGCATTCCCTAACTTTGAACAGGTTGTCGCAGGTTCCACACTTATTGGAGCCTCTGCCGGCGTGGTTGCCATTGTAGTAGGTGCCGCGGTTTTTATGCCGAACTATACCTTCTTCCTTATGTTTATAGGCCCGGTGAAAATCAAATACATAGCGCTTGTAACGGTCTTTTTATCACTTATTCAAAGTACGGGATCAAATGCTGGTGGGGAAATTGCCCATCTGGGAGGGGCGCTTGTCGGGTGGCTTTACATCACACAGTTGAATAAAGGAACGGACATTGGTTCGTGGATCATATCGTTTATTCAGTTCGTTAAAAGCATGTTTAAGCCACAACCGAAGATCCGGGTGACGCACCGAACAGGCAACAGGAGGCCATCCAGAAAAGCAGACAAGAAAAGCAAAATGACAAGTGAAGAGCCGGCACAGGCAGAGATAGACGAAATACTGGATAAAATTTCCCAGTCAGGATATGAAAGCCTAAGTAAAGAAGAAAAGCAGAAGTTGTTCAACGCCAGTAAAAAATAAGTGCGGTCCCGTGATCGCTAACTGGTCTGAACCAGTTTCTGCTTATTGGCTAGTTGTCCACAGGCCGCATCGATGTCTTTTCCTCTACTCCTTCTGACACTTGTCGGTATCCCTCCTTTAATGAGGTGGTTTGCAAAACGATCAATCGTATCTGCAGTAGCAGTAGTAAAAGACGCTTCAGAAATGGGGTTGTACTCAATGATGTTAATCTTACAAGGTACTTTCCTCGCATATCTCAAGAGCAGTTCAGCGTCTTCAATGGCATCGTTGAAATCATAAAACAGGATGTACTCAAATGTTATTTTACCACCTGTCTGATCATAGAAGTATCGCAGCGACTTCATTAGTACTTCTAATGTATTGGTTTCATTGATAGGCATGATTCGATCACGCTTCAGGTCATTAGCTGCATGAAGTGATAAGGCCAGGTTGAACTTTACCTGGTCATCTGCAAGTTTTGTTATTTGCTTTGCGATGCCGGCAGTGGACACTGTTATTCGTCGGGGCGACATATTGAGTCCGTTCTCTGAAGTGATTTTATGTATGCCTTCCAGTAGGTTTTTATAGTTAAGGAGCGGTTCTCCCATGCCCATAAACACGATATTGGAGAGTGGTTTCTGGTAATTTTTCTCTGCCTGGTCCCGTATCGCCACCACCTGGTCATAGATTTCAGCAGCATCCAGGTTTCGTTCCCTCTTCATGTATCCCGTCGCGCAAAACTTACAGGTAAGTGAGCAACCGACTTGACTGGAAACACAAGCCGTCATCCGGTCTTCTGTCGGAATCAACACACCTTCGATGAGGTGATTGTCATGGAGCCGAAATGCAGACTTGATGGTCCCGTCTGTAGATAGTTGGGAACTATCCACCTGGATGGCATTGATCAAAAAATCTTTTTTCAAACCCTCTCTTACAGGTTTTGAAAGGTTTGACATTTCGTCAAAGGTTCTTGCAGATTTTACCCATAACCATTCCCAGACCTGTTTGGCCCGAAACTTTTTTTCTCCCTTACCTTCAAAATAGCCGATGAGGCCATCCAACGTTTCCTTCCGAATATCTTTCATCTTTGCAAAGATAGGAACAGGATAGGTGTTCTTTTGTTATTTTCGTCTGATGACGTTTATCGATAAGTTAATCAAGGCAATTGGAAATGCCGTCTCATGGCTTTCTTTGCTTTTGATTGTCATCATCGTCGTCGATGTTTTTTTGAGGTATGTGTTTAATGTCACCTCGGCGGTATCTTTTGAAATGGAGTGGCACCTGTTCGGCGCCTTATTTTTGTTAGGTGCTGCTTATGCTTTGCAACAGGACCGACATGTAAGAGTGGATGTGTTTTATCAGCACTTTTCTGCCAAAGGGAAAGCGTGGGTCAACCTCATCGGGACGGGTATTCTTTTAGTGCCATTTTGTGTGGTAGCCTTGATAGAGTCAGTTGGCTTTGTAGTAAATTCCTACAGCTTCAGGGAGACCAGCCCTGACCCAGGTGGTCTACCTGCCAGGTATGTGATTAAATCGGCCATTCCGATTGGGTTGTCTCTACTACTTCTCCAAGGAATAAGTTTGATCGTTAGTTCCATACGGATACTTGTCAGGAAGACGGACTGATGGAGTACCTACCTATTATATTATTTGCAGCGGTATTTGCCCTCCTCCTATTGGGGTACCCAGTGGCATTTACGCTAGGGGGTATCTCTGTTTTGGTTGGGTTATTGGTGTTTGACGTGGATTTTTTTTACCTCCTTTCGCTGAGGGTCTACGGTACCATGCAAAACTTTGTCCTGCTTGCTGTGCCGCTGTTCATTTTTATGGGAATGACGTTGGAGCGATCCGGCATTGCAGAACGCCTGTTACTAACGATGAGCAGGCTATTTGGGAGTACTCGGGGAGGATTAGCTATTGCTGTAGTCATCGTCGGAGCGATGTTGGCGGCGTCTACCGGCATCGTCGGGGCAACAGTCGTCACCATGGGACTCATCAGTTTGCCCATCATGTTAAAAAGGGGATACAGTCCGGGTATCAGTACCGGGGTCATTGCCTCTTCAGGAACGCTGGGCCAGATTATTCCTCCATCCATCGTATTGGTACTGCTGGGTAGCGTCCTGAATGTTTCTGTTGGAGACCTTTTTGTAGCTGCTATTGTACCAGGGATAGGGCTGGTGATCAGCTACCTGTGCTATATTTTGGTTTATGGACGGCTTTATCCTGACAAAGTCCCAAAGGTCTCTGCCGCTGAAATAAAAGATTTTCGGTCTTCGGGTTTTAAAAAAGAAGTGATTGAGTCGTTCTTGTTTCCCTTTATCCTGATTGCACTTGTTTTGGGATCTATTTTTGCGGGGATCGCTTCCCCGACGGAGGCGGCAGGAGTAGGGGCCTTTGGGGCGATGGTTCTTGCTATCATTAGTAAAAAGTTTAACCTCTCCATGCTAAAGGAAGTAATGCGAGAGACCACCCTAACTACTTCCATGGTCTTTATGATCTTCGTCGGAGCAACTGCTTTTTCTCTTGTGTTCAGAGGTCTGGAAGGGGATAAGTTATTGCTGGGACTTATTCAGCAGTCCAACTTGGATGCGACAAGCTTTTTGATCGTAGTGATGGTGGTGGTCTTTATCTCAGGTTTTTTTATTGATTTTATTGAGATTATCTTCATCATCGTTCCGGTCGTGGCGCCCATCTTCCTAAAGATGGGAGTAGACTTAGTTTGGATCGGTGTATTGTTAGCGATCAACCTGCAAACATCTTTTCTTACGCCTCCCTTTGGTTTTGCATTGTTTTACCTGAAAGGGGTAGCACCTGAAGGTGTCCAAACCAGGGATTTATATCGTGGCATCATTCCTTTCGTTCTGATACAAATTGGGTTTTTGATGCTTTTGATCCTTTTTCCTAAACTTACTTTTCTTTTTTAAAGGATTTAAACGCGTCAAAGTCGTTACTTTGCCGGTAACATTAACTAAGCTAATAATATCGTGAAAGAAATCTCAGTAAGTGAACTTAAGAAATGGATGGATGAAGGGGAAGATTTCCAGTTGGTTGACGTCCGAAAACAAAATGAATTCGATTTTGCTAACCTCGGAGGAGAATTGATTCCTTTAGATACTGTTCCCGAAAATGCCGAGAAGTTTTCAAAGGATAAAAAAGTAGTGGTCCACTGTAGGAGTGGGAAAAGAAGTGGCGATGCCATCTCTTACCTTGAACATAACCATGGGTTTGACAACCTTTACAACCTTACTGGAGGAATTCTTGCGTGGTCAGATGAAATTGATCCGATGATCCCTAAGTATTAGGGCCTTATTCACAAACGAATAAGTGGGGATCATGGATGGATAGCAAATGAGGAGTCACTACATGATCTGATCGTAAAAAACCTGCTCACTTATATTCATCCAGGGTCCTATTTCTTCCTTGAACTCGCGGAAAGCTTTGTATACTTTCTTGCTTGGAGCATCTTTTTCGGTTAGCTCATCCAGCGTTTCTTTGGTGTACTGCTTTAACTTTTTAAGTACGTCACCTGGAAACTGTTTTACCTCAACATCGGTTTCTTCTATGATTTTCTTGAGGTATTTTCCATTGATTGCATCAAATGAGGCTCCCATCCATCGGCTGGTGCGGTAGCAGGCGCTACGAATGATTTCCTGAAGGTCAGAAGGTAAGGACTCGAACTTTTGCTTGTTGACGAGCATTTCCAGGGCCGGGCCGGGTTCATGCCACCCGGGATAGTAATAGTGTTTTGCTACCTGATGAAATCCCATAAGGTAATCATGATAAGGTCCAATCCATTCGGTCGCATCAATGACGCCGCGCTCCAGGTTCGTGTAAATCTCTCCACCGGAAACCAACATGGGAGTGCCACCTGCTTTCGCCAAAACTTTTCCTCCCAGTCCGGGGATGCGCATTTTCAATCCTTTAAGGTCTTCAAGTGAGTTAATGGGCCTTTTGTACCAGCCAGACATTTGAACCCCTGTGTTGCCACATAAAATGGGGAGTACATTAAACGGTTCGTACAATTCTTCCCACAGTGCAGCTCCACCTCCTGAGATGATCCAGGAGCCCATTTGTAAGGCATTCATACCAAAAGGTACGGCGGCAAAGAACTGGGCTGCCGGAATTTTCCCGGCCCAATAATAGGCGGCTCCATGGTTCATCTCTACGGCACCATTGCTGACGGCATCAAAGCCTTCGAGTGCCGGAATCAGTTCTCCGCCACCAAAGACGGTAATCTCCATCCTACCTCCGGACATCTTTTTTACCCAATCGGCCAATACGTTGCAGCCTTCTCCTACGATAGGAAAATTGGGAGGCCATGTAGTCGTCATTTTCCAGCGATAGGTATTATTAAAGTTGATATAGGGCCCCTGAGTGACTTTTTTTGATTCGTTACATGATACTGCACTTGCCGCACCAGCGGCTGCTAAAGCCGTTTTTGTAAGAAAATTTCTTCTTTTCATGTGTATATAATTGGTTTCTGGCACTGGGCCCCTGGCTTTGGCAACTCAAGAAGAACGTCTTTCTATTCATCTTCGACTACTTGCCGGCAAAGGCAGGGTTGGCCAACGTGGCCCGATATACCTGCTGCTTATGCTCATTTCAAAGCAATAAAAATAACGGATCGTAAGAAGAAGTCGCTATCAGGTGAGTGTGGCTTGTGGAAAGAATCGTAGTAGTGGATGACTAACTTTCGCTGCTGTTTTTCTTTGTATGAAAAAATTTCATAGCGTAGTGAGTGCTATGGTCTGAAATTTCACGTAGTAGAAAGTGGAAGATGGGAGAAAATACGGAATGAATTTAGGGTCCCTTTCGCTAGTTTTTACTGAGTGGTAGTGAAACGGTAAACGTCGTTCCTTTATCTGTTTCGCTGTCTACGTCTATTTTTCCTTTATTTAGCTCGACAAACTCTACTACGAGCTGTAGTCCCAGGCCGACTCCACGTTCTCCGGAGGTGCCTCTGGTAGAAATTTTTTCGTTGAGTTTGAAGAGGTTCTCCAGTTTTTCTTTCGGGATGCCTACGCCGTCATCTTTAACGGTAATCAAAGCCACATTATTTGCAGCATCCGTTTGCGAATGGATCGCTACCTTTCCTCCATCGGGCGTGAATTTAATGGCATTGCTGATCAGGTTTCTTAAAATGGTAGAGGTTGCGTTCTTATCGGTATAGAGTTCAATGCTTTCATCCATTTCGCAACTGAGCGAAATATTTTTAGAGACGGCCATGTCCTTGAACATATCGATTACCTCCATTAAGACAAACTTCAGTGTAATTTTTTCAGGGAAATAAGGAAAATGTCCTCGCTGCTGTAGAGCCCAGTTCAATAAATTATCCAGTAATTTGACCAGGCGGTCGATGGAGTAGTCCATTTTGTCAACCATGTCTAGCAGCTGGTTTTCTTTTCCGTTGGTGACGAAGTGGCGGGTGACATTTAAGAGTCCGGATAATGAATTGACCGGACCCCTTAAATCATGAGAAATAATGGAGAAAAATTTGTCTTTGGTTTGATTCAGGACCAGAAGCGAATTTTTTTGTTCTTCCAGTTGCTTGTTCAGCCGGCTTTTGGCTTTCGAGTATCGGTAAATAACGATGACCAGGCAAATCACAACTAGAAGAATGATTCCTCCGGTAATCATAATGATTTGATTGCTGCGCTTTTGTTCCAATAGTAAATCTACTTCCGTCTGCTTTTGGCCAACTTCATACTCTGTTCTGAGATTGGCGAGCTTTTGTGTGGTCTCCAGGTTTTGGATGCTGTCTTTGTAGGCGTAATATTGCGTTTGGTAATTTAGCGCTTTATCGTAAACCCCTTTTTTCTGATACGCCTGATACAACAGTTTGGCCGCATCTCTTACCTGCTCTTTCAGCCCTACAGATTTCGACATTTCCAAACCTTTCATGGTGTACTCAATGGCTTGATCAAACAGGTTTTCTTCGAAATAGATGTTGCCTAGTTGATTGTAGTAATCGGACATGCCAAAGCGGTCACCTAAAGGCTCCAACATTTCAATCGCTTGTAATAAATCCTTTTTTGCTTTACTCCGATTATCTGTTTTCCAATAGACCAGAGCCCTATTTCCCATAATGTAAGCTAGTCCCTGGGTCATGCCTATTTTTTGGAGTATGGGTTCCGACTCATTGTAGTAGGCGATTGCAGAATCGTAATTATTAATCAAATAATAATCATAACCTGTGTTTAATAAGCTAATAGCCAATACTTGACGTTCGTTTGTTTTTCTAAGTATATGTATAGCCTTATTATTATAGAGTAGCGCGTTTTCAGAGTCTCCATTTTGGGTATAGCATATTGATATCTCCAAGAAAACTTGCGCTAGAAATGGGAAATACTCTTTTTTTCCAGCGCATCCACTTGCGCATTTGAATTGATATTCTAACGCTTTGCCCAGATTACCCTTAAATCTATGGGCTTTACCAATAATATTATTTGCTTTTAACGTGTATTCAAAATTGTTTGATTCCTCTGAGAGATCAAGAAGCTTATTAGCGTATTTAATAATATCGTCAGGTGAAACGGAATAAGTTGCCAACCAGA
>JBCCXH010000085.1:0-13950 GCA_039192005.1 Bacteroidota bacterium
CCAAGTTCAAAGTACCTTTACATCATACTCGTCATCTGCATGGACTGAAGAAAAATTCGAGATTATCGTCGGAACGCAGGAAACCTGATCAACACAAGTTTATCTCTTGTTGATCAGCCAGACGTAGCAACCTCTGTATCGACATCAAACACAAGGTGCAGTACACCCTACGATGGTGAAATAACGATCGACATTGATCCCGCGGACGGTATTAGTGCAGATAACTACAATTATGTCGTTTATGCAGGAGATTTGACCATTCTACCCAATCAAACTCCCGGCCCTCCATTTGATCCACCTTTAACTGACCCTTCTTATGGCACTCCTGTGGCAAGTGGTACGTTCGCTGATAATGGGACAGGCATCGGAGCAGCTAACGCCACTTCCGTGATCATTACCAATCTAAACTCCGGGAGATATACAATCGGGATTAATGTTAATGATGGAGATGAATGTATTACCAATGTGCTATCAGAGACCATTGCTGATCCGGAAGAACCTTCAGTAACACTTAACACTTCCTCTGATAACGGCATCTGTGACGTTTCCGGTGCACTCACGTTCAATGGTTCCATTACCGTTGATGCCTCCCATCCATCATTAGCCAACGCTGCAGATTTTACCTGGTATGAAGATTTAGATGATAACGGGACATACGTTGCGCTGCAGGCAGGTAATGGTTCAGGATCTGGATTTAACGTTGCAAATGAGACAGAAGCCGGGGTGACTACCAACACCGTATCAGGTTTAGGTGCCGGAAAATACCGTGTAGTTATAGAAAATAACGCAACGGCCTGTACGGATACATTGGATGTAGAGCTATTCGATGATCCCGTTGAGCTAACTGCACAAATCGGGGTAGATGCCGCTGCTCCAACCAATATTGTGAATTGTGGAGGAGTGGGTAGCTTTACTCTAAATCAGGTTCGGGAAAACGGAGTTGCTAACGTGAACGTCGCTGCAGACTTTACCACTACCTGGACGCGCAACGGGGCAGCTTTCACCCCTGATTCAGAAGACGCAGATGCTGACCTCCCTGTTGGTAATTATGAATTGACCATCGTCAGGGACAATACCGGTTGCCGTACCACACTTGGATTTAGCATTGATGATGATACGGAAAACCCTATCATTGACCTTGTCAACGAGACTGATAATTCAATATGTGACGGAGGTCCGCTGACGCCAAATGGTGCGATCCAAATTCAGGTAGTTGACAATTTGAATAACGTACTTACAGCTGGTGACTATACCTATGCCTGGTTTTTCGGTAGTGGAACAGGTAATACGCTGGACGCAGGAGACCTTACAGATGGTGCCGGTTTAGCAGGTTTGGGAACAAATACCATTTCAGGCTTAGAAGCAGGAATCTACACTGTAGTGGTCACTGACAATGCAGGAACCAGTTTAGCCTGTTTTGCTCAAGCCGAATTTGAGGTGGAAAATGCTCAATTGCCCGTTGCCATCCAGCAAGATCTGGGTACAGATTATACCATACAACACCAAATAAATTGTACGCCTAATGAGAATGGGACCATCACACTCCTAAACGTATACGAAAACGGCACCGCAGTTGCTGTCAATGCCAACTATACCTTCACGTGGTATGATGATAATGTGGGTACTCCTCTTTCTGTAGGAACCATTAGTGGAGCCTCTAACCAAACCGTAAGTGACCTTCCATCTGGCAACTACTTTGTAGAAGTCACAAATGTCAATACGGACTGTGTTTCACCCCTTGTAAGTTTTGAAATCGAAGACGACAGAGACTTTCCCAATGTCCAGATTTCTTTCACCGCTCAGGATACCGAATGCGAAACCGCTACTGGAAATGGAAGTGTGGTGGCTCAGGTGGTAGCCACAGGAGGAGGGTTTGAAACGGTAACTGACTATACCTGGATCTGGTTTGAAGGAACAGGTACAGGTACAGCGCTGGGAACGTCCGTTTCAGGATTTACGGCCACCAATAATGTGGTGACTGATCTTCCATCAGGAACGTATACGGTGCAAGTACAAGACAATACGTCCACATGTTCCCGAACAGAAACCATTGTGCTTCCTCAATTCACTCCTGTGATAAGTATTTCAGATGCACAGGTGAGCCTCACCGCACAAACCAACTGTGCAGGTAATGAAAATGGTACGGCTACAGTTAATGAATTACAATTTACCAACCCGGATGGTAGTGTCACAAACGTCACGCTACCTGATGCCGATTGGCAAATTGACTGGCATACTACCGTTTCAGGAGGTGCCGCATTCATCACAGATAATGAAGCGGCCACAGGGCTGACCGGAGGAACTACCTACTTTATTCAGGCGACCAATACGGCCACCAGCTGTCTTATCAATCCTAGAAAAGCGGTAACGATCCCTACGGACATCTCTCCGGTAGAGCTTACCATTAATCAAAACTCACCGGATCAGTTTTGTTCTCCGATGACCGCCGGTAACGGCCAGTTGGCTGTTGCGATTGAAATAGACGGTGTGTTGCAGGACCCGACCCAATACACAGTAGAATGGTTTGTGGGTTCGGGTACAGGTACTCCGATTGGCACGAGTGCGCTAACCGGATTCTCCTTGCAAAATAACGATACCACGTTGACAAACATACCGAACGGAACGTACACAGTAAGAGCGACCAAAAACGGCACTGCTCCTACCGCTCCCGGTATTGGATGTGCGAATACAGCTGAGGGTAGCATTACCATCAGCGAAGAAGAAATTGTATTGATTTCAGGTGATTTCACTACTTCCCCTAATACCATTTGTAATCCAGCCGCTGCTGCCGGAGGCATAAGCAACGGAAGCATTACGATCGTTGACGTGACAGAAGGAGGGGTTTCCACGGGAGGAACTGCCGGATTTACTTTTGCATGGACAGGTGAAAATGGAGTAGTAATTACCACGCAGGCTCCAAATGCTTCCGGCAATACAGGAACTTCCATCTCCGGCCTGGTAAAAGGTACTTATGAAGTGACCATTACCAACACCTCAAGAGGGTGTGATTCAGAGGTAATTCAAATAGAGGTATCAGAAAACTTCACCTTACCTTCTTTGGCTGTAACCGGAACCAATGACAACACACACTGCGCAGGTGCTCCGACCTTCACAGGTTCCATTGCCGTTCAGGCATCCGGAGGTACCGGCCCGTATTCGTTTGTCTGGCATGATGGATCCAATCCTTCAGGAGGAACGACCGGAACAATTGCAAGCACCTCTCCTAACTCGACAGCTTCCAACCTGGATGGTGACAGTTTTTACACGGTGGTAGTGACCGATGATGCGACCGGATGTACCGTCACAGAAACCTATTTTGTTGACAATGTCATCACGATTCCGGTCTTGGAGTTGAGCGGCATAGAAACACTTCCTGATACCACGTGTGCGGGTCACCCCAATGATCCAAGCGGAGCGATCATCATTGATGATAATGACATCACCGGGGTACTCACCGATTACACCATTACACTGGAGAGAGGTGCAGTAGGTAGCGGAATTGTTCTTGCCGGAGCATTTGTTGCAGGTACGCCGGCTACCCTTACATACACCAGCCTTGAACCTGCCGACTATTTCTTTACTGCAACCAATCCGACAACTGGTTGTTCCATTGCGCCTGTGCGGGTAAATGTGGAAGACTCTACCCGAAATCCTCAGATTGGATTAGTCACCATTACACCAGATCAAAATTGTGGTGGCGCGACCAACTATGGAGGCATCGAGATTGTCATTGACGATTCTTTTGACCATACTGCTGCGAGGTTTGATGTTCAATGGCATGACGGATTTGGTGCTGCTTCCGCTATTGCAGGAGCCAACACCGTCAGTATATCGGGAGTAGCAGCCGGAAACTATTCGGTTGAAGTAACCAATAACCTGACTGGATGTAGTCAAACGGAAGACTTCATTATTCCAAACCAAATCGTCAGACCATCCATTACCATGTCTCAGGTTGGAAATAATACAACTTGTGATGATGATGGTAATAATCTTCCTGTGGATGTAGGGAGCTATGAAGTGACTCAGACTACCTATGATGGATCAAGCATAGATCCTCGAACAGTTCCTGCAGATTACTCACTGGCAATTTTCCCTGACGCCTCATTGACACCAGGTTCTGAAATTGTGGATAACGATGGCGCTACACCATTCCTATATGAAGAACTTAGCACAGGAGATTACTATGCAGTAATCACGCATATTCCTTCAGGATGTACCTCTAATTCTTCAAGGTTTGATATCATTGATGTTTTGACACGGCCAGCGGTAGCCATTACGCTATTGCAAGCTGACTCTACGTGCTCAAGTGCTACCGCCAACGGAAGCTTGTTTGGAAGGGTATTTATAGACGGCATCAATGACATTGACGATACGCATCCGTCATTTGGAAATTATACATTCCAATGGTATACCGGATCAGGAGCCGTTCCGGGTAATGAGATAGCTGCCGGATCAGGCGGAAACTCGTCTACCGTATCTAACTTGGTTACAGGAACCTATACACTGGAAGTTACTTTAGACTCCACCGGATGTACAACGGAAGAAGAGTTCATCTTACCAAATGCACCTACATACGTGGAGATAATAAATGCTACCCCTACGCCTTCTACCAACTGTATTGGTAACGGTAGCGCAGTGATCACAACCATGAATAGAACGGACCCTCTCTTTACCCCTTCCAACTTTACGTTCGATTATTTCGATACCGACCCGACAGTGGGATCTCCTACTCCCATCATTGACGATGGAAACGAATCCGCACTTTCTGGTGTGATGGCAGGGACGTATTACGTGATCGGTACACACGCTACTCTGCTATGCACTACACCTGTATTTGAAATCGAAATACTTCAGAGTGTAGATCCACCAGTCGTATTTCTGGATGATTTCAGGTTTCAAACCAACTGTAATCCTGCCATACCTGATGGGCGTCTCACGATCAACGTAGACGGAACACCTACCCCTTCAGTAACCGATTACACGATTCAGTGGTATCGCAACAGTGTTGATCCCGCAAACATCATTACCGGAGAGGATTCCGCAACCATTGATAGCATTGCTGCCGGGATTTATGTGGCTCGTGTGACCTCTAACCTGACAGGGTGTTTCACAGACTATAATGAAGTGATGGATGATGACATCTTAGACCCTTATGGGGTACAAATAAGTACGCAGGGAAACATATCTTGTGTAGCTCCTTTTGACGGTAGCGCCAATGCAAGGGTGATCATTCCTATCCGAAAAGATCAATCGCAACATCATGAGCGAAACGTTTCTGACTATGGCTACCTGTGGTATTTGGGAGATGTTTCAAGCCCGAACCCTACAGCCTACAACGAAGCCAATGCATTGATAGACAGCCTGGAAGAAGGTGTCTACACCGTTTTAGTGATTGATTCCGTAGATAATTCCTGTGTCTATGAACCGATAAGGGTGGAAGTGGAAGATTTGACAAGTCCTCCAAGATACTCCACATTTGAAGTCAACCCGGTGACGGTCTGCTATGAAGACGACAGGGTGAACGGGTCGGTCGTCCTGGCTGTAGACACGGCAGATACAAAAAATGAAAACGTCATCGTGGAGTGGTTTGATGATTCTGGAAACTTAATCAGTAACAACCCGACCATTCTGAGTCCATTGGATGTGGGTACGTACTCGTTGAGGTTGACCAACCCGACGACTGGTTGTGTGACCAACGAGACCTTCTTCATCGACCGGGTAGTGAACCCTCCTGTAGCTCCCACAGTCATTGCCAACGGAAACCGAACCAGTTGTTCTACGGCGAATGGAAGTGCAATTGCCAATGTCAATGGCATCACAACCGGATATGAGTTTGAGTGGTTCAATACCAATGACCTGACGACTCCATACACTACCGGATCTTCCGTCACTAACCTTGATTCTGCCACGTACCTGGTGAGGGCAACGGACATTGCTACCGGATGTCAATCTCCGTTTACTTCGGTTACATTCGACTACGTGATTACGGATATTGAATTCGAGATGGACATCAGTGTTGCCACCTGTTCCCGAACGGTAGATGGCGCAGTCAATCAGTTTAATACACTGGTACGAGTGGAAATCGACAACGAGACTAACCCGATTCTCCCGGGTCTTGATGAGCGTGAAGCAACAAATTTTGAGTGGAGAAATGCGAACGGAGACATCATTGAAAACGAAAGTGATCAACTTTTAGACGTGGCTCCTGGAAATTATACGGTTACCTTTACGGCTCGAAACGGATGTACTTATACATCGGCTTTCAACGTTAGTACAGATATAGAGGTCTATAATGGTCTATCTCCTAACGATGATGGTCTAAATGATTTCTTATTAATCGACTGTATTGACTATTTTGCTGGCAATAAAGTGCAGATTTTTAATAGAGACGGTATAAAAGTTTATGAGATTAACGGATACGATAATGTGAATAATAGATTTGAAGGGTTTAGTAACGTTGGAGGCGGAGGCCTCAGTTTACCAACAGGAACCTACTTTGCAGTAGTGGAGCTCAACGACGGAAAAGACCCTGTTCAATTCTACCTAGAACTTGTAAGATAAATGAAAAGAATAACCATATACATCCTTGGAATAACCTTTGTAACCGGACTGCTTGCTCAACAGCGTCCGGTTACGTCTACTTATATGTTTAACGGGCAGGCCATCAACCCCGCGTACGTAGGTAGTCTAAATGTGTTCAGCGCCATGTTCATCCACCGAAAACAATGGATCAATGTCGAGGGTGCGCCTACTTCCAATATATTTTCCATGAATACTTCGCTCCTCAAAAACCAAATCGGTGTGGGGTTGCAAGTAACAAGAGACAAAATTGGCGTTCATGAAGAAACTGCCGTTTACGGTAGCTACGCTTACAAAATCAAAACTTCTGCAGGTATTTTGGCTTTGGGCCTTTCCGGTGGGTTTGACAACAGAAGGTCAGACTTTAATGAATTGAATGTGTTAAACACCGACGATCCACTATTGACAGGTACGGCCTCACGGTTCAACCCTAACTTCGGGACGGGTCTTTATTTTGCCAATTCGCGAATGTACCTGGGAGTTTCCGTTCCATACATCCTCGAAAACACACTTTATCTGGTAGAAAACACCTCAACAGAAGCAAAAGAAAGCAGGTACTATTATGGAACAGGAGGAATCATTTTAGATATCAACGAAAACATGAAGTTCGCACCTTCTGCCCTAATAAGGTATCAAGAGCAAAATCGCTTAGGTTGGGATTTAAACGCAACCATCATCTTTGATGATGTAGCTTATGCAGGTGTATCCTACCGAAACGGTGACGCACTCGTTTTTCTTACTCAATTGATTCTGAACGAAAACTTTCGTGTTGGATATGCTTACGATGCAACAACGTCTGCGCTGACCAACGAATCGAGGGGGACACACGAAGTCCTCTTGAATTATCGAATAAAACTTCGAATCTTCGGAAGACCTGATTGTCCGGTTTATTTCTGATTGGTCCCACTTAAATCCATCAACAGGGAGTTGGTGATGGAAAGCACAAAGCTAAAAATCAATGCTCCCCAAAACCCATGAACGACAAAACCAGGAACAATGGACCCTGCAATTAGGATAATGATGGCGTTAATGACCAATAGGAAAAGCCCAAGAGTCAAAACGGTGATTGGCAGGGTAAACAGTATCAGCAAGGGTTTGACGGTTACATTTAGCAAAGAGAGCAGCACTGCGATGATCACTGCGACAAAAAAGCTTTCTACATAGATCCCCGGAATGAGGTATGAAGCAATGATCACTGCTATAGAGGACAAAAGGATTCGTATAAAAAAATTCATGCTATTCAATTATTCTTTAAACCAACCGGCATACATCTTGTAATTACCTGCTATTCTGGAAAGCATTTCCCGATTTGTTTCGTCTATTGATTTTATTTTCTTTCCAGGGATGCCTCCATAAACACTGTTTTCATCCACAACAGTTCCCGCCAATATCACTGATCCCGCCCCGATAATGGACCCTGACCTGATCACGGCGTGGTCCATGACAATTGCCCCGATCCCAATGAGCACATGATCTTCTATGGTACACCCATGGACCACCGCATTATGGCCGATAGACACATTGTTCCCTATGGTGGTGCCGGCTTTTTCATAGGTGCCATGAATGGTCACATTATCCTGGATGTTGGTATTATTGCCTACTTTGATAAAATTCACATCCCCTCTAACTACCGCACTAAACCAAACCGTACAATGAGCTCCCATCGTCACCTCTCCCACTACCGTTGCATTATCTGCGAGCCAACAATCGTTGCCAAAAGTCGGCGAGTACCCTCTCACTTCCTTAATTAAAGCCATTTAAAAATCATTTGCCGATAAAGCTAACCAGAAAATAGAATCCATCAACGCTGACAAAATGTCACGCTGTCTTATCTTTGCGTTTATGCAAGGATTAATAGCAGACTTAGACCTGATTACAGAAGAGAAAGAGGAAGAATCGTGTGGTTTTAAGGTCACGGAGGAACAGGGCAACACAACCAAAAAACTTTACATCGAAAGTTACGGCTGTCAGATGAATTTCTCTGATAGCGAAATCGTGACATCGATACTCAAAAAAGAAGGGTTCGGCACAACCTCTTCAGCAGAGCACGCAGATGTAATCTTAATCAATACCTGCTCGATACGGGAAAAGGCAGAACAAACAGTCAGGAATCGTCTTAATTATTTCAACGGCGTCAAAAAACGCAATAAAGACGTCACTGTTGGCGTCCTGGGTTGTATGGCCGAACGCCTGAAATCAAAATTATTAGAAGAGGAAAAGATCGTTGACCTGGTACTGGGACCCGATGCCTACCGGGATTTGCCCCAACTGGTTAAAAAAGCAGAAGAAGGCGAGCGGGGCATCAATACCCATTTGTCTAAAGAAGAAACCTACGCAGACATTGCGCCTGTACGCCTCAACTCAAACGGGGTAACCGCTTTCATATCCATTATGAGAGGGTGCGACAACATGTGCTCCTTTTGTGTGGTTCCCTTTACGAGAGGACGAGAGAGAAGCAGAGACCCTCACTCCATTGTAGATGAAGCGCAAAAACTTTTTGATCAGGGATTTAGAGAAGTGACGCTATTGGGCCAAAACGTGGACTCCTACAAGTGGTCTGATGAAGAAAATAACAAAATACGGATTGAACGAGGTAACATCCAGCATGTGATCAACTTCGCCAACCTGTTGGAAATGGTCGCTAAGGTAGACCCTGACCTTAGGGTACGGTTTTCTACTTCCCATCCCAAAGACATTACAGATGAAGTGTTGCATACCATGAAAAAATACGACAACATCTGTAAATACATCCACCTTCCCGCTCAAAGTGGAAATACCCGAGTGTTGAAATTGATGAATCGTACGTACGATCGGGAGTGGTACCTCAACCGTGTAGATGCAATCAGGGATATTTTAGGAGACGAATGTGGAATCAGCTCTGATATGATCGCAGGATTCTGCACAGAAACCGAAGAAGAACACGAGGACACACTATCGCTGATCGACTACGTAAAGTATGATTTTTCTTACATGTTTTTTTATTCGGAAAGACCCGGAACACTGGCTGCAAGAAAGTACGAAGACGACATCCCGCTGGAAATAAAAAAGCGCCGGCTTCAGGAGATCATGGGCAGGCAAAAAGAAGCCTCAATGGAACGAAACCGGTCTGACATTGGTAAAAGCTTTAGGATTTTAGTAGAGGGAAAAAGTCGAAAATCAGACCAGCAAATGCAAGGAAGAAACTCTGCGAACAAAGTTATTATTTTTGATGGAGCGTATCCCAAGGGTACCTATTTAAACGTAAAAGTAACAGACTGTACGGCAGCCACCCTCTTCGGTGAAGTGATAGAAGCATGAGTTATAAAGTAGATTCTGAAGTTCAGGCGATCAAGCAGCGTTTTGAGATCATTGGAAACTCTCCAAAACTCAACAACTCCATCAGAGTGGCCATGCAAGTGGCTCCTACTGACATGAGTGTTTTAATTACCGGGGAAAGCGGGTCAGGTAAAGAATCATTTTCCAAAATCATCCATAGCCTTTCGCACCGTAAGCATGGCCAGTTTATCGCGATCAATTGCGGAGCCATACCGGAAGGAACCATCGACTCCGAACTTTTTGGTCACGAAAAAGGAGCGTTTACAGGGGCCACCGGTGATCGAAAGGGATACTTTGAAGTGACGGACGGCGGCACCATCTTTTTGGATGAGATCGGGGAAATGCCGCAAAGTACGCAAGCAAGGTTGTTACGTGTGCTTGAAAATGGCGAATTTATCAAAGTAGGGTCCTCCAAAGTGCAGAAAACGAACGTCCGGGTGATTGCAGCCACCAATGTCAACTTGCTGGAGGCCGTTCAAAAAGGAAAGTTTAGAGAAGACCTTTACTATAGGCTCAGTACCGTTCCCATTTATGTCCCCCCACTAAGAGAACGAGGAGACGATGTCATTTTGCTCTTCAAAAAATTTGCTTACGATTTCGCAGAAAACTACAAGACCGATCCCATCAGAATAACCGATGACGCCAAAGCGTATTTGAAAGCGCATCGCTTTCCCGGTAACATTCGCCAGCTAAAAAACCTGGCTGAACAGGTAAGCATCTTAAATGTAGAAAGAGAGGTAAATGCAGGTATGTTGGAATCCTACCTTCCCAGATTAGGCAGCCACCTCCCCGCATTAATTGATCAGGACCAGGCAAACGACAACTACACCGAAAGGGACATTCTCTACAAAGTATTGTTCGATATGAAAGCAGACATGGCCGACCTGAAGAAACTGGTGTTTAAGATGTTGGATGGAGAGGAAAATCAAAAAGAAATATTGGAAGAGCATAAAACGCTCTTTGAAAAAGTCGAATCTTACCCTGCAAAAATCGAAGAGCCCCAGGTGGATGCCGAAACAACCCCTACGCTGGTGATTGCCCCAAGTGATGAAACCTTCGAGGAAGAAGAAATTGAAGACATCACCCACGAGATGGATTTTGAAGATTCGCTGTTGTTGGAAAAAAAAGAAAAAGAAATGATCATTCGCGCACTAAGAAAGAATAACAATAAGAGGAAATATGCAGCTGCCGACCTTGGCATTTCGGAACGAACTTTGTACAGGAAGATCAAACAGTATGAAATTGAGAAAATATAACTATACACTGATCCTCCTGAATGTTTTGTTGGCATCCGGCTGCGGGGTGTATTCCTTTACAGGTGCGTCAATTTCTCCGGATGTAAAAACGATATCCATCCAAACCTTTTATAACAACGCACCATTGGGACCCTCCAACATGAGCGTACTTTTCACGGAAAGGATTAAAGATTATTTCCAGCAAAATACCAGTCTGGAACTCGTCGACAGCAATGGAGACCTGCAAATAGATGGCTTCATTTCAGACTATACCATCACGCCTGTTGCTGCGACTTCTTCAGGACAAGACGATGGAATTGACTTTTCTGCACTCTCCAGAATTACGATCACGATCAATTCCAGTTACATCAACTTAAAAGATCCTACGTTTGATTTCGATAAAAATTTCTCATTTTTCCTCGATTACGACAACGACGACGACCTTGCAAGCATCGAAGAAGGCCTCGTAGAAGAAATATTCGACCAAATCATCCTGGATATCTTTAATGCATCCGTTGCAAATTGGTGATTTTACTTAACTTTAACTTCAAGACCTACTACTAAAGTTAGTGAATAGTAACGAGTTAATCGAATATCTGAGGGACCCATCTTCGCTCTCAACAGAAAGCCTTGAAGAGCTTGAAACGGTAATCAACCAGGCCCCCTACTTCCAAAGTGCAAGAATGCTTTTGGCAAAAGGCAGTCAACTATTAAAAGAGCCAACGACAAAAAAGCGCATTGCCTCTGCTGCCATCTATGCCACAGATCGCCCATTGCTAAAAAAATACATCAGTGGCAAACTGTTTTTTTTGACCAAACCGCCAGAAAAAAAAGCAGCCCCGCCCTCTTCCAAAGGAAAAAGTACTGCTCCTTCCAGGAAGGCAGCGCCACCAAACAGAAGAAGACAAAACGCACCTATACTTCCTCCTGATGAAAAATTACGGGAAGACGAATTGACCGTTTTAGGCATCCCCAGTGGAGCACTAGATGTGATACTTGAAGAACTGGAACAAGACATGGAGGACTTGAAGACTTCCAGGTCCAAGTTTGCCGATATCCAACAAAAAATCGAAGATGAAGATGCCGTTTCCGAAGCACTGGAACATGCAAGCGCACTAAAAGAAGAATTTCAAAAAGAATTTGAAGAAGAAGAAAAAATAAAAAAGGAAGTGGTAGATCAGGAGGTTCTTCCTGAAGAAACAGAAACCTTTCAACCAGAAGAGACCACCGTCTCCGAAGTGGAGCCTGAGCCCGAACCTGAAAAATCAGAGCAGGAGAAAGAACAACTTATTGCATCCGTTATTAATGATATAGAAGAGGAGGTCGTCCAGGAACAGGAGCAAGAAAAAGCGCAAACAGAGAAAAAAACAGAAACAGCACCTGTATCATCAAAAGATGAAGTAAAAAGCGTAAAAGAAGAAATTGATCCTGAAAAAGGAAAAGATGCGTTGCCCTCCAGAGCCATGTCCGGTGCAGGATCGATTTCAACGGGCCTATCCAATACATCAGAGGAGGATTTAAAGCGCCTGGAAGCACAGATGTGGGGAGATGATAGCACTTCTCAACCTTCTCAACCAACCGATACGGATCATTCGGAGGAAAAAAAAAGCCCAAAAACTAACGAAGAGGTAAACACCGCTTCAACCCAACAAGTAAAGAGTGAAAAGAAAACTCCGGTCGTAAAAAAAAACCCTCCTAAAGAATTCCCCCCTTCAGGGGATGCCGAACAGGTAGAAAACAAGACTACTTCAGAAAAGAAGGAAGATGGTGATGGGAAAGTCGTCCGCAATAAAGTAGAACAAAAAAAAATCATTGATAAATTCATTAAAGAAAACCCCTCTATTCCAAAACTGGAAGAGCCTCTTACATCAGAAAAAGACCTATCGGATACCAGTGGCGAGTGGAATAAGGAACTAGCCTCGGAGACGCTGGCAGAAATACACCTCAATCAGGGCAATAAAAAGCGAGCGATTGAAATCTATGAAACCTTAAGTTTGAAATTCCCCGGAAAAAAATCTTATTTTGCAGACTTAATTTCAAAAATCAAGTAGATGTACTGAGTAATTGTGACCCTAATCCTAATTGTAGCTGTCTTATTAATCTTAGTTGTATTGGCTCAAAACCCAAAAGGAGGCGGACTATCCAGCCAGTTTGGAGGCTCAGGATCAACTCAACTGATGGGTGTAAAAAAGACAGGAGACCTATTAGAGAAACTAACATGGGGATTTGCCATCGCACTACTTGTTCTTTCAGTAGCGACCAATTTTGTCATTCCTCAAGAGACAAATGAAGGTTTATCCAGCCCTAATATTGATAATGCTCAACAAAATTCGGTACAACCTTTTTCACCTACCCCATCGATTGAAGGTGGCAATGAATTAGACGGATTAGGCCTTCAGGACGAAGCAGCGACAAGCTCTGATTCTACCAACTAAGTGGTGGATATATTTCTTACCAACATGCGTTTGGCTACTGGTAAGAATGTTTCTACCAATGGGAACTTCATTTTGCTGACGGCCAAAAAAGTGGCAGGGTTGGGCAAGTCCTTATAGTGCTTCGCAAGCTCAACTTTAATGGACTGGTAAGTCCGGCTAATGTCTTTAAAGTCATTCTTTAAAAACTCGGTAGTTATGCTACGGTATTGTTCGTCTGCATGTTTAAAAAGGGTGAGTTGGTACCTGTAGATGGCAATGTCATTGGAATTGTCCTGATTGACAAAAAGATAACCTTCTTTCTCATAAATCGGGGATAATCCCACAGAAACCAATTCAATATTTTCTTCAACAAACTCGTACAACTCTTTGCCATCATCCAGTACTGA
>JBCCXH010000086.1:0-13811 GCA_039192005.1 Bacteroidota bacterium
ATCGTCGGCACGGCGTTCTCGAAGCCACCAAAGTTGAATGTCTCAAGCGCGGGGTTCATGGCCTTAGCCATCTCCATGCCCTGCTTCATCATGGCATTCGATTTGATTCAGTTCATCAAAATAGGGATGAATCACCCAGGAAGTAGCAATAGCAAATACCCCACCACCAATGCTCCCTTCCCATGACTTTTTGGGGGATATCCGTTCGAATAGTTTAGTTTTCCCAAATAAGATGCCTGAGAAATAGGCTCCGACGTCATTGGCCCAGGTCAGAAAAAGGAGGCCCATGATGACGTGATAGGAGTAGTCCCCACTTGAAAAGGTGAGGACATTGATTAAAGCAAATGGAACAGCTACATAAAGAATTCCTAAATAGAAGAGTGCAATATTGATAAAGGGATGGATGTCTTCTTTTTTGTAAAGTTTGATGAGAAACACAAAAGATGCCAGTGGGAACAATGCGATGTAATAGCTGGAAGGGATGATGCCGTCTTCAATGAGGAAGGTGAGTGTAAATAACAAGGCACCTATAAATACGCCAAGCGAGCGTATTGGGACATAGCTTTGGAGTCTCATCAATCGGTAAAACTCCCAAAGAGTCAAGCAGGAAATGGTAAGAAAAATGCCAAAATAGGCCCACTCATTCCACAAAAGGCCGGAAATAATAAGGACTGCTCCAACTAACGCTGACGCTATTCTGGGGACAAGGTCTTTGAATTTACTCAAATCTGATATCTTCTTTTATAATTCTTAATGCCCTGATGACGTAATCCGGGGCCACCAATATTTCAAAATCTCCCAACCCATAGGCAGAAATTTTCTTGTTGACCAAAACAGGATTCATGTGATGGTCTTCCAAAAGTGCTTTGACAATTTCTGCCCGATGTTCTCGACTATCTTTAAAAACAGATTGCCAGTTATTCACGTGATAGGTTGTTTTTTGTATAGAATTTCCACAGAAGAAAACTTCCAGCCGAGCCGAAGAGCAGAATGGCAGGCCATGGAGCAGAGGATTCCATTTGATCAGGCGTGACGTTTATGGCACCACTTTGTGATAAATAAAGTAGGGTCAAAGCAAGTCCATTATTAACAATGTGCGCAATCATAGCAAGGCTCAGGTTAGCGGACCAATAGTAGATATAGCCAAACAAGACGCCAAGTAATGTTCTTGGAATGACACCGTAGAACTGCATGTGGATGGCCGCAAAAATGAATCCTGTAACCCAAATGGCTACATGGTGGTTACTAAATGCTTTACTAAAGAAATTTTGAACCAACCCTCTAAATAATAATTCTTCACCAATGCCCGGGATGATGGCCACCACAATAAAAGCGATCACGAAATGAAGAGGGGAATTGAAGTTGGTGATGTGCTCGGTCAATACTTTGAGTTGTTCCTCGGACCGTTTCGCCCACGTCTCAAAGGACGAATCAGGAAAATCCAGGCTCATGTTCCACTCCCCGATTGCACTGTTTACCACCATGAAGCATAAAGTGATCGGAACGATAAGTGCAAGTGTACCCGGACTGGTTTTTGGGAAAAAATCAGACGGGTTGAGTTTTAATAGAAACCGGGCAAACAGAAGGGAAACGCCAATGAATAGGATGGCCGATACAAATCCCTGGATGATCAGGAGCGTTATGGGGTCTGTTCGGGTGATGCTACTGATATCCGTGTCGCTGTTTGAACCATTGAACATGAACAAGGTCACGTATGCACACAGTACCAAAGAAAAGACCCAGGCTTTCCTTTTTTGGGTATCGATATCGATATTTCTGAGTATATCGTGCATAACATCTAACTTTGCCGGCAAATATAAAGGTTCACAGTGGTTAAGATTAGTGATATTGAAATAGGAGCGTTCCCACTATTACTCGCTCCAATGGAGGACGTCAGTGATCCTCCCTTTAGGGCGGTGTGCAAGGAAAATGGTGCCGACTTGATGTATACTGAGTTCATCTCTTCAGAAGGTTTGATACGGCATGCTGAAAAAAGTGTTCAAAAGTTGGATATCTACGACTATGAACGTCCGATTGGAATTCAAATCTTTGGGGATAAAATAGAGTCTATGCGACAGGCGGCTGCCATTGCAGAGCAGGCAGATCCCGAAATCATTGACATCAATTACGGGTGTCCTGTGAAAAAAGTTGCGTGTAAAGGAGCCGGGGCAGGCATTTTACTGGATTTGCCAAAGATGCAGGAAATGACCGCAGAAATTGTGAAACGCGTCAGCAAACCAGTCACTGTAAAAACCCGATTGGGTTGGGATACCTCTACTATTAAAATTCAAGAGGTAGCACATAGGCTTCAGGACGTGGGCATTCAGGCGCTGACCATACATGGAAGGACGAGAAAGCAGATGTACAAAGGAGAGGCAGACTGGTCTTACATTGCGGAAGTCAAAAATGATCCGGGTATCCATATTCCTATTTTTGGAAATGGAGACATAGACAGTCCTGAAAAAGCGCTTGAGTATAGAAATAGATACGGCATTGACGGGATCATGATTGGTAGGGCTGCTATTGGTTATCCTTGGATTTTTAATGAGATTAAGCATTTTTTTGAAACAGGAGAAAAACTGGAAGCGCCAGGGCTTGCAGAGCGGGTCGCCGTTGCCTTGAAACACTTAGACTTCTCAGTTGAGTGGAAAGGAGAACGTCAGGGCCTCTTTGAGATGAGGCGTCACTATTCGAACTACTTTAGAGGCATTCCTAATTTCAAACCAACGAGGACAATACTGGTAGAATCCGAGTCATACGATCATGTGAAAGAAACACTTTTAAGTATTCCGCAGATTTTTGAGGAGTTGATCGTAAGATGATGAGTATATCACCCGGCAGGAAAGGAGCACGTAGCTAAGCGTTTTTATATTTGAAGGGTTAAATGAGTGCAGATAGTGAGTACGGTTTTTAACCGTATCAACGAACGTCTGGTAGTTCTCTGTAACCATGTTTATTCGTTCAGCTTAAGTCAAACTTTACCTTTCGGTCCACAACCAATGATTGATTAGATGGATAGGTACCCATCTCAGTAAATAATTTCTGAATCTTTCGGGTTTGATAGAAAATTCTCAGAAAGAAATATCTTGCAGGTTATGCAAAGACCCTCACTCCTCGCCTGGATATTGCTCATCATTCTAGCTTTAATCTGGGGTAGTTCTTTTATCCTGATCAAGAAAGGTTTAGTTGGGTTGTCATCCCAGGAAGTGGGGTCATTACGCATTGTAGCTGCTTTTATCTTTATGCTGCCAGCTGGAATCAAACGCTTCAAATCAGTGAGAGGGCAAAAAAAGATGCCCTACCTTTTACTGGCAGGTTTACTCGGAAGTTTAATTCCTTCTTTACTTTTTGCTACGGCACAAACTGAGCTGGAAAGTTCTGTAACCGGAGTTTTAAACGCACTTACTCCGATTTTTACCATCCTCATTGCGTTTTTGATCTTCAAGCAAAAACAATCACGAACGGTTTTTTTTGGCGTCATGGTAGGTTTTTTAGGGACGGCCATACTAATCACCGCAGGAGAAAAAGGAGGGATGAGCAGCATAAATGGGGTTGCATTCCTTGTTGTATTGGCTACAATCTGCTATGCTTCTAATTTAAACCTGATCAAAAGGTATTTGAATGAAATCAATGCCGTAACTGTGACAAGTGTCTCGCTATTGTTAGTGGGGCCTATCGCTTCAATACATCTTTTCGGGTTTACGGATTTTATGGAGAAGTTAAGCGGTGGAGGTGATGTTTACCTGCCGATCTTGTATATCTGCATTCTGGGTGTTTTAGGGACGGCCATTGCGCTGGTTATTTTCAATAAAATGCTCCAGATGACCACTCCCCTTTTTGCCTCATCCGTGACCTACATTATCCCAATGATTGCAGTGGTTTGGGGTGTTCTGGATGGAGAACAATTGTATTTGATGCATTACGTAGGCATGCTGGCTGTAGGTTTGGGTGTCTACATTGCCAATTCCAATCGGGCGGCTTACAAAAAGGATGGCAAGATTAAATAAACTAATAGGCTTATTAGGAAGCTGGAGATCACGTTAAGCCAGATTCCGGGTCGGATCATATCCTTTATTTCTAACTTTCCAGAGGCAAATACAATCGCATTTGGAGCGGTGGCTATCGGCAACATAAAGGCACATGAAGCGGCCATTGTTGCCGGAATCATCAATAAAAAAGGGTGAATCCCGATGGCTTCTGCCAGCGAAGCAAGAACCGGTAACATGATGGAGGCAGTCGCTACATTAGAGGTCACCTCTGTGAGAAAATTAATGGAAAAGGTAATGATTAATATGATGAAGAAAACGGGCAATGCCTGAACGGTGGCCAGCCGATTTCCTAACCAATCGGCGAGTTCTGAACTTTGGAAAGCAGCAGCTATAGATAACCCTCCTCCAAACAAAATGATAACGCCCCATGGCAGCTTTTCTGCTTCCTCCCAGGTAAGTATAGGTTTACCATCTTTTTTGGATGGGATCAAAAAAAGAAGTGAAGAAGTGGAAATGGCGATTACCGTATCGCTTAGTCCGGGGACTAGTTGATCTAAAATGAATGACCTGCTCATCCAGAGTGCTGCCATTGATATGAAGACAGAAGCGACTACCTTTTCTTCATAGGACATGGCGCCTAACTTGAGAAGCTCTTCTTTGATATGTTCACGTTTTAACGGTACGTTCACGCGGTCAATGCGGAAGACTAGCCGCGCAAGAAGTATCCAGCATATTCCCAACGTAACGATTGAAAATGGAAGGGCAAAACTCATCCATCTTGCAAAAGAAAAATCACTTCCATATAGTTGCTTTGCAACTGCTACAAAAATGGGGTTCGTTGGGGTACCTACTAGTGTAGCCACTCCACCGATAGATGCGGAGTAGGCTATGCCAAGAAGTAGCGATTTGAAAAATGGTTGAGAGGTCTCGTTACTGCTTTCCTGTATTTGTGAAATAAGCGCCGTGCCAATCGTAACCATCATGAGCGTCGTTGCCGTATTGGAGATCCACATAGAAAGCAAACTTGTGGCGATCATGAAGCCCAATAAGATGCGGTTCACGTTTGATCCAATCGCATAGATGATGTTTAATGCGATACGTTTGTGTAAGTTCCATTTTTGCATGGCAATGGCTACAATGAATCCACCGATGAATAGGAAAAGCATCTTATCTCCATATGCTGCGGTAGTTTGTCCAATAGATGCCGCACCAGTCAAAGGGAAAATAGCGATTGGAAGAAGGGCCGTGACCGGTATTGGGATCGCTTCTGTCAGCCACCAGGTAGCGATCCAGAAAGTTGCGGCCAAAACCGCGTTAGCTTCTTGGTTTAGCCCTTCAAAAGGTTCAAGAAAAAAAGTGAGAGCAAATAAAACAGGCCCGGCAAGGAGCCCCATTTTTTTTCTCATTATACATTCTTATATCGATTCTTCTTCCAGTTTCTCAAAATCAAACTCTTCCAGGAAGTGTGTTGCATGTTCGATGTTTTGGAAATCGTATTCCTTTATTTCACCTCGGGTACCATGAATCTCTATTTTGACTACAGCAATTCTGCCCTCATTTCCGACAGGAGACTCCATCACCGCAGCAACCTCCGATCCGTCTTTGATCTTGTGGGAAAGGATGACGTTCTTTCTTCTTATCCTTCCACAATAGGAGCAATGGTATTCTTTTAGAAGTTCCCCATCTTCAAATTCTGTAGAACGTTTAATGACTTCCTCTTTTTCTAATCTTAACGTCTGGAAGCCGCACCGATCACATTCTAGCGCACTTAGGTGGCCTTTGTATTTTTCAATCTGGGTATACCCGGTTTCTGCATCGATCCATACATCATAATCAACAGAAAAAACATTTTCCTCTGCCTGCATCCCTTCATCCAGGTAAGCATCTTCATCCTCTTCACTTAGGAGCTTCATTTTGTTTCCATTTTCAGGGTTGATGCGTGGCGAATACCTCAGCTTTTTAAGTCGTTTTTCCAGCTTGCTGGGGTAATAAAATTTTAGGATGAGTTGGGTGACATATCCGTAAAGAAAACCGGCACAAAACGCTACGAAAAACCGAATTAAAAACCATGTAATATTAATTTCCATGGTTTCTTCACTGATGGTGTTGACAAACAAAAAGAGGGCTGCAGCTATAAAAAGGTGGCTTCTAAACAAGTATTTCACCTGTTGTTTACTTGCAAAATCAAATTTCTGCTTGAGTGTTTTCCGAGTTGCAAACTTTATGTTAAAAAAAAGGTAGTTCAGGATGCCAAGGCTTAAAGCAACGAAGACCAGGATAAAAACGATGTCCTGCCATTTTTCCAGGAAGGCCAAGTACTGTAAATTCTCGCTCATTTTCTTTTTTCAAGTTTTAACAAAAATAACGGAAAACCTGTCTTCTAATTATTTAGAAAGGAGCGATGGATTAAAAATACTAATTGGATTTAGTATTATCGGCCTTTAGCGAATCCAATGTAGGAGCAAAAGAAAGGAAAGATTGATTGGCAAAAGGGTTAATTGAATCAGGTTGTTCTTTGGGTGGTAAATACGATATGGAGGAGGTCAAGTGAGATAAGTTAGCTCTGGCAAAACCAACGACTCGCTGCTCTGCTTCCATCAAAAAAGCAAATATTCCCAGAAGCAGGAGCAGAGTTATAAGTTTATTAAATCTGGGTTGCATGTCTTATTCTTTTCATCTTAGTTAGCTTCAATTTCTTCCTTATTCACCAATTATCAGGTGTTGAAAAACCGTTCTTAATTATGTATAAGATAGACGTAGCCTTCTAAAAGTTGCACAACACCTGAAATATTTACAGAATTAGTTTTAAAAAGTTCTGCTAAACTTCCGCAAGGCGCATTTTTTGAAATGCTACTAATGAGATTACTTAGGTACTACAGGAAGGTTACACGTTAGTCGATCATTTTTTCCGGATCATTGATCAGGCTGATTGCTTCCAGGTAGATTTCATCCTGTAGATTGAAAATAGGGTAAAAACCCTCATTGTCCCAGATGCCACGAGCGATGTATGCTTTTGTCAATAAACGAATAAGTTCTTTAGATTTTTCAAACTCCTTTTCATTGAAAGGAAGCCCGTTTTTATCTGCGCTTGTCGTTAGCATTGACAATAACTCATCGGGTACGTTGAACGAAGACCTAAAAGAAGCCAGCCCCATTTTTTCCAGTAGTTGCTTATTTTCGTTTGCATAGTTGATGGTAAACTCCTGCATGGAGTTAGTGCTGAACAGCCTGTTTAAGTACGCACTGTTTTGGAGGGTATCCAAAGGGACAAAGAAGTCCGGATGAATGCCGCCACCGCCGTAGACAATTCTACCTTTCGTAGTCTTATACATTAGGCTATCGCTTATTTTGGTACTATCCGCAGCGTAAACTTCTCCACTTTCGTATCTCTTGTAAAATTCGTTGTGATAATCCTTCAGATCACCTTCGTAAGGCTTCTGAATGCTCCTGCCGCTAGGAGTGTAGTACCTGGAAATAGTCAGACGTAATTGAGAGCCATCCTGCAAATCTATCGGCAGCTGTACCAGACCCTTCCCAAAGGACCTTCTTCCTACGATGAGGCCTCTGTCATGATCTTGTAGGGCTCCTGCTACAATCTCCGATGCGGATGCAGACCCTTCGTCCATCATGACAACAATAGATCCATCTTCAAAATCACCCTCTCTGCCTGAATAGTGGCGTTCGGTATGCCTTTTCTCTTTTCCATCTGTATAGACGATTATTTTTTTTCCCGCCAAAATTTCATCCACGATCTGAACGGCTCTTTGGAGGTAACCACCAGGATTTCCGGTTAAATCCAAGATGAGTTTGTTCATGCCCTTTTCTTTTAATTTGAAAAGCGCTTCCTTGAACTCGATGAAGGTGGAGTTTGCGAAACGGCTCACCTTAATGTATCCTATGTTGTCGTCAATCATGTAGGAGACGTCTACTGAATATTGGGGAATAATGTCACGCTCTATTTCAAATTCGATGAGTTCAGCTTCACCTTTTCGTAGGATAGAAACGATCACTTCAGAATCCCGGGGGCCTCTCAACATATCTACTACCTTTCGGTTAGTCATGCCAATTCCGGCCACATTAGTCCCATCTACCCGAATGATTTTATCGCCTGTGCGAATTCCTAATTTCTCAGAAGGACCACCACTGATTGCCGTAACGACGAAAATGGTGTCTTTAAAAATGTTGAATTCGATGCCAATTCCTTCATAATTTCCTTCGAGTTGTGTTTTAATTAGCTCAAACTCTTTGGGAGGAATATAAATAGAGTGAGGGTCCAGCTCATTAAGCACGTTGGTAATGGCCTGTTCTACCAGATCATCGGTATTTACTTCATCTACATAGTCCGTTTCTATGTGTGTAAGTACTTGTCGAAATTTTTGTAAGCTTTTAATCAATGAGGAGGTAGGCGCTTGTGAGCCCGCCATGTTGGCACCGATAAATACGCCTATACAGACGGCAATCGTGATGTAAAGAGGTAGTCGTATGGATTGTTTGGAATTTTGATGCATAGATATACTCAATGAAAACGGGATAAAGTTATATCAATACGGCGCTCTCTGAAAAAAACTGTTGGAGACTCCGTATAATGAAACTATTTTTGGTCATGGTTTTCGATAGAACGCTTACTCAAATTGTTGACGAAAATTACGTGTACGCACGTGCTCTTCATTATTTAGGGATCTCATTCTTTGAAGAACAAGAGAAGTCTTTAAGAGAAATTTGCTTTGAAAAAAAGTTAAACGAGGAAAAAGTCATAAAAAGTTTTTATGATTTTGATAGCCCTCATCGGATTTCTTTTGGTGAACTAAAGACGTATCCTGTTACGCTACTGATGGAATACTTACGTCATGCGCATTATCAGTTCATAAAGGAACGTCTGCCCTTCATTACTTACATCGCAAAAAATTGTGAATCCATTGGTTTCAATGAGCTCCTCTCGGAATTTGTTGAAGACTTTATCAAACACATTTATGAAGAGGAAGACTCCGTCTTTAGGTACGTGAAGGTCTTGAGGAATATCAAAAAGGGAGTAGTAGCCAACCCGATGAAAGAATTGATCCCATATCGAAAATTTTCTCTCAAACACGAAATGGACCATCATGATGGAGACGATGAGATGAAGGCCATCCGGTCACTGATAGAGTCTATTGTCCCTGTTACGTTGAAAGAAAGAGTACTCGTTAACGAAGTAAAAGCACTGGATAGAGAACTTTTATATCACGCAGAAATAGAAAATAAAATATTTTTTCCGAAAGCAATTGAGTTAGAGTCGGAAGTAAACAACCACTTAAAAAGTTTTAGTCGCCTCAACTAATGGCTAGAACGCTTGCGATTGATTACGGAGCTAAGCGAACCGGTTTAGCGGTTACAGATCCGTTAGGCATTATTGCTACGCCACTTGATTTTATTTCTACACATGAGCTGGAAAGTTACCTGACTACTTATTTTAAAAAAGAAGAAGTAAGCACGGTGGTAGTTGGGCTTCCCAAAAAACTGGATGGATCTGATACGAACGCGACACCATTGGTGGAAGCATTCGTTAATCGTTTTAAGAAGGTATTTCCCTCAGTGGAACTAATTTTGCACGACGAGCGCTTTACATCAAAAATTGCTCAAAAAGTGATGATAGACAGCGGCGTAAAAAAAAAGAACCGGCAAGTGAAGGGGACCATTGATAAAATAAGTGCAACAATTATTCTTCAATCTTATATCGAAAGCATTTCATGATTTTTCCAATTGTATTGTATGGAGATCCTGTCTTAAAGAAGAAGGCAAAAGAAGTAGAAAAAGGTGACGAGTCCGTAAAAGAGTTTATTGAAAATCTTTTTGATACGATGTATGCGGCTCATGGTGTAGGTCTGGCTGCTCCTCAGGTGGGCTTTTCTCTTCGTGTTTTTATTATCGACAGCACCCCGATGGAAGAAGGCGAGGAGAATGGACTCAGACAAGCTTTTATTAACCCGGAGATTCTGGAAGAAGAAGGAGAGCCATGGGCGTTTGAAGAAGGTTGTTTAAGTATACCAGGTATCCGGGAGGACGTAAACCGAAAACCCAAAGTTCGGGTCAGGTATTTTGATGAAAACTGGGAAGCGCACGAAAAAGAGTTTGATGGGGTACAGGCCCGGATCATTCAGCACGAGTATGATCACATTGAAGGTGTTCTCTTTACGGACTACATTTCGTCTTTTAAGAAAAGATTATTGAAAGGTAAGCTTGCCAATATCAGCAAAGGCAAGACGGATGCAGAGTATCGGGTGAAGATACCAGGATGAAAGATTTAACCATTTCTTTAATACAATCAGATCTTTATTGGGAAGAGCCAGAAGCCAATATGGCTTCCTTTGAAGAAGAGATCTCCCTAATTGATCATACAGATCTGATTGTTTTGCCTGAGATGTTTACGTCCGGTTTCTCGATGAATGCAGAAAAGCTTGCAGAGCCTGTGGGAGGCCGAACGTTTAAGTGGTTGAGACAAATGGCTGCTCAGAAAAATGCTGCGGTTACTGGTAGTTACATCGTTAAAGATGGTGGGCAGTTTTACAATCGCCTTTATTTTGTGTTTCCTGATGGGACCTCACATGCTTATGATAAGAAGCACCTTTTTTCTTTAGCAGGTGAAGGTGATGCCTACTCGGAAGGGAAGGCGAAACTAGTTGTAGATTTTCTTGGGTGGAAGATATGCCCTTTAATTTGTTACGACCTGAGGTTTCCGGTATGGTCCAGGTCTGAAATGTCAGCTCAGAGATTGCATGAGTATGATGTTGTACTCTATGTAGCTAACTGGCCAGATACGCGTATTATGGCTTGGGATGCACTTCTCAAAGCCCGTGCCATTGAAAATATTGCCTATAGCGTAGGTGTAAACCGGCTTGGAAGAGATGCCTTTCCCAAGGATTATCCCGGGCATTCGGCCGTTTACTCTTTTAAAGGAGACGTTATGGGGTTTTCTACTGAAGAAGAGACGATGACGATAAAGCTTGCTTCTAAGCCGCTTCATGAGTTTAGAGAAAAATTCCCGTTTCAAAGAGATGCAGATCCTTTTGAGCTGAAGTAAGTCGTCAAAGAGACGATTCGTTTGTTTCCCTCTTCATAAACCAACCTTTCGGTTACTATTTTCGATATAGTAATATGAGTAGGTTGCTAATGTCCATTTCCCTATGTTTTTTGTTATCCATCGGCATGGCAAACGCACAAACAATTCGGGATATCAGATCGCACTTTCATCAAGCAGTATTAGATCCGGAGAAATCCCCGGATTTTTATGAATTCATCCAGAAAACGGATCTGACTACAGCGACGGTAAAAGCTTACAAAGCAGTAAGCGAAGCGATGATGGCAAGAGCGTTTTGGAATCCTTTTTCAAAGCTTTCTCAGGTTAAAAAATACGATCTTATGATGTCTGAGGCTGTCGCGCTTGATAGTAACAACATCGAAATTCGATTTTTACGTCTTGCGATTGAATACAACCTTCCCCGGTTTTTAGGATATAGTGTTCATTTAGAAGATGACACAAACATGATTATTGAAAACCTCTCAAAAATCAATGTCTTGCAAATTGACTCCTCTTTTGGAAGGTACATTCTCTATTTTTTAAGGAATACCGGGCTATGTGATTCGAGCCAGATAGAACTGATGGAGGCGGCTTTTGAAGAGAGCGTCTCAAAGAATTAAGTTGGAAAGGGTTTTACATGTAACTCATACTCTGGTTCAATTTGTTGCTCAGTGAAGCTAAAGAATTGAAAAATGCATTTCAAAAAGTCTGATCAGTCCGACACTGATGAGTCCATACAAAAGCAGAAGACCCAACAAATTATATAGGTAACAGAATGAAAAATCGTTTAAAAAATTTGGTATTTAAGCGTTATTTGTAATTTTAAGATATTTTTTTGGTTCTAATTCTGAAAATTAGGAACGAAAGAGAATTAATAAATCTTTTGATTAAAACCAAAACTTGATAAAGTAGGGGGTATATACTTTTCATATTTCATTAGGTTGGACTACTTTTCGGGCATGAAAGAGGATGGCTATTCATTAGCAATGTGTTTTGGAGAAGTTTTGTTCGACTTATTTCCCACAGGTCCCCAGCCTGGAGGTGCTCCCTTAAATGTGGCGGTTCAATTACAAAATCTAGGTATCTCCACTACAATTATTAGTGCAATAGGGAATGATAACTATGGCAGACAACTTACGAGCTTTCTTCAGGAAAAGAAAGTAAATACAGACCTCCTTCAGGTCATCAATGGGAAGGATACCGGAACAGTTCGCGTAAACGTTGATCGGAATGGTGATCCGACGTATACAATCATAGAAGGTGTTGCCTGGGACTTTATCGATGATTCCTTTTTGAAAGAAGACATTCAGGCGAAGTACCTCATCCACGGAAGTCTGGCATGTCGGTCGGTAGCTAGTCAAGCCTCACTTGAGAAATTAATCAAGTCTACCCAGGCCAAGGTGGTCTTTGATTTAAATATACGTTCTCCCTTTTACAGCAAATCCCTTATTGATAACCTCCTGAGTAGTGCACACATTGTCAAAATGAGTGAAGAGGAATTTGACATGCTCAAGCGTTGGTATTACATCAAGAATAGCAGGGAGGTGGCGGACTTGAGGGCGCTGAAATATTTGTTTGAAAATCTGGAAATTATTTTGGTGACGAAAGGAAATAAAGGAGCTATTGCCTGGCAGGGAGGAAAAGTGGCGACACAAAAATCCATTCCCGTTAAGACCGTTGATACAGTAGGCAGTGGGGATGCTTTTCTAAGTGCTTTTTTAAGCAAATACGATCAACAACTACCACTAAAAGAGTGTTTGGAGTTTGCCGTTGCTGCCGGAACTTTTCTGGCTACCAAAGAAGGGGCAAATCCGGTATATGCTGAGAATGATATCAGGGAATTGTATGCTAAAAAATAAATTCATTCTTCTGCTTGGTGAAAGCATCTTCAATCCTTTTTTTATCTGATAAAAATCAAGCCTTATCAAACTATTTTTGATAGCGAATGGTGACTTTAATAGTTGAAAACAACGCTTTTAAAATACGTCATTTTCTCGATAAAAGTGGGAGGCTACGATTAAGATCCATCGAATTGTCGTGCACGCGAGATAGGTTCTGTTAACTGTAAAATGTGTTGATTAATAATTAGCGGAAAGCGTTATTTGAGTTGATTATTCAAATTGCTTTATAGCAGTCATTCTCTACCATATGGGAATCGGCCAATATTTGAACATCATAAATAATGGTTTAATATTCTGTACACTTTGTAACACATTAATTTTTATCAACATGTTAGGGATAAAGAAGAAAAGTATTTTTTTAGTCGCCTGTTTATCACTTTTCGTGATTTTTCAATCTGAAGCTCAGGAAATCATTGATGGTTTTATGAAAAAGCCCGGAGAAGGAACACTGGCAGTTAGTTATTCATACGAGCGCTACGATGAGTTCAAGTTTGGTACCATGAAGCTTGATGCACCACCTCCGGTTGGAGGGAGCGTAACCACTCAGTCGTTAGGGGTTTTTGCAGATTATGGGTTTTCTGATCGCATCAACGTAGTATTGAACATGCCCTATATTCGGGTACAAGGGAGTGGTAATGAGGAAGAAAGAGACCAGAACATGGGAGGGTTTCAGGATGTTTCAGCATACGTCAAATGGAGGCCCTTTGAGCTTAAAATGGAAAGCGGATACTTAACTGTTTTGGGCGTTGTCGGATTTTCTACTCCACTAAGCGCTTATGAAGCAGACGATTTGTTGTCTATTGGAAATGGAGCCACTACCGGCTTAATAAAAGGGCTGGTCCAGTATAAATGGAATACAGGATTATTTGC
>JBCCXH010000087.1:0-13587 GCA_039192005.1 Bacteroidota bacterium
CAGCATACGACTTTCTTCTTATTTCGAAATAATCCATGCTTATTATAGCTAAAGAATTTATGGTTTTTATTCTATACCTCCGCCTTATTTCGTGGCTTCTTAGCACGTGAGGACACGTGCTGAGGCGGATGGATTTGCCTGATACTTCGGAGTCATCCTACGAATCTTACCTCATGATCAACTTATTTTTGACGATATCCGTGCCTTGCTCCACGATGACGATGTAGAGACCCGGGTTGATTTTCTTATCAAAATTGATTTTTGTGTTGATGTTCAAGGCTCCTTTGTGAAATTCTTCGTGATAGACGCCTCCCGACAGGTCCATCACCCGAATCCTGATCGGATGGAAATCATCCCCGGATGTTACCTTCACGTTTAGGTTGGAAGGATTAGTCGGGTTGGGATAAATGGACGCTTCCATTCCTACTTGATCCACTTCGTTCCGCACCATAATGATGGGATGAAACTCCGAAGCCCCATCGACGTCTACTTGTTTCAGTCGGTAGTAGATGGTTCCGTACCCGGGACGCTGCTCGCTAAATGCATAGCTACTGATTTCGCTCGTGGTACCATTACCAGCTACACGTCCAATCGCTGTAAAGTTGATCCCATCTCTGGACTTCAATACGTCAAAGTAAGCGTTATTCAGCTCGCTGGCCGTACTCCACTCCAGAATGGTGGTATTGTTTTTGACCGTCCCGACAAATTCAAGTAGCTCTACAGGTAGGACAACGTCATCTTCGGAACCACTAGTCACAATGCGTTCACTAAACGTGAGGGTATTTGTAGAGATAACGTTAGCAGCCGAAGGGCTTCCCGAGCTCACTCCTCCGAGATGATCCCACTCCGCTCCTGCGTTGTCCCAGGTCATGACCTGCACTTTTTGGTCGTCGATGTTGTCCGTGGTCAGCCCGATGTTGCTGATGTCGAGCGTTACGGCACTGAGCGAAGCACTTCCTCCACCGGAATCGAGCCTCCAAAACTCGCTGTCGTTGATGTCCTGCACCTGCTCATCCGAATCGGAATTGGTTTCTATGACATCCAGGTCAATGCCTGTATTTTCCGCACTTGAAAAGGTAGCGGCAGAGGTAGGGTAATATTCTGCCTCCCAGGTCAATGGGTTACTGGATTGTGAACTAATATTGATCGCTACTGGCTTGTAGGTACTGCTTTTACCTATAGGAAAGGAGAAAGCGTCCCCATTGTCTAAATCTACGAGCAATGGTCCGTCTACGAAGCCTGAGGTGCGCACCACGCTGCCCACACCGTTTAGCAACCGAAGTGCCGCATTGGATGCCTGTGTATTGATGTTTCCGCTCGTCAGAGTGAGTGTGTTTTCTACATTGAGCGTCGCATTGGCAGCTAATACCACGTTACCTACACTTTTGTTGACCACCAGGTTGTTAAACCCATCACTGGTAAAGCTTCCACTTATGTTTTGATCGCTCGTTCCGTCCAGAGTGATGGTCCCGTTACCATTGTTGAACGTCGCGACCCCGGCCAGGGAGATGTCTTCTTCCACAGTCAAATTACCGCTTCCTGCATTAAAGGTTCCGCCATCCATGGCCAGGTCTCCCGAAAGGTCTATGGCGCTACCGGTAGACGTAAATGAACCCGTGGTGATGCTTAAGTTTTGTGCACTCAGCGAGGCGCTGGAATTTCCTAAAGCCAATGAGCCATTATTAATGGTAACATTCCCAGATGTCGTAATTAAATTATTGTTTAATGCATTGTTCAATGTGGCTCCGTCGTTGATAGTGATCCCATCAACTCCAATGTTCAGGTTAATCAACGGAAGTGTTTTCACCCCTCCGCCTGAGATGACCAGCCCTCGTATCCCGGAAGCGAAGTCCGGAGAAATGGTGTAACTACTCGTACCGGCCAGGTCCAGGGAACCTGCGTTGGTCGTGAAGAACCCGTCGTAGTTTCCACCTGGGATTGAGGAGTTACTAATTCGCAAGATGCCGGTCCCGGTTACGTCACCAAAATTATGTCCGTCGGAATCGTTTACGTCCAACGTACCCTCAATCTGTAGGCTAAAAATGTTTTGGTTGTTATCGGTAGCGGCAGCCATGGTGATGGCATCTGCAGCGTTTACGATGACAATGGTGCCTGGCTGGGGTACGCCATTTCCATCGTCAAACAGTCCGTCACCGTCATTTTCGAGGTCCCAGTTGGTACCCAGGTTCCAAATTCCTGAAGCGTTGGATCGGTACTGTGCCAGCTCATCGGGGATGTCGTTGCCTATGGTGTACTCCCCGTCAAAGGTGGTACCTCCAAAAGAAGAGAGGTCACTATTTGAAAATGTCATGGTATTCGTGGTGATGTTGACCAAATTGGCGGATGGCTTAAACCAGTTCGGGGCGATCAGTCTTGCTGCGTTATTCTCCCACGTACTTTCATTTTGGCCTGCATTATTTGCGTCTTCTTCCAGGTATTGGAAGGAAACACTTCCTATGAAATTCGTAATGGTGGTCGGATTGGTCTGAACCAACCAGTAGTAGTTGAGTACGTCTGTTCCTGTTGCTGAAGGGTGTGGCGCATTGATCGGTTTCACCAAAATAGCCCCCGGATCGTCGGCTCCATCTACATCCAGTGTGACAGGCGTGTATTTATCTGGCGTTCCAATGGGTATTTCAAAAGCAGGTGCATCTACCGAAGCCAAAAATTCTTTTTCCACTCCATCGCTTTTCTTTACGCCATTTACGGAGATCATACGTGCCACGCTAAAACTACTCGTCGTAGTCACAGCGGCATCCGCATCCAGGATGACCCGGTTGTCTTCTATTTGTAGCACTCCGGTGTTTAGGGCCAACTCGTCGTCGATCGTCAGGACCACAGCGATCGCCCCTGTCTCTTTTAGTGTCACGCCTTCCGAATTATCGATGATCAGATGATCGATCTCTGCGGCTCCATCCGGCAGATTGATTTCCTGTGCATTGCTACCCACCATGGCAATCCCTCCGGTGCCGGGGCCTGAATGTGACGTGGTAATGTTGAGGTCGCCTAATAAACTGATTTGGTTGCCATTATCTTCCAACACCCCACTAAGAATATCCAAATCGCCATTGACGGTTATCGGGGTATTTAAGGTCAGGCTTGTTGTGGGGTTGACGTGAAGGTTATTAAATACAGTAGACGTTGTCCCTTGTATTTGCTGTGTGGCTCCATTAAAGATCGTTGTATTTGTACCGGGTGTGTAGGTAGCGTCATTCGTAAACCCACTATTGATGGTCAGGTTAAAGTTATTGGCCGTCAATGTCCCTCCGTTTAAGATCTGCAGGTTATTGGTTACGGTCAATGGCTGAATCGCCAGTTGGACTACCGGTGAGTTGTAGTTGGCATTGTCAATTCGTATGTTAGGAAGCGCGGCAGCGGAATTGATTTGATAGGTTTCATTTAGTCCGTTTTGCACCGACACACCGGCGACGGTCCCATTGTATCCAAAATCAATGATGGGATCGGTAGGCACATTGACGGTTACATCAGAGCCGATGATGAATGTGCCTTGCTGAGGGGAAGCTTGTCCTTTTACTACAGCAAATGTGGTAGCTGCACCGCTTAAGTTAAAGGAACTGGAACCTGCCACTCCGGTATTGATGATTTCAAACACTCCTCTACCATCTTCCGGTGCCGTATTCACTCCAAATACGGCGGTACCCCCGGACTGAGTATAATTGATTACTCCATCATCAGACAATATATTTCTTCTTAGCTGAGACCCTACGACGAGGTTTCCAGAGGTAATTTCGATTTCTGAACTTCCTCCGGTACCGTACTCGATGTAGTTATCTGCTGCTGCTCCGCCATCCAGTACCAGATCGCCTCCACTCAATGTTAGCTTTCCATCCAGGCGAACACCGTTACCCGAACCAGTGCCGGTAGCCGATACCCTGGCAGTACCTGCCTGAACAGTAAGTCCTGCTGTCGCCGGAATGGTGAAATCACCACCTCCTCCATTGAGGTCTATGTCTATGTTCGCATCGTTTAGGATCAGTGTTCCGTTCTGCATTTCCAGGGGTTTGGATACTACTGTAGAAGATGCATTCAAATTAAAGTCGTTATTCATTGTAAACGTGCTGGTTTGGCTCGTTCCTTTGTTCATGATCAGTCGATAAAGTTCCGCGACCGTTCCGGTATTATTTGTAAAGGAATGATCTCCCGTCCCTCCAATCTCCAATTCTACTTGTGTACCAGACGCAGAAGTAAGATCAAAACCGGTACCTACATCCAGTAAAATGTCTCCGTTTACGACCAATCGGTGAATGTCCGTCCCCGCATTTTCTACAGAAATGTTATTTCCGGCATCGTTACTGTAATAAAGTGAACCACAAGTCAAGGTCACGTTTGAGCCTACATTAGGGAATTCCAGGGTCCCGCCCGCGTTAGATCCTATTTGAATCAAACTGTCAATGGTCCAGTTGGTAGAAACGGACATTGTGGTGCCATTATCTACTACCAAACCAAAGGCCGACACATCGTTAGAAAAATCCAGTGTTCCATCCGCTCCGAAGGTTCTGAAAATGGGGTATTCAAAACGGTCTGTAATGGTCACATCTGTCACACTTTGAAACCAAAAGAACCATCCGTTATTCTTCTCATTAACAAACTCTCCCAGGTCTCCGGTAATGATTCCGGTTTCAGCTACCGTACCGATGTCCTGAACGAGTTCCCCCGTACCACTGATTTTACTGGTCGAAAGAGTGATTCCTTCTCGTACCCTGACGCGGGACATGTCTGTTACATTCAGCGCTGAGCCGTCTTCCTGAGAGTCAAAGATGATTTCCGATACATCGACGTTTCCTACGCTTCCATCAATTCGTATCTGATGACGCCCTACTCCCGTTTGGGTACACGGACTGCAACTCAGGTCGTTTACATACACACTTCCTACGACTGCAATGTCTCCCGTCCGGGGATAGTCTGATGCTGCGGCTCCGAGGTGTTGATTGACGGCGTCTGTAGACCAGTGGTTGGTCTGCTGCCATTCCCACCAGGTGCCATTGGTTGCCCGACTGTAAAAAACTTCCGGCTGGCCAGTAAATAAAGTAGTTGTACCATCACCCGCCGTGTAGTTGGCATTTTCGAGTGTAAACCCGGTTCCTGTCCCGTCAAACGTGATGTCGAAACCTGTAATGTCTGTGGTGCTTTCCTGTGAACGGGTATAGGGCGTTTCATCCAGTACCTTACCCGACACAAAGTTGGTTGGTAACCCAGCAGGCGTCGCGCCTCCATCAGGGTCATCGCTATCCGCAGTCGTAAATACATACGAATCTACCGTGGGAAGCGTACCAAACCCTGAATGACTGACTCGCCAATAGTAGGTCAATAGGTTATTGGACAACGCAGTAACATCTACCGTTTGTAGTTCCGTATCGGCACCTCTTATTTGCAAGGAACCATCATCTGCTATGTTACTTAGGTCTGCCAGTACGGGTGTGTACCTAGCCGTGCCGTTGGCATTGGTCCCTATGGGGTATAGCACCGCGCCAGGGTCTGCCGTGAGTCCGTCAAAGTAAAACGTCATTCCGGCATCTGAGGCATTTCCGGACGTCTGAATCATGCGGGTCAATCCAAAGTTGGAGGTACCGCTTGCATCGTCACGGATCGGATCGGTAGCCGTACTGTTAAGTGTCAAAGAATGCGTTGCAATATCTAAAATGCCATTGACCAGATTCAGCACGCTATCAACCTGTTGGTTGGCAGTGAAAGCAATAGCATTGATTGCATCATCGATGGTCAGAATGTTGAAACGTCCATTTCCGTCACCGCCTATCTCATGAGAAGCTGCCCCACCTGTCACCTCTATCCTTCCCGGGGCAGCTACATCAGTTTCATGCGCTCCCGAATGATCTATGTCACCGTTTACCTGTATCACCTTTCCGTTATCATCCAAAGTGACACCGGACTCGATGGTCAAATCCCCAAGGACAACAACGGTGGCCAGGTCGCCTCCAAATTCTTTCGTGGTACCACTGGTACTGAATGTGAGGTTATGGAAACCTCCTCCTGTTAACGGTGTCGCTCCATTGAGACGGATTTGTTGTAAGGTAGACGTACCGTTAAACAACGTCGTGTTCAAACCGGGATCGTAGGTCCCGCCGTTTGAAATGGTAAACAGGTTCCCAACGGTCAGGTCCTGATCATTGGCATCGAATATCCCATCTGTAATCGTCAGGTTGTCTAGTAAAACCAAAGGTTGTGCTGTTTGTGCCGGCGTGGGAATCGTACCCGAATTATCATCAGGCAAAACAGCTAATGGGTTACTTGGGGCATTGGCATTGGCATCGGTAATGTCGCTAATGATCAACTGATTGCTTCCTGTGTTATTGTATGAAAAGTCATAAAAGGGAACAGTGGAAGAAATTTTAAAATCCCGGTCCGTGGTATGGATGACGTTAATATTGCTCTCGCCAACGTTGTAGTTTCCTTCTTTTACCCCAATCTGGATGGCTGCATTGTCTTTGCCTCTGTTTCCATCCAGCGTGATGTTGATCACCGGAGGATTGGCCGCATCTGCTGCACTCAAAATGAAGTTTTGATCTTCCCATGGCACGCTAAATACGGCATGGCTGCCATCTGTATCACCCTGACCGATGTTTAGGGTACCTCCGGTCATAATGAACGACCCACGTGGTGCTCCATCCGCACCGGTTTTGTTTCGGTATTGCGTAATGTCTACTGTACCACCTGTCATTTCAAACACGCCCTGGTTATCTACCAGGATGGTCCGCTGCCCCGTACCCGTAAAAGTTAACTGCGCGTTATCAGATACTTTTAACCTCCCAAATGGATGGATGCCCCAATCGTTTTCTTTCGTCACTTGTGCGTTGCTCGACAGCCACAGTTGTGCATCCAGGTCTATCATGTAGTTTCTGTTTCCGCCCTGAGTCGTCGGAATTGAACCGTTCCCATCAGTTTTAGCGATTTGATCTATGACGATGTTGTTCCCCAATTTTAGGATGCCAGCCTCTAATCCAAGGGCACGGTGGTTGTCAATATTTGGGGTCGTACCCGAATCGTCGCTTTGATACATCGCAATTCGTCCCAACAACCTAAAGTTACTTGCTGCATTGGCATTGATCTCCGCAATGAAGGTCTGGCTGGTTCCTTTTGCCACTTCTATCCGGTAGAAATCGGTCGGGCCATTTAGGGTGACCAACTGATCGGCCGCTCCATTTGTCAGCAGGACTTCCACGACTCCGTACTCCGCAGCGGAAATGGTCGCACCGGCCAGGTTATCTGCATCACTGGCGGTCGGGTATTTGTCCCGGTACCTCCCATCGGAAATGGACGTGGCGTTAAGGTTGGTAAAGCTTACGTTTCCATTGTTGGTGAAATCTCCTAAGACTTCCAACTGGTGAAAAGTAAAGATGCCGCTGCTCCCAATCTGAGCACTTGCGTCTACGTTTCCGGTTGCGATCGTTCCGGATGCATCCACGTTGACGTTTCCGTTTACGGTCAGGTAAAGTGGTGTGGTGTTGTCGGTAAAACCATCCGTTGTGTTGTCGTTGACCTGAAGCGTTCCGGAAGATACGGTCAGGTCACCATTTAATGTATAATCAGCTTTCAGTACGATGGTATTAGAAGTAGATCGAAAAATGACGTTATTAAACACACGTGTGGTGGTCAATTCATAATCAACAGCCGGACTTTGATCTGTGTAAATGACCGTACCTCCAGAGCTGGATACGAAATCGGTAGTAACTCCTGTGGGAAATTCATCTGAAGCGATTTCGATGCTACCCGAACCGCTGATCGTGTTAAAATTATGGTTGACTGTTGTAGCTATGTCTACAATTCCTCCTTCTTCTACGGTTAGGGACGAAAGCACCAACCCATCAAAATTCACCACCATCTCGTCCCCGTTCAATACGAACACGTTATCGGTAAAATCATTAGGGAACAACCCTCCCGGATTAATTCGTACGGTACCCGAAGGGTCCAGCGTCCAGTTATCCGACTCGTCCCAGTTACCACTTCGGAAACTGTACCAGTCCACGCCACTACCGGAAAGTAAAGAGGCCAGGTCGATCTGTCCAAAAACCGCTTCGTCATTGTCGCGCCCGGACAGCACGCCGTCAGTATCTGCATCTGTTGTTCCGTCCAATCGCCCATCGTCAGGAGTGGTATCCGTCAGGTTTACTTCGTCTACGTCCTCTATTCCATCACCATCGTTATCAAGGTCTCTGAAGTCAGGCTCCCCATCGGCGTTACGATCCAGCGCATCCAACACGGAGCCGAAGCTGGTGTTGTCGGAATCGATCTCATCCGGCACCCCGTCTTCATCCGCATCGGTTCCTTCAAAAATTCCATCATCGTCCGTATCTACTGCTGTACTTCTGCCACTTTCTACGAGATCCGAAATCCCATTATTATCGGAATCGAGGTCTCTAAAGTCAGCCGGACCGGAAAGGTCTGCGTTACTGACAGTAAAGCTTTTGGTGTTGTTATCTACTGCGGTTTCCAGGATGTCTGCATAGCCGTTGGTTCCTACGCTTATGGCCCCGTCTATGATCCCATCATTGTTACTGTCCAGGGTGGCTGCTATCGTGCTGACGTCAGCATCGTCCTCTGCTCCTGACTCGTACAGGTCCCCGATGCCGTCGTTGTCACTGTCCAGGTCCCGGGAATCCACAATTCCATCACCGTCCGTATCCACCAATCCACTTCCTTCATCGGTATCTAATAATCCATCGTTATCATCGTCCACGTCTTCTGCATCGGCAATGCCGTCATTATCCAAATCAGGATCCAAGGCAATGGCAAAAAAAGTCTCCCCGGTAAAATCCACGTTGGTGAAACTTAGTACGTCGCTTGTAAATGAGGCTGCTGCTATTTCTGTAGGAGAGGAAAACGATGCGTTGTCATCGATCAATAACCGATAGTTTCCAATGGCAGATGGTTTAATGACAACAGCGCTCAGGTCGAAATCCAACTGATCCATGGATAATGTACTACCAGTGGCTTGTACTTTCCAAATACGGTTGAAGCGGGCGTCCAGCGAACCCGTTCCCGAGGTTACTGATGAAAGGTCCGCGCCATCGTTCCCCCAGAAGAAGTAGTCTCCATCTACCAGACCGGCACCTGTCACTGTAAGAATGGCGTTGGCACGCTCACTCTTGGATTGCAATTGGGATAGTGAAGCGGTGTTATCAACCCCGATCGCTGCGATCATGTTGTTATATCCGGTATTCGTGGTTCGGTCCCAAATCACGGTGGTCCCGTCAGAGGCTACATAATTGCTCGTTAAGGTGACGCCGTATTTTACGGAGAGGTACGATTCTACGCTTGCTCGCTCGGTAGCCGAGAGCAGGCTTTCAAAGAGGATGATTTCTGCAATGTCCCCTTCTATCCCACTTCCGTCGTTGCTGCCATTGAACGAGTCGGCTTCTGAATTGGCCGCGATGTAACCAAATCGCGGTACCTCTCCTGGATTTCCTAATAAAGATCCGGTAGGGCTGTGAGCGGTGCCTCTTGTCTCTACTGCACCGTCTACATAAAGATTTTTTTCATTCGCTACCGCACTAAAGTCACCTCCTACCAGGTGAGGATATCCGTCCTCTGCTGTTGTCGTTGCGTTAAAATCATCGATGTCTGTCCCCACGGTGGTACTGAGTCCGGGATTGGCAATGTTGGTATGATTTACTGCGAGGCGAAAAAAGGAGGACCGGTCATACGAAAGGATGATTCCCTCATCCGATTGGGTACTTTTCACAATGGAGTACACCGTAAATTGTTCCAGCGTATTGGTGGTCAGGTCATAATTGAGGCTTTGAATGGGCAGGTGGGTATTGCCATCGAAATTTACTACCGGATTGAAGTTGATGGTGTTGGTCGATTCAAACGTTGGCCTTTCTAACGATTCACTTTGTTCTCCTGCGTACCCGTTTCCTGACTGGTCTCTCCAGAAACGAACCCTGTCGCCACTTTCTGCCGCGTCTCCGGAAGCTTCCTCCACTCCTGCATCTCCTTTGAACCATAGTGACAGGTTGCCAAACACACCGCCGGGTAACGGAGTGGTAAATGCACCCGTAATGAAAATATCCCCCGAAAAAGAAGATAAATCGACGTTACTGAACGTGTAAGTGTCTCCATTAGGCGTACCTGTCAATTCAATAGGAGAACTGAAACTCGCATTGTCATCGATTAAAAGCCCGACCTGAGAGCCCGAGGGTAAAAAGGAAACCGCACTCAAATCAATCGCTATTTCGTCTATGTTATTCGTTGCACCGGTAACCTCTACTTTCCACACCCGATCGAACTGGAGATTGAAGCTGGAACCAGGTGAAAAAGAAGCGCTCAAAGCAGCATTGTTGTGTCCCCACAGGATGTAGTCGTCATCCGTCAGGGAATTGTCGGTAACGGTGAAAATAGAGGTGGTACTGACGTTTCGGGAACTGGCCTGAGAAAGTCCTCCGTTTGCATCTTCTGCAATACCGGCAATGTCATGATGGTACGTACTGTTGACATCTGCATCCCATACGACAGTAGTGCCATCACCTGCCAGGTAATCCCCTTCTCCCGCTTCGAATGCCACTCCATCGCCGTCAGTATCTGAGCTAAGCGTGATGCCGTACTTAATGGCCAGATAGGTCTCTACTTGTTGGCGCTCGGTCGAACTTAATACCTCTCCGTAATAGATCAGTTCGGCTAGGTTTCCTTCTAGATAGCTAAAGGGGCCTCCGGTACCATCAAATGTAGTGGCTTCTGATCCTACACCGACAAAGCCGTAACGCGTGACACCTGTTCCCAAAGCGGTAGTGCCGGCATCTACCTCGTTGTCGATGGTTCCGTCGAAATACAAATATTTATTCACTCCGGAAATAGAGGGATCGAAGCTTCCGCCCAAAATATGAGGGACACCGTCGGCTTCGATTCCGTTAGCGGAAGCGTTGAAATCACTAATCGTCCTACTGGAATTGGTCGTACTTAGTCCAAAACCTCCGTCAAAATCATGATCGGTAGCAAATCGGAAGTATTCGTTACGGTCGTAAGAAATAATCACTCCTTCGTTCGTATTGGTGGTCGTCAATACTGCATACACGGTAATTCCTGCAGGAACGGTAACCGCAGGATAGTTTAAGGAACTAATTGGGAAGTAATCATTATCACCATCAAATACAACGACCGGATTTCCATTGACGGTGTTCGACAAATCGAATAAGGGTTGTGAACCGGTAGCACTTTGCAAGCCGTTGTATCCGTATCCGGATTGGTCCTGCCATGTTTGCACACCTTCTCCGTTGCTTGCAGGAGCAGCACTTCCATTTAATACTCCGGCATCTCCCCGATACCAAAGATGCAAAGTAGAGGTGCCATCCGTAGTCCCGTAACCACCGGGACCTGTTTGAGCAGATAACGCAAATACAAATAAACAGGTGATCGTGGCAGCAATAAACTTCTTCATCCCAGGGGCTTTTATGATGGTCCTTTCAACATAAAAGTAGCGGCCGATGTTGGTGATTTTATTTGTTTTTCGGTGAGTCTGTACGGTACACAGTTAGACCGCACAAAAGCATAGATAAAGCTTTTTATGAGCTTTATTAAGGATTTTTACAGTTGATAATATTCAAAAGATGAAAAGATTCCATTTACAGGTATAATAAACCTGAAGGAGCTATTCTATTTTTATTACTACACACCGTATTACAATACATTCAATAAACCTTATTATGTACAGCCATATTTTTCATTCACATCGATAAATGATACTGATTTGAATCGGTTTTTATGTAAATTCCATTACAAATGAAAACAGGACTACCGCTTCTTCTATTCTGTATTTGTTGTACTACGTCGTTATTTTCCCAAAATGGCAAAACTGTTTATGTAGATAATGGTAAAATCTACTCCTCTTGTGATGAGGAAATTGTCATGCGAGGCTATAATGAGATGTTTATCTGGTCCGGAGACCGGATGGGCATCACCACCTTGCCAGAAATAGCAAAGACCGGTTCTAACGCCATCCGATTGGTCTGGACGACGGAAGGCGATGAAAAGGAATTAAAAGACCTGATCAAAAACAGCCTGAAAAACCAAATGATACCCGTCCTGGAACTACATGATGCAACGGGTGATTTTAGTAAACTCCAATTACTGTTGGATTATTGGAAGCGACCCAATGTGCTCAAGATGATCAAAAAGTATAAAAAATGGCTGATTGTGAATATCGGAAATGAGGTGGGCTCCAGTGAAGTAACGGTTGACCAATGGGTGGCTTATTATAAAGATGCGATTACCCAGTTGCGCAACGCGGGCATTGATGCTCCATTAATGATCGACTGCGGCGGCTATGGCAGTTTAGAACATTATTTTCTGGAAGGGGGACAGGAATTGCTGGCACATGACCCATTGAAAAACATCATTTTCTCCGTCCATACGTATTGGTATGGTGGTACTGATGCAGACAAAATTAAACGTCTGAATACCATGATTGCGGATGCGAAATCAAAAAACCTGCCCTATATCATCGGTGAAGGACCTCAACTGGCTTCGTCTCCGAGTTTTTGCAATGAAGTCTTCCCGTACAAAGAAATGATAGAGATTTTACAAAAAGAAAAAATCGGATGGTTGGCGTGGTCATGGGGTGCTGTGAACAATAATGATTGTGGTGCTCCTGATAGTGTACTGGACATAACAAAAGACGGCACCTTCGGCAATTGGACCACTACTTTTGCGGAAGAAATCTCCATTTCAGACCCCAATTCCATTCAAAACACATCTGTTATCCCTGCTTCTTTACGATCACGGAAGTGTTCAAAGAAACGCTAATCTGAAAACGTTTTAATTTGAAGTCCGATGAGCCAAACCTTGGTTGATAACCGAACTGTATTACAGGATTTTTCCGTGTAACTTATTGCCAGGACAGGGCGATAGCAAAAGTGGCATCATTTCCGGGATAACCCACGGATAACCGGAGATCAGTAGTCTTTAGTCAAAGCAACCGTTTTGAAAAACGGACCTCTGTCACAACCATTTAAACCTGAAACAACACCATATTCTAATAGCATCATGTTCTTAGATTTATCAATCCATATATTTTGTATATCAGGAACCATCTTACATGGCTGCTCTTCTTCAATCATTCCCCCCAAACAACAGCTACTGTCACCATATCGAATGCTATCTATTTTGAAAGGCTTGCTTTGGTGTGTTTTACTGCCTATTACCAAATCAATTGACCATGCTTCCCCTGAATCTTTTATTTCGTACGTAGGAACTGACGTCATGGCATAATAGCTTCTGGCACCTACTAACTGTCTGATTTTGATTTTTACAGAATCAAAAACAGCATCGGACCATTCTATATCTTCCGCTGGTGCAGTTTGAATGGTCCGTACCTTCTTATCTCCATTATACAGGCGTAAAAACGCTCCATCATCATAACAACAGGAGTAATGATAAAATTTTACTAGCACATATTGGCCGTCATTGGACGCTACAGGCATACCTATATCACTATTGATGATGTCTTCTGTCTCTACTGCATCATTTGAATTCGACACTCCACTCCCCTCTTGTGCCCTAATATTTGATACCATAAGCATACCTATAAGGGGGACTAAATAAAGTTTATTTAGACCA
>JBCCXH010000088.1:0-13550 GCA_039192005.1 Bacteroidota bacterium
GAATATAAAGTTCCAGAAATGCAATCATATGATAACTATTTCTCAGAGATAAATTCAATACTCTCACCTTACATGGAATTTAGCGATGATGGAGATCTGATTTTGATCAATAGCCCGGATAACCTAACAGAATACGATAAAAGAAAAGTATTAAGTTATTTATGGAAAATAAAGAGTAATAGGGTTTTTAAGTTGGGAAGGTATGAGACCATTACTCAAGTAATGAAAAAAGTCAATGAAGGCATTAATACAGAATTGGACAAAAGCTAAAAACACGATCATCCGTAAGCAAACTAAGGTACTTGTAAAGGTTGGTGCCATCAGATAGTTTGGTGGATAGTTGAAAAGTCAAGCCTGCGTATGATAGTCGGGTGTCATGTGAAATTTGTAAATAAAGATGTACAACAGCTAATGGAAAGATGGGATCTATATGATCGGTACAGGGTCAAAACAGGTAAAATAGTACAACGAGGAGACTTACTTGATTCAGATGAATTTCGTTTAGTTGTTCATGTCTGCATTTTCAATTCAAATGGCCAACTACTGATTCAGCAAAGACAGCCTTTCAAAGAAGGGTGGCCCAACATGTGGGACTTAACCGCGAGTGGAAGTGCTCAGACGGGTGAAACCAGTAATGTAGCCGCTGAACGAGAGTTATTTGAAGAAATTGGTTATAAAGCAAACCTGAGTAATGCTAGACCTATTTTCACTGCTAACTTCAAAAGTGGTTTCGATGATTACTATACGGTAGAGGCTGACATAAACTTAGATGAACTAGTATTGCAAGATGCTGAGGTGAAAAGCATCAAATGGGCAGAAAGGAATGAAATAATCGAATCAATTAGAAGTGGAGATTTTATTCCATATCACATAAGTGTAATTGATATGGTTTTTGATATGAAAAGTCGAGGTGGAGTTCATTCGAAGTAAAAGAGATGACTTCAAATAAGAGTGGCTAAAGTTGCATGTGCCAACCTGCTTCCAGCCTTTTCCAATGCAATCTGACCGCCAACCTGCCCGTCCGAGGCAGTTCTGCACTGCATGTAGTAAATAACTACAGCACAGCTAAATCGATGATCCTTCTTACTAAGAGAAAAAAAAGAAAATTTATTTCCTTTTCCTGGCCGCTATCTCTTTTGTATCCATCCATTTATCCCGCATACAACATTTTTACGCATACTTGTTACCAACCCTTTACTTTTAGTTAACAAAATGATAAGCACCTCATGAGGTTTGCTAACATAGCACAAACATTCTATTAACAATAGATCGCAAGCTTTACGTAAACCTTACAAATCATGAAGGATACGACAATCACCATAATCGACGATGAGAAAGACATTCTGGAGTTGCTGAAATACAACTTTGAAAAGGAGCGTGCGCAGGTGCATACGTTTACTTCCGGCTATCGGGGGCTGGAGTTTATCCAGGCAAACCGACCAGGAGTGATCATTTGTGACTGGATGCTGGAAGATATTGATGGGATTGAGATCTGTCGGAAGCTGAAAAATGATAAAAATTACCAGCACATCCCCTTTATTATGCTCACCGCACGGGACAATGAAATCGATGCAGTTACTGCGCTCGAACTCGGCGCCGATGACTTTATTCCAAAACCGGTACGCGTTCGTGAATTGATCTCCAGGGTTAAAAAAAGGGTGCAAAAAACAAAAGCGCAGACCCAAGTAAGTGTAGATCACCATCCCGTATTGGAAGCAGAAGATTCAGGCCCGGTGGGAGAACTCAAAACATTCAAGAACCTCACAATCGATTCGGAGAAATACAAGGCCTACACCGATGAAGAGATTTTAAACCTGACGCATTCGGAGTTTAAGTTGCTCTACTTGTTCGTTAACAAACCCGGAAAAGTGTATTCAAGGAATCAGATCATCGAAAAACTGAACGGGATTGACTACATCGTGACCGAGCGCTCGATTGACGTCCAAATTGTCGGCCTAAGAAAAAAGCTGGGAAAATACAAAGATTACCTCGAAACCGTCAGAGGCATAGGCTATCGACTCAGAGAATAGATTAGGAGCCTTTTTCTCAACACCTACTAACCCACATTATTCATCAACATCATCCTAAATTTGAGCTACCTGGGTTTGAAGTCAATATTCCCCATTTTTTGGTAAGGGGGCGAAGGGGGATTCAAAAAAACATCAAACCCAGGTGCTGGACTTGGTTACCGGTTACCTTCATAAGGTAGAAATAGTTAGCTCCTTTACGTTACTTCAGCCCAGTGCGAAATCTTATCATTCGGGCTAACAATTCTTTAAAACAGTTTATTGAATCTTATCTACTCGCTAACATGGTCTGAATAATACGAGAATACTTTTGATTCATCTAATCGAAGATAGTATCATGGACAATACAGATTATGTAATCATAGAAGGGGATCTCACCCGGATCAAAGATTTTGTCACCAAAATGGAAGCGAAATACGAGGTCAAAGTAACAAAGCCACCTCATATCTGTCTCACCATGATCAAAGCGGAAGACAGCCTGGAACATCAACCATTTTACCTCGGTGAAGCGCTAACGACGGAAACAGAAGTTGTTGTAAATGGCTTAACCGGTACGGGCATTTGCATTGGAGACGAACCTCAACGGTCGTATTGTCTGGCAGTAGTTGATGCCCTCGTGCAACTAAAAGATGACCACCTACCAGAGGTAGAAAGCTTTCTATCCGATGAATACGAAGCGATTTTGAAGAAAGAAAAAGAAGAGCAACATCAGGTGCTCAGGACACAGGTGGATTTCAAGTTAATGGAACAAGCGTAAAACGAGACATGATAAGAGAACTAAACTATAACGACGTTTTTGACGCACAAGAGCATTTTAGATTGATTATGAATGGCATGGCCAACCCTGGTCAGGTCCAGGTACTGGATGGAGAGCTCAGTCCGGTGGAAGGGTGTTGCAAAGCTTCGGCCCTTGTTGGATTTTCTTTACTAGACGGTAATACCTGTTTTTATCAAAACTACTCCGAAGATCTGGATCGCTATTTTATTCTGAATACCGCATCCAGACCTACCACTCCGGCGCAAGCAGATTTTTTATTCATTAAAGAAAACGATCCAATTGAAGAAACGATCGAAGCAGCAAAAGAGGGAGAATTAGAATACCCGGAAAAAGGAGCCTTTTTGGTTTTGGAGGTGCAAAAAATCGCTACGGAGCCATTTTCTAAAAGCCTGGCCATCACGCTAAAAGGGCCAGGAGTAAAAGGCGAAGAAATCATTCACGTCGGAGGCCTAAGAAAGAAGACCTTACAGGCCATAAAAGATAAAAACATGGAGTATCCGCTAGGTGTGGATACCATCCTTACTGACCCATCAGGAAAAATGGTGGGCATTCCCCGGTCCAATCAATTCACATTTTAACACACATAACATGGGATATGTAGCCGTAAAAGGAGGAAACGAAGCGATCGCCAACGCTAAACAACTGGTTGAGTTTTATCGCTTAAGAGAAAATACCTCCCCAATTAAAGTCGAGCAGCTGAAGGCCCAGTTCAGGCTGGCAATAGACAAGATCATGGGCGAAGGATCATTCTACGCGCCCGAATACGGGGCGCTGGCTTTGAAACAAGTGGAAGGAGATGTTTTAGAAGCCGCATTCATCATGCGGGCGTATCGAGCCACCCTTTCAAGAAAATATTACTCCGAAGCCATTGACACAAAGAACATGTTTGTCCAGCGGAGGATTTCTTCCTCGTTTCGGGACATTCCCGGGGGGCAAATATTGGGGCCAACCCGTGACTACACCCAACGAATGCTCAACACATCCTTAGTGGAAGAAGGAGACGAAGACGTGAAAGCTTTCCTTGAAGACTTCAAAGAAAACGTAAAAGATGTGGATCTGCGGGACATTCAATCCTTTAGCAAGGTCATCGACATTTTGAAAGATCAGGGATTGATGAGAGGCGTAAACAACGGAGAAGATACCCGACTGGCAGATGTGACACGGGAGGCGATCAAATTTCCGGCACCAAGATCGGCCAGGCTTCAAATGCTTGCCAGGGCAGAAACCGGAGGGATCATGGCACTGGGCTATAGCAGCATGAGAGGTCATGGAAGTGTACACCCTACAGTAGGCGAGTTACGCGTGGGCAAGGTAGAAGTAAAAGTAAAAGACGCCACCGGAAGGAAGCGCTACATCGGGAAAATACGCGTGACCGAAGCAGAGATGATTTCTAAAACAGGAGCTTCTCCCAAAGACAAGGCTCCCTACTATTCCATCGGGTATGGTTTGTGTTTCGGACAAAACGAAACGAAAGGAATTTGTATGGGTATTTTGGATCGGGCGATGCGCATACCTGGTAATCATGCGCCTGCCAACGATCAGGAATTTGTCCTGTACCATACCGACGGAATTGAGGCCATGGGCTTTACCAATCACCTCAAACTCCCTCACTACGTGACGTTCCAGTCAGGGTTGAACAACCTGAGAAGCGCGGTGTCCAGAAATGAAAATACAGAAGAGGTCAAACAAGAGCGGTCCGAAAAACTGGCTGAAGTAGTAGAAGACCTGTAACGCGTTAAACTTATGATTGAAGAAAAAAAATTTAACAGGCAGTACAACTACGCATTCATCGACGAAAGCACCAAGAAGGAGATCCGCAGAAAGTTGTTGAAAGCCATCTGCATTCCAGGCTATCAGGTTCCCTACTCCTCACCCGAGATGCCCATCGCAAGGGGTTGGGGTACAGGAGGACTACACATTACGTTGGCAATTATTGGGAAAAAGGATGTATTCAAGATCATAGATCAGGGCAGTGATGCCAGTGTGAATGCGTGCAATTTGAGGGACTTTGTGCAGGATACCACCGCCTGCGAAGTGACCTTTGAAACCCGTCAGGCTTCCATCATCCAGACGCGCCACCGAATCACGGAAGAGAAGCTCCAAAAGCACCAAATCATGGTCTTTCAGGTACCACAACCCGAACCACTCCGAGGAGTAGAGCGGTATGAAAGGAAGACCCGACAAATGCATGCAGAAGCCGACTATGCAAAAATGTGGGTATCACTTTATGAATCTTACGTTCGGTTTGGAGACATCATGAGAGGTGCTGGCTACCCGGTTAAAGTAAACGGAAGGTACGTGATGTCACCCTCCCCTATCCCCAGATGGGACATTCCGAACCTGAACCAGGCAGAATGCCTTTACCTGTTCGGAGCAGGCCGGGAGAAGAGGCTCTACGCCGTACCTCCGCATACCGACGTTGCACCGCTGGAATTTGAAGACGTGAAATTTAAAATCGAAAGCTTCACAGATGCATCGTGCAACCTTTCGGGAGAGAAAATGGCCTTTATGGATGAGTTGTACCACTCAGACGGGTCTTCTTCTCACGTCGTAAATGACAGCGATTTTCTGGATAAAGTATTGGAAAAATCCCGGCCCGGTCAGTGGTCGAATAAGTACCTGATCGCAAAATTAGAACAACTGGAAAAAGAGTTTTCAACTAAAAAAAGCAAGGGCAATGGACAACACTAACTGGCTACTAAAAGTGGAGGGCCTCACGAAAATATACGGAGAACCCGATGCAAACACACTGAACCGTACCGGTTCCCTGTTCAATTCCAATCAGTGTCCAGAGACAGGTGCGATCGTCGCTTGCAACAACATCAATTTTTCATTGTACCCGGGAGAGGTATTGGGCATCGTTGGGGAGAGTGGCTCTGGAAAAAGTACCATTGTGAAGATGCTGTATTTCGACTTTGAGCCGACAAGTGGAAGCGCCTGCCTGAGTGTGTTCAAAGATGGAGAGCGTAACATCTTCGAAGAAACCAATCAAAAAAAGCGGTTTTTACGCAACCACAAAATGGGGATGGTGTATCAGAACCCGCGCGACGGGCTGAACTTTCGGTTTACTTCCGGTGGAAACATCGCAGAAAAACTATTGATGGCAGGTAACTTCAATGTGGGCAGTATCCGTGAACGGGCTTCATCGCTATTAGCATCCACAGAAGTGTCCATCGCGCGTATGGACGAGACGCCGGCAGCATTTAGTGGAGGCATGCAGCAGCGTGTGCAAATCTCGAAAGCCATTGCCAATAACCCTCCGTTACTGTTTTTGGATGAAGTGACGACCGGTTTGGACGTGTCCGTTCAGGCCAAAGTGCTGGACATGATTAGAAAGCTGCAGCAGGAATTAGGCATAGCGATGATTGTGGTGTCGCATGATCTGAGTGTGATCAGGATGCTGACCGATCGCACCCTGGTGATGAAAGATGGCCACATCGTGGAGCAGGGGCTGACGGACCAAATCCTTCAGGACCCTCAAAATACCTACACGCAATTGTTAGTGAGCTCACTCCTTTAAAAAATATCAGGAATGAAATACATACTTGACGTACAAAACCTTAGTAAAAACTTTCTTCTGCACATCCTGAACGATAAGAAGATTGAAGCACTTGACAAACTCAGTTTTCGATTGATGAAAGGTGAGATCATCGGGCTGATGGGCAAATCAGGTTCTGGGAAATCTACCCTGATGAAATGCATCTACCGGACGTATTTGCCTACTTCAGGTGCGATGGTGTACCATTCAGAAAAATACGGGAAGATAGACCTGGTACAGGCAAGCGATTTTCAGATCATCGCATTGAGAAAAAGCGAGATCACCTACTGCTCCCAGTTTTTAAGTGTCATCCCCAGGGTATCCGCTGTAGACGTCGTTTCTGAAACGCTGGTTGCCAAAGGGGCCTCCTGGGAGTACGCTCGGGGGGTTTCCAAAGAGTTTCTCTCCCAACTCGGTTTAGCGGAAGAGCTTTGGGACGCCTATCCTTCCACTTTCAGTGGGGGAGAGCAGCAGCGAATCAACGTAGCACGTGCCATTATCTCCAAGCCGGGTTTCCTGCTTATTGACGAACCGACTGCGTCGCTAGATCAAAAAACAAAAGATGTGGTGATAGACAAAATCCTGGACCTGAAAAACAGCGGAACCTCGATCTTATGCATCTCACATGATGAGTACGCGATTAAAAAAATGGCCGATCGTGTCATTGAACTAAAAAATGGTCAAATTGTCGCAGAGCCAATAACTGCCGAATAGCATGAAACTAACCATCACAAACGCAAAGGTTGTGACCCCTTTGGAAACACGTGCCGACTCAAGCGTCCACATAAAAAACGGAAAGATTGAAGCCATAGGAGGACCATCATCAGTAGACACGGAAGAAACTACCCTGGATGCGCAGGGTGCGTTTTTGATGCCCGGCATCATCGACCTGCATACCGATGCGATGGATGTAGAGATCATCCCAAGACCGGGAGCCGATTTTCCTATTGAGATTGCCTTTCATGAATTGGAGCGTAAGATGGCCGGGTGTGGCATCACAACCGTTTTTCACTCCATGTACATGGGGTATGAAGAGGCAGAAAAAAGGGCTCGGTCCAAATACTCTCGAGAAGAAGTATTCGAGCGTGTGTATCAGTGCTCGAAGCGTGCCACACATATCAATAATAAAATACACCTGAGGTACGAACTTCCCGGTACCTATCATTACGACTCCGTCGTAGACTGCCTGGAAAAAGGATACGTAGACCTATTGTCCGTCATGGATCATACCCCCGGTCAGGGGCAGGTACAGTCCGAGAGGTTCATTCAAATCAAGATGAGGGACGGCTGGTCCAGGGAAAAAGCAGAATCAGAACTCCAAAAAGAACAAAGCAGGGACCGGATAGCAGGCCAAAAATTGACGGAACTGATCGATTTTGCATTAGAAAGACAGGTCCCCGTGGCATCCCATGACGATGACAGCATCGAAAAAGTAGAAGCGTTCTTTGATATGGGTGTCGGCATCAGCGAATTCCCGATCAATACCGAAGCGGCGAGGCGTGCAAAAGAGTTGGGTATGGAAACCGTCGGCGGGAGTTCCAATATCTTGCGTGGCGGATCACTATCAGGCAACCTGGGAGTAACGGACGCCATAAAAGCAGGGTTGATTGATTCGATCTGTTCGGATTATTATCCCCCTTCTATCCTGCACTCCATTTTCAAACTCGAAAGAGAGGGCATTTTGTCCTTATCGGACGCCGTAAATCTGGCATCACGCAATCCAGCCAGAGCAGTGGGTTTGGATCACCTGACAGGCAGCCTGGAGGTGGGGAAAAATGCAGATTTGATCTTGGTAAACGTGGAAAATGAGATGCCCATCGTCACACATACGATCGTCAATGGACACCTCACCAATCAGTGCCAACCGCAACCTCAAAAAGAATTAGCATGGCAGTAACGGCCCCTCAACAGATCGAAGAGCTGTCCTTTGATGACTATACGAAGCGACAGAAATATGAAGTCACTTCAGAAGGGCTGGTTTTAAGGTCGGCTAAAATCATGGCTACGGACAAGTTTCATTATCACCACGGAGCGTGGGAGAAAAGCCCTTACCCTGGTTATGCCATCGTCTCTATGGTCAGTACTAATCCCGGAAATGATGAATTGACGAGCCGGTTGGAGAAGCTACAAAGGTTGCTTACGGACCTATGGCAGGTTCCGAACAGCTGTTTTATGCTCCCGTCCGATAGTTTTCATCAAACAGTGGCCAACACACTGTCCGCAGGTCGGTTTGAAAAATACATACGAAGTGCAGGGATAGAGCAAAATTATCCTGCCATGATACAAGAAGCATTTGAAGGGTTGCAGGATACCGGCCGTGCAGCACAACCGATAACAATGCAACTAATAGGTCTAAGTATTTTTGGATCCGCCATCGGGATACTTGGTATCTTCCAAAAATCCACGGATTTCCAACGAATCGTTGATTTCAGGGAGGCATTCTATTCAAATGCGACACTCAATGCCATTGACATTCGTCGGACCCGCCCGTTTATTGGACACATCACACTGGCGTATCTCGATGGTGATTTTACTGCCGATGATCGAAACGGGCTCGTAGCTGCTTGCGAACAAATCAATCAGGAGGTTTCAAATCAGGAAATGGTATTTAAAATCTCAAAGACAGCGTTGAGGCGTTACGATGACCTTTCTTGCTTTCATACGGACCCTTCTTACCCGGAATATTCATTCTTAAACCCCTGATACGCATGTTATATGATTTTGACATCTTCCCGGAAGAAGCCAGAAATGCTCCGAAAAAGATGCTGGGTGAAAAACCCACCATACATCCAACCTGCAAAGTTAGAAACAGTAAAATCGGAAGTTGGACGGCACTGGGACCAAATACAAGCCTGAACGAAGCCACTTTTGACGACTACAGCTACACGGCAGGCAATGTTTCCATTGTCTATGCCACCGTTGGAAAGTTCTGCTCCATCGCTAACAGCACGCGTATCAATCCGGGCAACCACCCACAGTGGCGGGTTACTCAGCATCACAGTACCTACCGAAGGATACAGTACGGGTTTGATACCGTGGAAGATGAAGAATTTTTTCAATGGAGGAGGGATCACCACTGTGATATTGGCCACGATGTCTGGATTGGGCACGGTTCGGTGATCATGCCAGGCGTAAGCATCGGTCACGGTGCAGTCATTGGTTCCGGCGCGGTTGTAACAAAAGATGTGGGTCCTTATGAAGTAGCTGTCGGAGTGCCAGCGAAGGTGATTAAAAGGCGGTTTTCGGAGGAGACGGCAGAAAAGCTGATGGAAATTGCCTGGTGGGATTGGGACCGTTCGACACTTGAAGAGCGATTTGAGGAGTTGTTACATCTCGACGCGTTCATTGAAAAGTATTATCCAATAAAAGAAGCGATCAACTAAGTCTACGCTATGAAGACCATGCAAAGATCCTTACAACTCATCACTTTTCTTTTAATAGTCAGTTGCAGTAGTAAGCAAGCCAATGAGATACCAGATGAACTGGTCTACGGGATGATTGTAGGCTCAGATCCTGAAATGCAGCTGGCCCGGTACGACAAGGTGGTGGACTACCTTTCTCAAAAACTGGGAATCAAGGTAAAATACATCAAAGGGACAGACTACGCAGCAATCATTGAAGCAATGAAAACCGGAAAAGTGCACATCGCCACGACAGGTTCTTTTTCTTACCTCATTGCTTCAGCAAAAGCGGATGCCGAACCTTTAGTGTGCACAAGGTACCGGGATGGAAGAAGAAATTTCTCAGGGTCCATTCTTTTTACCCATCCTGAGTCGGGATTGAATAGTATGGAGGATGTGGTAAACAGGGCTTCCGATCTTTCGGTTGCTTTTTCGGATCCGGCTTCGACATCCGGCTACCTATATCCACTGTCTTACCTGCGTAGTTTAGAGCTGGAACCAGAAGATGCGTTCAAAGAAGTATTGTTTGCTGGAAGCCATACCGCCGGGATTTTTTCAACAATATCCGGAAAAGTCGATGTAGCGGCAACCTACAGCATCGCATTGGAACGACTAGAGCGAAAAAACAGGATCTCGTCCGATCAATATAAAATTTTGTGGCGTTCAGAGGAGATTCCACCATCACCGGTATATGTCCGTAAAGACTTACCGGAGCCCATCAAAACACAGATCAGAGACGCTTTTGTGAACATGCATCAGGAAGCTCCCGATATCCTGGAGCTCATCAAAATCATGTACAATAAAGATCTGGTATACATTCCAACCACAGATACATTGTACAACGATTTGAGAGAATTGGTCGGTCAGGAACTTGGAAACCTTCTGGAATAGTAACAATGGCAGTCCGCTACGATGAAATAGGCGTTAGTTATAACCAAACCCGAAAAGCAGATCCGTACCTGACCAAGAGATTGATTCATCTGCTCCAACCTGTTGAAGATGGAGCCTACCTGGACATCGGTTGTGGAACCGGAAACTACACCATTGAAATGGCAAAACGTGGGTATCCGTTCATTGGCATGGACCCCTCCATCCAAATGCTTACCCAGGCAAAACAAAAGTATCCGAAGATGGAGTGGTCGTTGGGTAAGGCAGAAAATACCGGCATTCACTCCGGGGAGATGGATGGTGTGGTAGCCACACTTACGCTTCATCATTGGGATAACCTAACGGAAGGCTTTTTGGAGATGGAGCGAATTCTGAAGCCAAAAGGTAAAATGGTCATCTTTACTTCTATACCTGAACAAATGAAAGGGTACTGGCTGAATCATTACTTCCCTAACATGATGGAAGCTTCCTGTAAGCAAATGCCAACATATGAAAGCATCACAGATGCACTGAAAAGTGCGGGTTTTTCAATCGGTCACACCGAGAAGTATTTCGTAAGGCCGGACCTGGAAGACTTGTTTTTGTATAGTGGCAAGCAAAGACCTCATCGTTACCTCAACGTTGAATTTAGGCAGGGCATCTCTTCCTTCACAATGCTGTCCAATGCGAAAGAAGTAACACAGGGTTTGAAGGAATTGCACGAGGACATTGTTTCCGGAAAGGTCCATGATGTAATCGATGCTTATGATAATGAGTCAGGAGACTATCTGTTCATGGTAGCTTGTAAAAGTTAAGCAGCATGGTATTTCTTTTTGATGTAGATGGAGTCATTCTCCGTCACTCATCGAGCCAGGATGACCATTTTTGAGGTGAAGAATCAATAAACTAGCAGAATGCAAGACCTCATCAATCATAACAATAAACTGGCCTGTTACCTCATCCTTGAGCGAGAAGGTAAAATACTGCTCTTATTACGTAGCAATACAGGTTTTGAAGATGGTAAGTATTCATTTATATCAGGAAAAATAGAACCTGGAGAATCTTTGCTGCAGAGTGCCATTAGAGAAGCTTGGGAAGAGGCGGGTATTACTGTCAAAAAAGAGGAAGTAAGTCTGGTTCATACCCTACATCGCCAAACAGCAGATCAGCAGACGAATTGGGTAGATTTTTTCTTTAAAGCTGAAAACTGGAGTGGAGAGATTGTTAATAAGGAACCTCACAAGTGTGGAGGGTTGCACTGGTTTGACAGGAATGAGCTACCGGAAAACACGGTTGGTTACATTAGGAATACATTAGCTCATACATTGAATGGAGTAAGCTACGATGAGATGGATTGGTAAAATTTAAAGGGTGATGCCAGAAGAACTTGATCTTTTAATAAGCATCAGTGCTTCGAGAGTAGGAAATTGTTCAACGTTGATTACACTCATTTATACAATCCAAACGGTAGTTTTTCAATTCAAAAATAAGATCATACAATGAAATATAAGTGCATCCTATTTGACTGTGACGGAGTACTGGTAGATAGCGAGGAAATTGCAAATCGTGTACTCGTGGAAATGGCGAACGAAGTTGGAGCAGAAATGGATCTCCAATATGCATTTGATCATTTCGTAGGAAAGTCGATGAGCGATTGTTACGATCAAATAGCTCAACTTATTTCTCAACCACTTCCGGCACAGTTTGATGAAGAATACCGTGAAAGAAGTTTCCAGGCCTTTAGATCAGAGCTTAAGCCCATAAAAGGCATTCACGAAGTACTCGATAAGCTCACGGTGCCATTTTGTGTTGCCTCCAGTGGCCCAATAGAAAAAATAAGACTGAATTTGACCACCACTGATCTCATAGAAAAGTTTGAAGGTAAAATCTTTAGCTGTTACGAAATAGGTAAGTGGAAACCGGATCCTGCCATTTTCCTTCATGCTGCCAAAGTCATGGGGTTTGATCCGGTAGATTGTGTCGTAATAGAAGACAGTTTATCAGGAGTGAAGGCAGCTAGGAAAGGTGGGTTTGAGGTGTTTGCCTATACGAATCCCAAAAAGAAAGAAGTATTTGAGCAGGAAGGAGCCAATGTGTTCTACGAAATGAAAAACCTGATGGAATTACTAAGGGAAGCCAAAGCGCACGCGTCATAAAAATTCAACCAGTCTTATCATTTTGAGGACTCCCCCTTTTCAAAAACAGGGTAGAAGTAAAATCGGAGTTACGAAAGCTCCACATATATTCACACATATGGATCTTTTTGAAACCATAAATTGGCGTATTAGTAGCTATCCACTGCAATGTTATTCATGTTTTAACCTGTCATATCATTAGCAGATCGTTATTTTAGGGATCCCCCTTTTTAAAAGGGGGTAAGGGGGATTTTTCGAAACTTTTCACTATCATGATGAAACAATGTACTACCTGCCCTACAACAAAAACCTGAAAGAGTTCTCCCGTTACTTACGCAATAACAGTACCCTTTCAGAAGTACTTCTCTGGCAAGAACTTCGAGCTAGTCAACTAAAAGGATATGCTTTTAACCGACAGAAACCCCTTGGCAGGTACATCGTAGATTTTTACTGCAAAAAGCTCAATCTGGTCATTGAAGTAGACGGAGAGAGCCATCATCATGAGCTGGCTCGACTGAAAGATGCGCAACGTCAAAAAGCATTAGAAGAATTGGGGCTCGTCTTTCTTCGATTTGACGACCTGGATGTCAAGCACCAGATGCATTTCGTATTGAACACCATTGTTAATTTCATAGAAAAGTTCGAGCGTCAATAATCCCCCTTAATATCTCATCAGCAGTTCATTATTTTAGAGAAATCCCCCTTTCAAAAATGCGCTAGAAGTAAAATCGGAGTTACGAAAGCTCACATATATTCATATGTCTGAATTCTTTTTGAAACCATAAATTGGCATATTAAGCTATC
>JBCCXH010000089.1:0-13493 GCA_039192005.1 Bacteroidota bacterium
AATAAAGGTGTCACACCTTCCGGTGACGTCAAAGATTTCTATCGGGATGACTTAATGTTTGCTGTGGATAATTTGCCGGTTTCCTGGCCAAGCCCGAGTGATCTGGGTAGGGCAACGGTGGGTTCGGCAATCGCAGTACTCGGGAAAAGTTTTTTATACGATGGAGACTACGCGACGGCGGAAACGTACTTTCGGTTTATTGTTGATGAGCTGAACTATTCTTTAACGGAAGACATAGGAGATAACTTTTCAACAGACAGTGAATTTAATTCAGAATCAATCTTAGAAATCAACTACTCATCTGATTTGAAAACAGATGAAAATGTATTTAGTGAGACGGTTTTAAGTCACCGATTAAGCTCTGCTTTCGCTCCGGTTTCAGCGGGTGGCTTTCGCTCCATTTACCCTGCATGTTGGTTGATCGTTGAATACCAAAACGATGCTCCCGATCCATCGGACCCGGATAACATGGTTTTGGCAAGAGACAACAACGGCAACGTACTTCGAACTGCGAATGACATGGAAGATTCGGTCCATCTGAGAAGATTCTCAGAACGAACTTCCAAATCCATTGCCCTGATCAATGATGTGGATGAACCTTACTACGGACAGCTAGCAGCTGCGGCTGGTAGTTTTGTTAATGGTGAAACAGCCTATTGGCGAAAAAATACAAATTCCGCTACGCTTACTTCCGAAAATGACAATCCATCCTTTGATAGATCCGGATCGAACATCAACGTGATCAGGTTGGCAGATGTTTACCTGATGTTGGCAGAGTGTTTAATTCAGGGCGGGACCAACGATGCCGGAGTAGATGAGGCCCTGGTATTTATCAATCGGGTTCGACGAAGGTCCAAGGTGGTTTTGCTTGGCCTTAATGGTTCCGGCGAGTTCCCAACGTCTACGCACGATAACCTTACCTATTCGGCCGATCAGCTAATGGATCATTTGATGTTTGTAGAGCGGCCGTTGGAGCTATCCGCAGAGGGCCACGCGATCCGATTTCTCGATTTAAGAAGATGGGGGATCACAAAGGAACGTTTTGAAGAACTGGCACCTACGCTTTACACCGCAGATGAATATCAGTTCAACAGCCCCCTTGACGGATCACTGGTGAGGAGGTTTAATGCTGTGCTAAGAGAGGTCTCCACCGAAGCAGAAGCAAAAAACTTCTTTTTAAATAGCAGACAGGGACCTGCGATGAATTACAATGATGACCTACATTCATACTGGTCGCTGCCAGAAGGTGAAGTAGCAAACAATGGTGGAATAAATACGGAAGGATAATGAAAGCAATAAAATTTTTAACCATAGTGTGTTTCTTGGGGCTGATTTGGTCCTGCGAGGAAAATGAACCTGAGATCAGTGAGTTCAGTAACGTTGCCTACTTTACCAGTCAGCTACAGACGGCAAAAGAAGACTGGGCCATTAATGTTGCTGATTTTATTACCTTCTCTGATTTAAGTAGAAACGCAATCAGCCATGAATGGGTGATACCGGGCGAAGGAGCTGCTTACTTTTTAGAGGGGCCGTTGACTAAAAACGATACGATCTTATCAGAGTTTATCATAAATCCGGGAGACACCATTAGTATCAGTCCTTCGGTAAATGTGTTGTTTTCAGAGCCGGGATTTCAGACCATTACCTTACGAAATGTATTTGCAGACTCCGTGACATTTTTTGGTAGAGATACCATTCCTTCCGTCTTGCAAGACGATGGGACCTGGCTTTATGAGGAAGATTTCATCGTTGAAGTGTACGATACGATTGTAGGAAGTGCCAGGGTATTTTTAGAAGATGGTAGCGAAGTGACGTTAGGGACAGATACCATTACGTTGGAAGGAGGCGAGGAGCTACGTTTTATAGACGCATCCACAGGAAGGCCTGATACCTGGTCGTGGGTGATTCGTCCTGTTGAAGGAATCGGAAGTGGCCTGAACGGAACTGGACCGGATGCAACCATTGCACTCATTGCAGATATAGGAGTGTATGAAGCCGTTTTATTTGTAAGTCGAACCAATGAAGACGTACCCAATGATTTCGCTCGGTTTGACATACCCAATCCGATCAAAATCGTAGCTTCTTCATTGCCTTTTCAGCTAGCGGGTACAATTATGGAACGCGAGGATCAAACCATTCAGGTGCCTATGTCCGGTGCCATCGGGTCGTTGACAGGTAAAGAATCCTTTTTTACCGTGACGGTCAATGGTACGCCTTTCACCATTTCATCGGTTGCGGTCAATGCAACAGATAATACCTTGATAGACATCACGCTGGATGAAACCATCTATTCAGATGACGAAATTCTGGTAACATTGGCTTCCGGAAGTGGTATCGAGGCGACAGATAGGCGAGCGATCGTACCTTTCAGTGACCAGCAGGTAACGATGTTTGTGCTTAACATACTGGAAGCTGCGGGTATCGACGCAAGTTTTGAAAATGGCGCGACAGGCTTCGATTTAGATGACTTGGTGATCGTTCCGGGGAATGTGACCAATCAACTAGGGAGTTCGTCTGCAGCATTTGCAGCAGGAGAAGGGATCGACGGAGGAGGCGCATTACGCATCAACCTGGACAATATCTCATCGCCTAACAAACCTAATTTTAGGTTATTCACTGAATCTGCTTTTGGACTAACCTACGTTGATGGTGCACAGTATCAGATTAGTTTTGATTACAAGATAGAGGGCTCTGTTCAGGAACTTACGTTCCGTCTATTTGAAGAGGCCAGGGGCTTCTCCGATCGTCAACGGCAGTTTGTACCTGGTGCGGCAACAGATTGGACCACTATCAATGAGGTTATGGCTGGTACCACGGCCTTTGAGGAGGACAATGGGGTGCTTTCTATTCAGCCAATTGGTGTTTCCGGTGCATCCGGTACTATTTATATCGACAATCTCAGGATTTTTGAGGTCGACACTCGTCCATAACTTATGAATAAGCAAGCAGGGATGACCCCTGCTTGCTTATCATTAAAAATGAGCCAGCCAAAACTTAGAAACGTATCATCATCCTCGAATTTTCCCGGGACTTTCATTTCGGTAGCTGCATCACCCCTTCCAAAACCACTTTAGCAAATCCTTTAATGAGTAATTTGCCGGATTCAATAAGTTCTAAATCCATAAACCCCGTCCGTTCCGAGCTTTGAAAGGATTTCATTTGAGTTTTTCCAAGCCGATCCCCCCAATATTTCGTCATAAACGTATGAGTGGCCCCTGTGACCGGGTCTTCATCCGTCCCCACCCATGGCCAGAAGTACCTGGATTCGAAATCAAAACCGGCTTTCGTTGACGGTGCAGTCACAAGTACACCACTGATTTCATTGTTTGTCTGTACCAATGCATTGAAATCCGGTGTCAGGCGCTCAAGCAATTCGGCTTCTTCGATGACCAGCATCAAAATGTTGTTTTCGCGATTGTAGAGATTAGCTACAACTCTTTGTAGTCCCAAAGCATCCAGCATGTCTTTTGAAACATCCTTTGGGTAAGTGTCATAGACCGGAAACTCCATAAGGATTTGTCCATCGTCTTTCCTAACCGGTAGGTCTACCTGTTGCTCGGTGATAAAATGGATGGCGGAGATGTTGGGATGCTGATCGAAAAGAACTTTAGCTGATGCCAGCGTGGCATGCCCGCAAAGTGGGATCTCTTCTTTCGGAGAAAAGTAACGGATATGATAGTGGTTGCCCTTTTTCAGAACAAAAGCAGTTTCAGAGAGACCGAGTTCAGCAGCGATGGCCTGCATCAAACTTTCTGATAGCTCCTCTTTTAACAGACAGACACCGGCAGGGTTTCCCTTAAATACCTGATCAGTAAATGAATCGACGAGGTAGGTAGAAATGGTTTGTTCCATGTTTGGTTTGTTTTTGGTTTTGAAAGCACAACTTTTTGCTTCTTAAAAGAAGATAAGAACCGTAAATGTGCCCAATGCGTTCGATGTAAAGAGTTATCCGATAATGAAAGCTTTTCATGCAATCAATCGAAAGAGCGAATAGGAGCCAATACGTCCAAACTAAAATGAATTTCGCGGGTTTTTGCATTATGAAAGGAGTGAAAAAATCAGACTTACCCACTAAAACCTGTCCGGTCTGTCAGCGACCTTTTACCTGGAGGAAGAAGTGGGAAAACGTATGGGATGAAGTGAAATACTGTAGCGAGAGGTGTAGAAGAAATCGTTTTGTGAAAAAAAACTGATGATATCCGATTAAAATTTGAAAAATCAGTTTTGTAAACTTAAAGCATCCGAGAAGTGATTTTTCTTTAAAACCTAAAACTACCCTCACCCTAAAAGGAGTTGATAAGAAAGCCCCTTTAGGGAATTAAAAGGGTGTTTTTAAGCTTTTCGCACCGTCTCGAAAAATCTTTCTCGGATGTCAATAAAAAAACTAAGTCATACTTAAGAAAAAATAGTTTGCTTTTAAAGCATGCAGTCAATTTTTAAATGTGTTTAACTCGATTTTTAAATTTAATTGATTCTTACCGGCTTTTGATTGTTATTTTCGCTCTTGCCTAATAATCACTTCACTGATATTAATAATTCAGGCACTCCCCCTAAAACACCAGTTCACAAAGCAAGCAGGACGTAATCAACAAAATTAGCTAATGAAAAACTTTATTTACATCCTGACTTTGCTATCGGTAGCAGTGCCATCAGTTGCGCAGCGGTCTGTCAAACCCTGGAACAACGGGTTAGACCGAAAAGGATCACATACCGAGCAGATGATGCGATCATTAAACCTGAAACGTATTCATGAAAAGTTTAGCAGGTCCAATCAAAATCTCATTTTTCCCAAAGTGAAAGAAACTGACACGCACGAAACACCTACGGTCATGGATAGGGTAAATGGGATCAATGTGGCATGGGTAAATTACGGTCGGGATACAGGAGTAGATCCCACCGGGGGGCCTGACTTCAGAGCAGACTTGCAATCATTTGAAGAAATCATGGATTTTGTTGCGTTAAATGGAGGAAACGTACTGCGGTGGTGGTATCATACTAATGGGTCAACTAATCCGGTGTTCGGTGACAATCAAATGGTTGAAGCAAACCCTCAGTTTTTCTACGACGATGTGTTAAGCATATTGGACCTGGCCGCATCAAAAGGTCTTCAGGTACAAATATGTTTATGGTCTTTTGATATGCTGAAAGATCAGTGGGCAGTCGATGCGACGGCAAATAAACTACTCTTAACTGATGATGTGTACATGGAAGCTTACATCAATAACGCATTGGTTCCATTGGTCAAAGAGGTAGGAGCCCACCCAGGACTCTATGCGTGGGAGATCTTTAATGAACCAGAAGGCATGACGAATGATTATGCCAGTCATTGGCCCGGTTTTTTAGAAAAAATCAGTGTGGAGGTAATTCAAAAGTTCATCAATCGGACGACAGGAGCGATCAGGAGAGCACAACCTGGCGTAAGGGTAACAAATGGGGCACTTGGCTTTTTAACCAATGTTGAGGACCCAAATAATGGGTATTGGAACGCGTACTCAGACGCAAACCTGATCTACGCAGGAGGAGATTCGGATGGATACCTGGATTTTTATAACATTCATTATTACAGTTGGGCGGGAGTCACTGGTTCCCCTTTCCATAATGCTTACGACTCGGGTAAAATTGATAAACCGACGGTTATCGGAGAGTATTACCCGGACGATCTTACTGTAGCACATCCAACGATAGTAGCCGCTGAGCTTGGTAATAAGCTGGTGGAAAATTTCTGGGCCGGCTCCTTGGTTTGGTCATGGTCAGACAGGACTTCCGAAACTGAAAGATCGAATATGGCCACGATCATTGCGAGTGTAGCAAACGGGGATAGCGGATCTGACACCATTGAGGTAACGGGTGTGAGTATCTTCCCGGATATCTTATTTCTTGAACTAGGCGAACAGACCGCACTTATTGCATCTGTCATTCCCGTAAATACGGTAACCAACTTGGTGAGTTGGCGTTCAGCTGATTCAGACATCGTTCAAGTGAACGGAGCAGGAGTTGTAACGGCGATTGGTGAAGGATCAACAGCCATTACGGTTACTACATTAGACGGGGGACATTCCTCAAGTGTAGTGGTTAAGGTTAATAGTAGCGGTGCAACCGAGCCTGAAGTGAGTTGTGAAAATGCAAACCTAGTTGACCTGCCATTCTCATTTGATGGAGAAGGAACGTACTGTTGGGAAGTTATCGGGTCCATTGATTACATCAATTCGTGGAACTGCAAAGCAATTACCGTCAATGGAGAAGATTACACAAACGTGTGGTCTAACATCCCGGAGCCGATAGATGGCAGATACTACATTAGATACGAAAGTGAAGTGCCTTGGGGACATTTTGAGGCCAATGGCTCCTCTCGAGCTCGCATCGCCACGTTCAATTCAGACGATGAACAGACAGTGGAAAAGAGAATAACGGTTTACCCCAATCCCTCTGACGGTAATTTTCAGCTTGTGAATACCGATACAGGTGAATCGGTAAAAGTGACCGTTTACACGTTGTCCGGGGAGTTGGTATTTGAGGAAGTGTGCTGTGCGGAAGAGCTTGCCAACATAAATACTTCTTTAGGAACAGGAACCTACCTTTTAAAGGTTTCAGATGGTGTACAGGTTACCGTTGATCGTTTGTTTATCAGGTAATACGAAACATATCAGAGATAGAGGCGGTATGAAGCTTTGTTCCGTCTTTATCCTACTTTCAAAGAAGCGAAGTTTCTCATTAACCTTTTGATGGTTATTTGAATTATTCCACACAACTATTATATTATGGATTAGTCAGCATGATCATTATACGAAACATCAAAAAATAAAGATGAACCGTATATTCTCGAAACTTCTGTTGTTTTTTAGCCGTTAGTTATTCAACTTAACGCAATCAAATAGTTGATATGTTCATTCACCTATTAGAGGGTAACTCATCCCAAAACCACTTTCGAAATTCATGATTCACTATCGTCGATGCGGATTAATGATTTCACCATCAAATGGATGCAATTTTTTGGAAAAAGTGTTTGGGAGTTTGTTCAGCTTAAAGGTGGCATATGGCTATTCTGAAAAGGAAATTAGTTTGAATGAAGCAATACGAAGTTTTCACACCCTGACAAATTGAATACAACGACCATGGATACAGCGACCCATTACGATTTCACCATTACAGTAGGCCCGGAAGAAGACGAAACCAGTCCAAAGAAAGCAAGCCTCGATGTAAAGTCCTGGCTGGATGCCCACCCGAAAAAGACAGGACGTATATGGATCAAAGCAGGTGTGTACGAAGAGAGCGAAATCAATCAAAACGGAGTAGACATCTGGGCAGAAGACGGAGCCATCGTCTGGTCTAACGAAACGTCCCGTTCCATTTTGTCAGACCGTCACCTCGGTAGCAACGCCACAGTCCGGGTGTATGGCAAAGGCATATTTGTCCATGCCCAACCCAATGAGGCCGAAGACCAGCAAGCCCTCAACTTTCGGTATCCGGAGGCAGACATAGAAATAGAAGCCAAAAAGATCGACATGGCGCAACTTTGGAGTACGGGGTTGCAACAACTGAAAGTCAGGAATTGTGAAATCACTTTTCGGTCCGAAGGCGCGAATAGAGGCAACTCACGGATCACCTACGAAAATTGCCGTTTCGTCAACGGGATCAGAAATCAGGGGTACAACAATTCCTTTTCCGTTTTGACCCTTCGGGACACTGAGATCATCGTTCCCAAAAAACTAGGACAAGAAGGACTCGACATTTATGATAAAGAAGGGAATAACGTCCTGACGCTGGACAATTCCTGGATGCCCGGTTTCCGACTCCTCAATCACACCCAGCAGCTCATTCGCCTCACGGGTACTTCGGGATCAGGTCAGCTCACCATAGAAGGTAGCAACTACCCACTGGCATTCGATACCGACCTCCCTACCACCATTGAAGCGTTCATCAATGATCATGAGACAACCCTCAAGAGTACCTCCGATGCGTTGTTCATCAAAAGAGTAGCAGGAGGAAACCTAAGCGGGACATCCGGTTCGGGCACTTTTACCATCGAAGGGAAAGCTTATGAAATTAATTTCGATACCGATTTAGGAACGACCCTTGCGAAGTTTGTCGAATCCCATGGTCAGGCCATTGGAGCGAAAAAAGTAGGACTCAAACCGGTAGGCGATCAATTGGTGTTTACCAAGGAAGATAGCGCCCTCCCCGTGGTGTCGTTTGCCGGTACCTCCGGTGATTTAGCCTTTACCGCAGATAGCCACCAATTTTTGATCGTGAGCGAGCAAGAAGTAGAGTTTGAAGCAACGTATGCCTCAGAAGACGGGGACCTGAGTGTTCGTGTAGAAGATTACTACACCTTGCAAGACCTCATCGACCTCACCATTACCGACCCGACGGAGAGCAATAGCCGGGACGGCTACGAAGGGATCAGTAAGAACCATTTTCACGCGGCAGGAGGCAGTGACGGAAGGGGCCACAACCTGTTTTTGGACAACGTTTTGATTCGCTTACAAAAGCGAAAGACCATCGGGATGAAGTTGCTGTCCCGGGTAAACGAAATCGATGGAAAGTTTGGCGGACTGCACGTGAATGGATTAACCATACGAGACGAAACGGAGACGAAGGAGACCATAGCAGTTGCCCAGGGATACGACGCGATGACCGTATCCAAGCCTTTCAAAGTAGAATTGAACGGATTGCAGCACGACTGCGGAGCAAACATGCAGACGGTCGTAAGAATGGAAGATCTGGAAATCACGAGCAATGATCCCGCGTATCATACCGGGTTTTCCTTTGATGGAGCGATGACCGACAAGGCAACACCTAAAGGATTGATTAATGCTTCCACCAACCCTCCCTATGAACCGGGTGTTGTTGGAGATTACTACTATGTTTCTGTGGATGGTAAGGTAGGAGGTGATAGCGGCAAGTCCGTACAAGCCGGGGATAAAGTGCAGTGCATTGAGGATAACGAAGGCGGCGAGGAAGGCGCAGTGGGAAAGCACTGGATCGTTTTTCAGGGAAATCTGGACAAAGCCACCACTGCAGATGTGCGAATGGGAACCGATGACGAGAAGTACCTGACGCCTTTGAAAGCATTTCAAGGGTGGGAAAATTGGATGAATAATCAGGTATTGGCAGGTCTTAAAACAGAAGAAAATACGATTGTTGGAGCGATTAATGAGCTTAGAGTAAATTCAGGAGGGATATCATGGGGTGATCCGGTAGATTCAACGATCTCCGTTGATACTGATGGTGCATATGATTTGGGAACACTTTCAGCGAGGTTTGCTCATGCTTATTTCGATCGATCCACTATTGGGAGAGTACTTCTAAGTGGTAATTCTGCTGCGGTAGAAAGTGGGGATCTTTATTTATATGGGGGAAATGAGTCCAGGGCTAGAGGGTCCATTCAGCTAAAGAACACGAATCGAGAAGTTATTATCTCAGGTAATCTGGGAATATACAACTGGATTGGTCAGGATACCATTTTGAGGGCTTATGACAATAATTCTTCGGGTAACGATGGAGCGGTTTTTCGGGTAGAAGTAGAAACTGGACATAATACAGATGAATTTTCCAATTTGCTATATATGAGAGAGTCTGTTTTCAGCGCTTCTGTTACGGACTCAGTTAGGAGTGGACAACTTCAATTCTATCTTGAAAATAATGATGCTAATTATTTTCATGTCCTTTCCTCTGGAACTCCTTATAGTGCGGGATTTGATGATCGTTTTTTTATCTCTGGAGGAGGCAATAATTTTAGTTGGACCTCTCCTATGTTATCTGGGGCAGGTATTGCTATTGGTAGGCCTAGGTCAATTAATGAGAATGCAGATGTAGAGATATACACTGCCAATGGACAGCTAAATAAGCCATCAACCAATCAAATTACTGCAAGATTTAAGAATACGGGTACGGAGTTTTACAATAAAGTAAATCTTGGAGGTCATCAGATAACAAACCTCAAAGACCCTACAGACCCTCAAGACGCAGCTACTAAAGCCTATGTGGATAATAAAAAAGGGACTAGTTATCTTCATATTCCTGACCAGGCAACATCGGATGCCTTGTTGAGTACAGATGCGACTGAAATTGCTTTTGGGTACAGAAATCCTGAGAACAGAATATCGATAAAATTTCAACTGTCGAAATTGAAATGGTTTCCCGGACGAATAATCAATTTAGTCAACCTTAGCAGACAAATTGATGTTGTAACCCTTGACGGCGAAGGAGTTCAGTTAATAGGTAATGGAGTAGCTACTAGCGCAATCGTAATAATGACCTCAGAAACCATGGTGCAGTTAATTGGATGTCAAAGCAATGAAAGTGACCTGTATCCAAATTGGTATACTCGGGTTATTTCTAATATATCTGAAGCAAATATTATTGGAGGTAACTAAGTTGCGATGAGTATAGAATCCCCTCAATCAGGTGCGTTTACAACGCTTTCGTTTCCAGCCATATGTGGCTGCTGATAAGAAAATGATATAAATAAAATAACTATAAACTACTGATTTTAGCATACTGATTTTGTCGGCAAGTAGGTGAAGAAATAATTAGATACTCTTTGTATGTATGCCAAAAACCAAATTATAAATATGAAACTATCACGCAAAAGCGTCTATCATCTGGGCATAGCCAGTCAAATTTTTCAAAACGAAGCACAGTACGATGATTCGTTACCACGAGAAAAACGTTCGCTGCACGTAAGTGTCACCGCTCGCATGTTCATTCGGAAGAACGCAAAAGAGATCTCTGAGATGTTTGAAATGATCAAAGAAGAAGAAAAAAACATGGCAGAGCAGTTTTTTGGCTATTTTATCGAAGACCTTGGCTACACCCAATTCTTCGACGGGACAGCATCGCTGGAAGGCTTCAAGGCCAATGAACCGGAGTTTAAAAAGGAATTGGTCGCGCTCCGTCAGATGAGCGAAAGCATTCTGAAAAACGGAGAAAATGGTTCAAACGGAAACATTGAGAAAGATTTTGATGCCTTAAGGAAGAAGTACATCCTGGCGGGGGATGCTGCTAAAGCCCGAGAAAACCTTCAACATTACAATCAGGCGTTTCGGGATTTTCTGGAAGACAAAGAAGGGGAGATGGATTTTCGAGTCCAGCAGGTAAAAGCCCGATGGTTTGAAAATACAGAAAAGCTTCCGCAGGCTTTTGTAGACAACTACGAAGAAGCGGGAATGATCAGTTATGAGGAGTAATTTCCTCTTGCGTGGATTGGTTGGTTCTTTATAAACTTCGAGTCAATGTGATTGCTGATTAATAGTCTGAAAAGGAAAGGCCGCTTTTATTCCTTCCTCCAATCTTGTAGTATCAGTTTCTTTTTGCATTCGAATCGCAAGTGCGGTCTCTCCCTCTTTCCATAAAGAAGTGTCTAGGTGTGATTTTTTACCCTTACCGCCGAATTCCTTGTCCTTTTCGCTGCTATTTTATCAAATGGTAAGTCTATTTTTGCGCACTATTTTACAGCTTCAGTAGGCGAAGCGGTAGGTTCGTCCCTGACCATAAGCTTATAGCCATCCGTAGCGGTAGAAAATAACGTTCAAACCTTCTTTCTGATGTGGAGTCAGTTACGTGCAAGATACAAAACAAAAAAGCAAATTTTTTTATGAAACAAACAGCTATACTTTTAAAGAATTCGTGGATTTTCTTATTCGCAGTGTTAAGTGCATTCGTTGGCAATGCTCAGTTTAACCTGACAACGGGTTACACTACTTTTCCGGCAAATGCTGGTGGTTATCCCAACCTGGGTAACGGAACAGTTCTGGTAAGAAAAGCACCAGCCGGCACAGGCGTCGTTAATACCATCCGAACGAACATAACTAATTCCGGCCTTAACAATAACATCAAAACTGAACTACTGAATTCGCGATTGGTTAATGACTTCTTCAACAAACACATTGCCCAGATGACAGCAGTGAAGAATACGACGGCAGCGTTAAAAAACAGAAGAGCAACTTATACCGGAGGCGGCATTGTGATTAGTAATAACCAACAACTAAATGCAAACCGAGCGTTACTGTCCAATAATAGTACGCGTACATTTATTTTCAGAGGCTCCATAAATGTAAGTCAGGTGATTTCGGTCGGTTCGAATAAAACCATTTGGATAGACGGGGAAGTCCGATACGTGGGTGCGACCATTCCAAATACCGGAGTCAGTCAGTTTACACCGGCAGGAGAAAAGGAAGATGGCCTTTTTCGTTTACTCGGAGGATCAGGAGAGGTTAAAAACACTAAATTCTTTGGTACGAAAAGAGGCCGTATCTGGACAGGAAACAAAGCTCCCGCTATTTACATAAGTAAAGGAAGAAACATTACAGTTAAGGACATTGAGTTTTACAATTGTTACAATTCCATCAGCTTCAAAAATGTGTATGGACAAAGCAACTATATCCAAAATAATTTTTTCGGCTATGGTCAACGAAGGAGCATCCATTTAAAAGCCAGCAACCAGGTACAGGTCGCCAATAATTTTATTTATCGGGCCGGTCAGGATGGAGTAGACGTAGATGCATTTTCTCAGAACTGCCAGATACGACAAAATGTCATTCTAGCCGGAGGCGATCGGTTTCAGATCTGGATTGAGATCGGTTCCTCTGGGAACCAGGTGGTCGATAACGTAGGCATTCACACACCGGTCAGGACTCAGTCTAATGGCGGAATGCAGGAAAATGGGTCTGAAGTGGGGCAAGCCCCAACAAAGAACAACTCATGGACACGTAATCATATTTTCTATGCGCAGGACTTTTTTCAGGGGATCACTATGAGTTCCTCAAGGGTCATCAACAGAAATTCGATAAGCTTTAGCAACAATTACGTATGGTCGCTAAAAAGCAGTGCAACCAGGCACAACCCGAAGCCTCAAAATGGAATCATGGGAGACGTAAGGTATTTGACCAGAGATAATCCGGTTAACGGCAGTGCAAGGATCACAAACGAAACCACAGTTGTTGAGCAAGAGGCAAATGAAGTACAGCAACTAATCGTAGGAACGTATCCCAACCCGTTGAAAGGGAGTCATCTGAACGTATCATTTGACCTGAAAGAAAAAACAGATGTTCTGGTTTCAGTATTCGACCTGACAGGGAAGGTTTTGTACCAAAGGGAAGAGAAAAGTCTGGCACAAGGTGACCACCTGTTGCTGATAGAAAATGCCCTTTTGGCCAATGCAAGTGACGTTGTGTTGCTAACAGTCCGTGGGAATGGCATTCAGCAAACACATAAAATAGCGTTACAATAAAGATGTCGAGAGATAAATAGCATAAAAGTCAATTGGTCTTTTGGGGAGAAGGTCATTTGGACTTTAACAGAAAAGAACACCTGGGTACCCACTGCTGCTGTCGTTGTGGCTATCAGGAGTTCTCCGGATGTTGCGTTCTGACGGAGCTGAAGCAGCGTCAGAACCCAACAGCACCCATGACAGCGACCGCGGGGGGTATATGCAGCAGCAACCATCCAATTTTTAGCATCACACCCACGGCGGACAGACCCGGCACCCGCGC
>JBCCXH010000090.1:0-13455 GCA_039192005.1 Bacteroidota bacterium
AAGTAGTTCGTTTTATCCTTAAAAATAATGGCCAGCGGGAGGATGCGGAGGATATTTTTCACAAGGCCCTCTTGCAGCTAACGACTCGCATCAGGGTTCAGACTTTTGAGATCAACACCACTTTTGAAGGGTATTTGTTTACTGCCTGTAAGAACCTGTGGCGAAGGGAACTGAATAAAAAAAGTAACCATTGGGTAACAGAAAGGGAAGAAGTGGAACTGGTAGATGATGACCACGACCAGGCGATGGCTATTTTGGACCAGGAGCGGTGGGAGCTCTATCAGGAGTGTTTCCAAAAGCTATCGGACAATTGTAAGGAGGTTTTGACCTATTTTTTTGGCAAGATGTCCTATCAGGAGATCGTAGCAAAAACGACTTACACTTCGGAGGTGGTCGTAAGGCAACGGGTATTTAAGTGTAAAAAGAAACTGACTATGTTTATTAAAGCGGATAAACGATTTAAAACGTTGAGTTACGATGGATTTTGATGAGGAAACCTATGAAATGATCGAGATGTACCTGAATGAGTCTCTTTCCGATGCGGATCGTGATGCATTTGAAGTACGCATCCGATCCAATGCAGACCTGGCAGAAGAGGTGAACATTCATCGGGAGATGCGTTTACATTACGGGGGTTTCATGAGTAGTGTGTCCTACCAACGGAGCGCGTACGATTCCGACCGTCTTAAGGACCTGACCGACCAGTTGAGAAGCGAAGAAGCTCACGAACTGGCTCAAAAGATACGTGCGGGTAAAGCCCGCTACGACCGAAAGCGCAAGGCTCGGGTAATGTATGTGTACTATGCAGCAGCGTCCGTTGCATTGCTGTTGTTGATCAACTTCCTGTGGATCCAACGGGCAGCCACGCCACAGGCACTCTATGCTGAATATAAAGATTGGGAAAGCTTGCCTTCACTGACTGTAAAAGGAGGGAACGAGGCGGACCTCGCTAAAGGCGAAGCCTTTTTTATGGAAGGAAACTATGAAGAGGTGATTACTTTGTTTCGTAAACGAAGAGAAGAGAACAACCCTCACATTTTGCTCTATCTTGGAGCTTCCTACCTGGAAATGAATGACTTCCAACAGGCACAAGCGGTCTTTGAGCAATTGCTAGCAGGAGATACACTTGACAGCCACAAAGCCTACTGGTACCTGGCGCTCGTTTATTTAAAACAAGGTTCCGTTGAAAAAGCAGAGGAACAATTGCTGCTAGTACGCCAAAATCCTGCTAACTATAGGTATGAGCAAGCGAAAGCGTTATTAGAGGAGTTGGACAGGTAGACACCGTCATTATTCTCCTCTTACCACCAGGTCAAGTAGCTCACTTTGCTCCGAAATGGATCGGCTTTTGACGGGCTGTTGTGCGACAACTGCGGTATCCGTAGCATGCGTCTGATTCGAAGCGAACGAAGGTGCAGGCACTTTCACGATCCGATCCCTCCATACTGTATCAATTTTGATGAGCGTTACCGTACCCTTGACCATATGTGGTACCTCTTTAATGGTCACGATTGTCTGAATGGCTACCTTTTTAGGGAATAAGAAATAGGTCGAAATAAAAAGCAGTAATAGGATCAATAATGAGTAGGCCGGCAAGGGTTTGAGTAACAATCCATGGAGTATTCCACGCTGTGGTTTGAGTTCTTTCAGAAGTTCCGCTTTCACATTTCGTTTCAGTGGCATACGTTCTCCTTTTAAGTCTGTGGCTGCCTGATGCATGGCATCGTACTCATTTTCGTCCATCACTTCCATTGCCAGCATCCGTTCATTGGGTGAAAGCTCACTAAAAGCTTTGGTTTGGATCAGTTTTTCTATTGATTCAAAATCTTTCATGTCAGTATTTTAAAGTGGCTTTTATTTTTTCTCGTGTATAAAACAAGCGGGATTTTACTGTTCCTTCCGATAATTTCAGCATCTTCGAGATGGCTTCAATGCTGAGTTCCTGCTGGTAGCGTAAAAGGAAGAGGGTCTTGCGTTCTTCCTCCATACCATCCAGTACCGCATAAATCTGATCGGTGAGAATGACCTCATCCATTTTTTCCATGCCAGGGGAGGCTGACGCTTCTTCCCACTCATTTGCAGCGCGAAAAGCCTCTTCCAATCTACGCTTACGATAAGCATTTTTGCACATGTTGGCCGCAATGCGAAAAAGCCATGGTTTTACCTCGTAGGCTTCGTTATAAAGCTCCGGTTTGCTGATGATCCTCGCGAAGAGGTCGTGCACAAAATCTTCAGATAACTCCCTGTCTGACCAGAGCATACGAAAGAAAAAGGCATTTAAACGATTTGCATACCGCTTATACAGGGTGGAAAAAGCGTGATGGTCCCTGCGCTTGACAAGAACCATCAATTCCTCATCCGTTTTTTTTCGGTAACGATGGAAGAGGATACTCACTCTTCGATCACTTCCATGAACAAACGCATCCCTACTTTGATGTCTGATCCTTCATAGCGATAGCTACTCGTGATGGTGCTTTTTTCAGGCGTGTCATCCCAACTCCCACCCATCGCGACCCCCGGGTCGCTGATCATCTCCGCTACATTTCCGACCACATCATACAACCCCATTTCATTGGCAAAGTAGGTCGTGCCGGGGGAGGTAAATGAGAAGCCATCTCCTTTGATGCCAGCCGCACAGGTGATTTTCTCGCCAATTTTCACATTGGCAAGATAGCAGTTATGCTTATTGTTGATACGGTTACGAAAGTCCCAGGCCTTAATACCCCATGGGTAGCTGATGGTATGTTCCGACAGGCTGACTTGTAATTCAGGAGCTTTACCTTCCTTTGATTTGACCGTTATGGTATTTTCTTCCAGTTTCCAGGATTGAAACCCGCGATACCCCAAAGCCGCCATCGTCCATTCTTCTTGGCTTGGCAGACGAAAAAGGACCTTTTTGAAGGCTCGCTTTTCATTGCCATTGTATTGATCGGTCATCCATTTGCAGAAAGCGAGAGCCGCCTCATATGTGAAATCCATTGCCGGGTATTTTAACATATTCTTTTTCTTGGACTTAGCATCCAATTCTTTGAAATTGACCGGAGTATAATGGTAGTTGCTCATTAAGGATTTGGTGATGGGGTCATAGCTGGATAGGTCCTGAAAGAACTTTTCATAGAGGTCTGTATATCCGTTAGTCCTCAGATATTCCATAAAGAACCAATAATCACAGTTATTCACCTCTTGCTCCGATGCATATAACTTACCTTTTATCAGCTTCATTTTCTTGTCTACTTCCTTGATATTCAACACTACGTATTTAAATGGCTCTGTGGCAGCATTTTTATTGAGCAGTTGAGCAACACGAGTTTCCATTTGTGTGCCGTATGTGAGCCTTTTTATTTGTTCGGTTAATTCATTTGATCGATCGCCATCACTTAAATCATCATAGAAGTCTTTGAGCAAGAGTAAGGGGACAACGTAGTTGGTTGAAAGTACTTGGCCAGTTGCCGTTTGAGGTTCCCCATTAAAATCTATGGTGAGGTAATCCAATAGAAACCTGTTTTCAATGTTGTTTTTCAGTGTTTCAAAGTGATTGCGTGGCGTTGTGCGTTCTGTAGAGGCTAAGCCCACTACATACAGGTTCTTTTCATTTTGGTTGATTAACTCTCGGGGAAGCGTGAGCGCGTAGTAGACGTCCTCTTTACTCTGTCCTTTCAGGAGGTCGTTGACGGTCCCGTTAAATCCATTTTCCATTAGCAACTTGCTGGTATATACGTTCTGGCTTGAAGCTAGCTCCAGGTTCAGGATGGCGATGTCTTTTCGTATGTTCATGACGTCTTGCAGGACCCAAAGCGGTGTGGTAAGATGTAGTCCATCCATAATCAGGAGACCGTCTTCTGCGACAGACATGAGCAGGTTGTAGCCGTAATTCAATGTGCTGGAATGGATCATTCCTGCTTCAAAAAGCTGCCTGGAATACGTCGAACGATCTTTCCCGGATAACTCTCCATACGTTAACTGGTCTTCCATACTGATCATTTTGGAATCGTCTATTTTCAGGGCTTTTTCCAGCGCTTTGATTCCCTGATCTGTCCAGCCATTTACCTGAAAGTCGACGTAGTGTGCCAAAAAGCTGTCTGGGAATCGGTTGATGATCTGGTGTTTTATTTCTTCGATTTCTTTTGTAATACCACGCGCATATTTTGCAGCGATGAAATACTGTGTCCATGATTCCTGATCTGCCGGGTGGTCCGCCAGGTATTTTTTCCATTCGATGGCTTTAGCAGCGTACCATTCTTTGGGTTTTAGTTCAGTGATCTTCGAGGGGATGTTTGCAGGACGTGCATTGGATAGATAGGAGAGAAGCAGGAAAAATAAAATAGGTAATTTCATGTCTTTGAAAAGTTAAATTCATGAAGCAATACACCGTAAGAACGTCCGGGTTCAAAAAGGAGGGTATTTTATTTTCACTACGTTCTGGAAAAGAAAACAATTGAGTAGGCTACTGACAGGGCGATTGCATGTTAAATCCGGTTTTTGAAAAGAAGCCTATATTCCATTCCATGACGGCTGCTTCTCAGAAGGGGTTTGGGGAAGTTTAGACTTAAAATTTCTTTTCAAAAACCGTCGTGGAACAGCCGCGTGGAGCAGCCGCGTGGAACAGCCGCGTGGAGCAGCCGAATTTCCGACAAAAAGATGTAAAAAATATTAACATGCAATCGCCTTGAGGCTACTGACTGCTTTTGACTCAGGATATGCGGTCCTCACTAACCTTCAGTATCATTTAAAAATGACTTTAGTTCCAGTCCCAGCACAAAATGTTCCACTCGTCTGTCTTGTCTCTGAACTGATGAATGTTCTGAAACCCCACTTTTTCATGGGCTTTCATCGATCGGGGATTGCTCGATGAAACTTCCGTTAGGCACAGGTCATACAGCTCAGAGTAAACCTCCTTGTGCTTGTTATACAATTGGCTGAAAACGCCCTTTCCTCGATATCCCTCTGCAATACAGATTTGTCCCATGGCATAGTAGTTATAGTTGCTCAGCCTGACACCTTGGTATTCGATCTTTTGAAACATATCAAACATGGGAACCAGGACCGGGATCAGGTCACGGAGTTCTTTCAACATGACTAACGCATAACCGATTACCTTGCCTTTTTCTAAAGCAATGACGTGTCTCGCTTTGTCGTTTAGCATCGTTAGTGTTTTCAGGTCGTGCCTTACAGTCACAAACCCATCGGCTTCCTTTACGTGTTCCGGGACATTTGTGTAGTGATTATCATTTTGCAAATCCAGAATTTGCTTCAACTCACTTTCTGATTCAACTTGCCTTACGTCCATTTGGGAATAAATTGTCCTTGAAGTTCTGAAAAGGTATGGATCACCTATTTATAAAAAATAGCAAGGTTTTGGATTTTTTTCTTCGCTACCCATTCATTCAACAATCACGCTTTTTATCATCCAGTCTTCATTTACCTTATTATACGCAGGTTGAATGGCTAGTTGGTGCAAGTGTTTTTTACGTGTCTTGAATTGATCCAGTGAAATGGTGAGTTCCTGCCATTCGGCTGTCTGATCAACCGCTGCGGACACCCACTCTTCCTTATTCCACGCTACTTTTTTAGGTGCAACACGAGTGAATCGTTTGGGATCATCGTACCCATTTAGTGCCAGTTTAATGGAGTCTGTATTGGATACATTTTTGACGGTAATTTTCACCTGTTCACACAAATAGATGGGTGTATGAATAAATGGAGTGGAGGCCACGATGGCTCCCTCGCTTTCGGTTTTACCATAGATGTACGTCGGGGTCTCGTTTCGTTTTACCTCCGTCCCTTTTTCGCTTCTCCAGCCCTGTGTGGTATGTTCAAAAGTGTAGATCCGCCCCGGTAAAGGGTACTCAAAGTTATTTTCGGGAATGTAGACGGTACTATCCGCATTAAAAAACAGTGGCCTTACCTGTACCCCTCGGTAAAATGCATTGGTTTCGTGGTTTTCCTGGATGCTGTACCACTGACCTTTCCATTCAAATGCGCTACCGTGACCGCCGTGGAGGTAGTCGCCTTTAAAGGTGTAGGGCCCTTTGAGTTCTCTTGACATGCTGTAATACTGCCCCCAAAACAGGTAGTACCAATCGCCCCGCTTGAAGATGGCCGGTTTATCCCCGGTAGGTTTGCGTGTACCATCTTCTTTCAGGACCATTAACTTTTGAGGTTCAGAAGCTAAAGAAATCATGTCATCCCCCAAGGTGGCGATGTAGTACTGCCCTGCGCCGAAGATGATATGGTACACGCCATTTTCTTCAAAGATTTCCGGGTCGTAGGACTTGCTGGAGGTAAGCCCTTCGGGGAGTAGTGGCTCACCTAGTGCATCTTTCCAGGGCCCATTCATCGTAGGAGCGACCATCACTCCTGTGTTGAAGCTTCGGTTAGAGAAATACCAGTAGTACTTACCGTCTTTGGTGGCCAGGTCACCGGCCCAGCAATTGTCTTGGTCGCCAATGTAAGTCTGGGTAGGCAGGATGTTTAAATGGTGATTCCAATTCGTAAGGTTGGTAGAAGACCAAAGTTCCCATCGGTCCATTCGGCAAAAGTCCACAATGTTCCAGTCTCGGTCGTGTCCGCACATAGCATAAATGGTGTCACCTACGATGAGGACATGTGGGTCGGCAAGGCCACGGTCCGGAGCAATGGAGTTTACCGAGATCGCATTGGGGTTGTGGTTAAGTCCCTGAATCTTCTTTTCTGGTGTTCTCTCATTTGGGGTACAGGATTGAAAAAGAACGATTGCTAAGGTGAGACAGGTAAAAGCTAGCTTCATAGTTTAGGTTAATTCAACGATTCTGTGAGGAGGATCAGCTATAATAACTCTTGAATGATAGGTGTTAAGGTTGCACATCCTCTTATCTCAAAGATATTCAGCCAGTAATATCCGGCAAAATGAAAACATGCTGAACTTAAGCATTGGTAACCCCCACTTCGTTATCAGTACATCTGGTGTCTGGGAATCCGTTATGAAGGGGAGTGAAGCAGTCAGTAGTAAAGTGTAAATCAAGTGAGGGTCCTTTCAAACCATTTTAAACACGTTTTACAGCTCTTTATACATCATGTACGCATCTACATATCCGAATTCTTTATGGTCAAAGCCATTGGGTATGGTCCCAATGATCTGAAAACCATACTTCTCCCAAAGTCTGATGGCTCGTTGATTCGTCGAAACAACTTTGTTGAACTGAATGGCTTTGAAGGCTAATTCTCTCGCTTTTTCAATGGAATGCTCACACATTAAACTTCCGATACCCCGTCCATGAGCATTGGATTTGACCATGTAGCCACAATTGGCAACGTGGCTCCCCCGGCCAATTTCATTTGGTTTCAATAGGTAGGTACCCACTATGTGATCGTTGTCTTCTACGACAAATGTGTGATAGGATTCACCAAACCAATGCGTTGCCAGGTCTTCTTTAGGTGTATCCGGTAAGAATACATAGGTATCCCCTCCCTGAATGACTTCATGGAAGATTTCCCAGACGGCATCATAGTCCTTCTCTGTTGCTTTCCTAATATTCAAGTGCCGTCACATTTATGTTGCTTGCCACCTCTTGAATCACATGGACTAAATGGTTTACGGTTCCTTTATGCATTCTATGGTTGATCAGGCAGGCGCGAATTACAAACTGTCCCTGAAAGATCGTTCCGGTGATAAACACCCTTCCGTCTTTTTCCAAGGCAGGAATCAGACGGCGGTTCAAATCTTCAATTGCCTCTTCGGTTTCACATCCTTTGACGTATCGGAAACAGGCGATGGCCAGATGCGACCGGGATTTGAGTTCAAAATCAGGATGAGCAGCTACCTGATCCGCCAGAAAATGAGCCAGATCGATGTCTTTTTGCATCATCTCCTGAAGTTTTTTGAGACCGTAAGCTTTCAAACTCATCCATACTTTAAACCCTTTGGCGTTTTTTGATAACTGAAAGCTGTGTTCATTGAAATTAATCCGTCCCGATTCCTCCAGTTTGGCATCCAGGTAAGAGGCCTTTTTGAAATAGGCCCGGCGCAGAATGTCCCAGTCCCTCACCAGAACACACCCCGCTTCAAATGGTTGGTACATCCACTTGTGAAAGTCTACAGCGAGTGAGTCTGCAAGTTCAATGCCCTGATATTCCTTTTTAACAGATGGTAAAGAACCTAACAAACCTCCGTATGCCCCATCGATGTGATACCACATCCCGTATTTTTTTGCAAGTTGAGCCAGTGCGGTGAGGTCATCAATCGCACCAGTATTGACGGTGCCGGCATTTCCGACCAGACAGAAAGGAGTGAAGCCGGCAGCAATGTCCTCTTCTATCTTTTGCTCCAACTTTTCCAGGTTGATGGTCGCATTGTCGTTTACCTCGATTTTCCGTAGGTAATCCGTCCCGATTCCTAACTCCTCTATGCTTTTGTCTACGCACCCATGGACCTCAACAGAAGTGTAGATGGTGAAAGGGCGCATGCCAAAGAGTCCCTTTTTTCGTACCTCTTGTTTTTCAAAGAAGAGGTTTCTGGCGATGGTCAGCCCTGCCAAGTTGGCTGCCGATCCCCCACTGACCATGATGCCGGCAGCTTCTTTTCCAAAGGCCGTGATCTCCCCGCCCCATTGGATGACCCGGCGCTCGATTTCGTTGAGTGTAGGAGCAAGGTGCCATTTCCCCATGTTGTTATTGATGGTAGCAGCCAACTGCTCAGCGACAATGGAAACCTGAGTGCCTCCGGCCATGACGTATGCATACATGTTGGGGCCAAGGTTATACGTGGAGGGATCCATTACTTTTTCTTTTGTTAGCTCAAGTAACGTAGCTATGTCCATGCCCTCCATAGGTAGCGGTTCATCAAACCACGATGCCACCTCTTTATGTGGATAGGAGTGGTACGCCTTTTTCTTTTCCATGTCCTGAAAGTGATCAAGGATAAGTTCCGAACTCCTGGCTAATAATTGTTCGAAAGCTTCAGGGCTGAGGTCTAGTGATTGGTTCATGCTTACTATGTGTTTTTAACTCAGGAAAGAGCGGTTGACTTTTCGAGTATAGCGAAAGATAAGTAGTTAGCGGCTGATATGAATGCTTTTCATGATTTTCATCAATTTTGGTCATTGAACGTCGAATAAAATACATGCCTGTTTATCAATTGATCGAAGAGCTTATTTTTCCGCCGGTGCATGGAGCCGAAGACGGTATTGTTGCCATTGGAGGGGACCTGAGCCCTGACCGGCTCATGCTCGCCTATCATTCAGGTATTTTCCCCTGGTATAATCCCGGAGACCCGATCACCTGGTGGAGTCCGGATCCCAGATTCGTTTTATTTCCCGAGCAACTAAAAGTTTCCCGGTCCATGAGTCGTGTGATGCGAAAAGGCCTTTTTGAAGTCACCTATGATCAGGATTTTGAAGGGGTGATTACCCAATGTCAGCGTATTTCGCGAAAGGGACAGAAAGGCACATGGATTACGGATGAGATGAAGGAAGCGTATCTAATGCTTTTTAAACTAGGGCATGCCAAGTCGGTGGAGGTTTGGCAGGAAAGCGAATTGGTAGGAGGAATGTACGGAGTGGATCTGGGGTATGTATTTTCAGGAGAGTCCATGTTTTCCAAAGTGAGTAATGCTTCCAAGGTGGCGTTGATATCTTTCATCCGAAAATTCAAAGAAGAAGGAGGCATCTTATTCGATTGCCAGGTCTACTCGGACCATTTGAGTACGTTGGGGGCGAACGAAGTCCCCAGAGAGAAGTTTTTGAGCTATTTGGATAGGTAAAATGATCTCGTAGAAGGAGATTCTATGTATAAAAGAATTGCAGAAAATGTGAAAAATGAACTTCGTATCGATTGAGTCTTTCAGGTATGCTTCGAAGTTCATGTGTTAGAGAAAATGACAACCTTCGATAGTTACTGTATAAAACGGTGTTATATTAACGATAGTTAATCTAAAGATAATCTTTGCTAAAAATGAAAATAAGCTTTTTTGTTTTTCGCTTATATAATCTATTAGTGTAATTGATATTTAGCTTATTTTATTAAGCCTTCGGTCATTTTTTGCTAATTTCCGGCGCTTATGGAAAATCAACGATTCTTCAAGAAAATCATGGTCGCAAATCGTGGCGAAATTGCGATACGGGTATTACGCGCCATCTCCGAATTGCATGTGAGATCAGTAGCCGTTTTTACACATGAGGATCGATATTCCCTGCATCGTTACAAAGCAGATGAAGCCTATCAGATTGGAGCCAATGAAGACCCTTTAAAACCCTACCTGGATGTTGAAGAAATCATTGCAGTAGCCAAAGAAAATGAGGTAGATGCCATCCATCCGGGTTATGGTTTTCTTTCGGAAAATGTGGGTTTTGCAACCAGATGTAGGGAAGAGGGAATTGTATTTATCGGGCCACAGCCGGAAGTGATGGCCCAGCTAGGAGATAAAGTGATGGCAAAGAAGGTGGCACGGGAGGCAAAGGTGCCGGTGATTGAAGACAACCAACAGGTACTTTCTGATGAAACAGTGGCAAAAAGTGAGGCCGCACGAATCGGCTATCCGGTGATCCTGAAAGCTTCTGCAGGAGGAGGAGGAAGGGGCATGCGCGTAGTACGAGACGAAACCAGCCTGATCAAATCCTATGCAGAAGCCAAGTCAGAGGCAGGAAAAGCATTTGGTGACGATACCATCTTTTTGGAGAAATACGTAGAGAATCCCAAACACATAGAGGTTCAGATCCTTGCGGACAATTACGGTCACATCGTGCATCTGTTTGAACGGGATTGTTCCGTGCAGCGTCGCTTTCAAAAAGTGGTGGAAGTGGCTCCGAGTGTAGGGTTAAAAGAAGAAACCAAAAAACAGCTTTACGACTACGCATTGAAGATTGCCCGACAGGTGAAGTACAACAACGCGGGAACGGTAGAGTTTTTAGTCGATCCCGAAGAAAACAGCTACTTCATTGAAGTAAATCCAAGGGTGCAGGTAGAGCATACCATCACAGAAGAGGTGACGGGTGTCGACATTGTCAGGTCGCAGATTTTGATTGCTTCCGGGTGTGAGTTGTCAGATCCCAGAATCTTTATCAAATCCCAAGAAGACATCAGTGTGAGAGGGTATGCCATCCAGTGTCGTGTCACAACGGAGGACCCTGAAAATGGATTCAAGCCAGATTACGGAACGATCATTGCCTACCGAAGTGCCGGCGGTTTTGGCATTCGGCTGGATGCCGGAAACGTCTACCAGGGAGTGAAAATATCTCCGTTTTTTGATTCCTTGCTGGTGAAGGTCACAGCAAAAGGAAGAACGTTAAAGGGCAGCGCTCAGCGATTGCACCGTGCGTTGAGAGAGTTCAGGATTCGAGGCGTGAAAACCAACATCGGGTTTCTGGAAAACGTGATTTATACCAAAGACTTTTTTGAAGGAAATGCCACCGTCAATTTCATTGATAGCCACCCGGACCTTTTCAAGATTGAAAAAAGTTTTGACAGGGGGACGAAGATGTTAAAATACATTGGAGGCGTGACGGTAAATGGCAACCCGGACGTGAAATCATACGATCCCGACCGAGCATTCAGGAGGCCAAAAGTCCCGGTGCATAAAAAGGACGAACGTCCACCGGAAGGCACCAAGGACCTCTTAAAGAAACTGGGCCGGGAAAAGTTCATTCAACACATCAAGGAAGAAAAAGCCATCCACTTCACCGATACCACGATGAGGGACGCACATCAGTCGTTATTAGCGACAAGGTTCAGGACCAAAGACATGCTGGCCGTGGCCAGAAACTACGCCATACAAAACTCTCAGGTTTTTTCTTTGGAAATGTGGGGAGGTGCTACGTTTGACGTATCCATGCGGTTTTTGAAAGAAAGCCCCTGGACCCGGTTGCGAATGCTGAGAGAGGCGATCCCGAACATTTTATTTCAAATGCTGATTCGAGGCTCCAATGCCGTAGGCTACACGGCCTACCCGGATAACCTGATTGAAAAATTTATCGAGCAGTCTGCTGAAAATGGGATGGATATTTTCCGAATCTTTGATTCCCTGAACTGGGTGGAAAACATGAAAGTGAGTATTCGTGCGGTACGTGAACGAACGGAATCACTGGCCGAAGCCTGTATCTGCTACACAGGCGAGCTAAGGGATGACAACCAAAAGAAATACACCCTTCAGTATTACCTGAACATGGCGCGACAGTTAGAAGATGAAGGCGCACATTTACTAGCCATCAAAGACATGGCGGGGCTATTGAAACCGTACAGTGCGGAGCTATTAGTATCCGAATTGAAAAAGGCGGTGGACCTGCCCATTCACCTTCATACGCATGATACGTCTTCCATCCAGTCCGGGATGTACTTGAAGGCGGTTGAAGCAGGCGTAGATATCATCGATGTGGCACTGGCTTCCATGTCCGGTTTGACAGCACAGCCAAATTTCAACTCGTTGGTAGCATCACTGGAGCACCACGAGCGGGGAAGAGAAATGAATTTGACGTCGCTAAACGAGCACTCCACCTATTATGAAGACGTGCGTGAGTATTATTACCCTTTTGAGTCCGGGCTAAAAGCAGGTACTGCGGAGGTATACGACCATGAAATACCCGGAGGGCAGTATTCCAACCTACGCCCCCAGGCGATTGCACTTGGATTGGAAGAGAAGTTTGAAACGATCAAGAAGAATTATGCAGCTGTCAATCAACTCTTTGGGGACATCGTAAAAGTGACCCCATCTTCTAAAGTAGTGGGTGATATGGCCATGTTCATGACAGCAAACGATCTGACTTCGGATGATGTCCTTGCTAAAGGAGCATCGCTTTCTTTTCCCGAATCCGTGGTGGGTCTGTTCAAAGGAAACCTGGGCCTGCCGGAGGGAGGCTTTCCTGCTGAGTTGAGTCAATTGATCCTCAAAAATCAACAACCGATCAAAGGAAGGGCCAATGATGACATGAGACCGGTGGATTTTGATCAGGAGTTTGAACAGTTTCAAAAAGACTATCCGGGCTTCGACTTTGAGGAATTTCTGTCTTTTAAACTGTACCCGAAGGTGTTTCAGGAGTACTATGATCACATTCAGATGTATGGTGAAGTGAGCCATTTGCCTACCACTGCCTTTTTCTACGGGATGAAACCCGGAGAAGAGATCCTGGTAGAGATCGCAAAGGGCAAGACCATCATCATTGAGCTGGTCGGGCTATCCGAACCGGACGATCATGGCATGCGAAATGTAGCGTTTAGGCTCAATGGCCAGATCAGACGTATTGTGATCAGGGACCAGGGAATCGCCGTTCAAAAAGTTTCCAACAAGAAGGCAGAAACCGAAAACGAGATTGGCTCGCCGCTTCAGGGTAAGATTGCGGAAGTGAAAGTCAAAGAAGGAGATGCCGTATCAAAAGACGATGTGTTGTTTGTGATCGAAGCTATGAAAATGGAGACAATTGTGTCTTCCCCGGTAGATGGGGTCGTAAAGAAAATCCATTTGAACGCCGGCCAATTGGTGGAACAGGACGA